>NZ_JBFEGM010000002.1:0-338069 GCF_047228845.1 Sporosarcina pasadenensis
GTTGTTGTATTAAGGGTCAATACCCGTTTTTCAACGTAAGGTGTTTTTATTTGTCTCAATTTCTTATGTCAGTGCCACCTGAGGCGGGCTTTTTTGTGTACGAAGACGGCGGCTTTGGGTGCGGAACCACTCACTTTGAGCGCGCAGAAACCTATTTTATTTCTCAAAACCAATATGGATCGAGTCGGCAATATGTTTGTATCCAATTTCCTTATAGATCTTATTCGATGTCGGATTCATCATATCGGTGTAGAGCACGCAAAATTCATAGTCCTGCAACAGCTCCTTCGAACCTTGCGCGACCATCGTCCGGGCGTACCCCTTCTTCCTCTCCTCTTTCGGCGTAAAGACGAGCGAGACGGTGACGCTATTTTGAGTAGGTCTAGCTTTCTTCATCATCGAGACGACTTTCCCTTCATCTTCCCATAGGAATACTTCCCGCGCTTCAAGGAATGCGGCTACTCTCCCTTTAATGAGTTCCGGCGATGTCCTTACTAGGTTCGTATCTTCCTCGAATAATGCAAACCATTTTTCAATTAAGGTTGCATCCGCATCGGTTGCAAACCTCCAACTTCCCGGGCTCATTTCAAGTGTTCCCTCAACTTCATCCAACCGATAAAGCCCTTGATCCATGAGCAGTTTTTGCGTCTCCCCTGTTTGATGCTCCCATGCGTTTGCAAAAGTTGTCGCCCATTGTTTCAAACTGATGATAGACGGAACCATAATTGAATTCCTGCGCAATTCCTGGATGATGAAATCAATCACTTCATCCTTCTTACTTTCATCCACAATGACCAGATTCAATGGATGCGGCGGGGTCATTTGCAAAAGTGCAAGAACATTTCCTCTATTCGTAACGGCAGCCATAAAAGGATTTTCATATTTCCCCGCTTTTATCGCCTGCAGGATGCCATAGAAAAGACTGAAGACATCCTCTTTTTTTGCGATGATCGGTTCCGCCACTTCTGCAAATTTCTCAGCATCCTCGTATTGAATAAACTCCATCCAAATCTCCCCATTTCGTTTCTGAGCATTATATACTTGAAATAGAGAATTGTCACTCATCTTTTTCATAGAAATAAAAAAGGATATGCATCGGCCCTCTGCATATCCTCATTTTATGTAATTTTACCAAAGCACCGGTTTTTGCACCATGAGCCAAAGCATGATGAGCATCAATCCGATATAAATCCAAGATGTCCTCGTCAGTACGGTCAGAATTTCCCCTTTATTGCTATCGGGCAAATGATATCTTCTAAGTACCTTCGTGAATCCACTTGATAAAAAAACGCCGGATACTAGCAAGATAGCAAGGGTCGCAATGACCCAAGACGTGTACCAAGGCCACGGACCGGTGAGTAATAGCAATGCACCCGATACGACGAGCAGATGGCCGGCGTGCATGACGAGCCTAATAATGACATTGATAATCGTCAAGTATGCATTCTCGGTTGAAAGATCGACGTTCCGCAGCCTTTTAATCGTCGGCATTAATAAAAATAATGGACCGATGGCAAGTACTGCGGAGACGACGTGGACAAATACAATTGTCCCATACATGTATTTCATGCCATCTTACTTTTCGACTGGGCTGAACTCGTGAACCCAGACGCTCATTGTAGGAAGCCAAGGCATTTTCGGATGCAAGTCAAGAATTGATTGCTTGTAATCCTCCATGTTTGCAAACCCTTCCTGTTTCGCATGTTCATCTGTCATTTCCCCAAGCGTTTGCTTGTAGAGCTTATCGATTTTAAACTCTTTGCCATCCAATACCATGATTTCATCCGGATACGCATAGACGCCGTTCCGCCTTGTCGCTGTTTTTTCACCTTTCAATACTCTCTCGACATCCGCTGGAATGGTGACAAGCCGTTCAACCGAACAAGTCTTTTCCGGTAAATTATTCATCGTGCATCGCTCCTCTTCTGAATCTACCTCTATCATATCGATTCCCCATGTTAAATTCCATACACAGCAATCAAAACTTACGTTCATCATACGGAATTTCACATGAAAGTCACAATCCTCCACTTAGGTTATTCAATAATTGCCTACTTCACATCAAATGTAAATTCTTCGTGTTCATGCAAGCCTTCTTCATTTTTTACGTGGATTTTGACAGTATACGTGCCTGCCTCTTCGAATAGATGAACTGCGTTATATTCACCCGGCTTCACTTCATCGGCATCAATCCAAAGATGCTTTTCACCGAGAACATCGCTCGAAACCTCATATCGGACATCAGCTTTTTCAAGTGGTTGTCCATCGATCTCCAAATGGGTCATCATTTCCGTCTCTTTGCCAGCCACCGCGTTTTCCGGCTTCACAAAATGGAGAGCAAAACCTTCCGCATGTCCATGGTCATGACTTTCGCTCGGTTCCGAATCTCCGACTTGTGCGCCTTCACCGATTGTCACTTGCTTCACGGGCATCGTGTGCAGATTTTTTGCGTCTACATGTACTTGGATATGGAACAGTCCATCATGGTCAAATGAAGTTTCAGCTGTATAGGTGCCATCCTTTTCGTTCACGGATTCAATCATGACCGAATCGTCTTTCTTCCCTTCCTCCCACACTTCATAGACGACTTTATCGGCATCGACAACTTTTTCATCTCCGTATGTTACTAGGGCTTCCATATTTACTGTGTCACCGACTTCTGCCTGTTCGGTCACAGTCAACTCGACTTCCAAAGGCAGCACTTCGACTGCAGAGCCGTCATCTACGTCTTTTCCGCAAGCGGATAATATACCTAATCCGATAATTAGTCCAAACAGTTTGTATCTCTTTTTCATGATGTTTCCCTCCACCTTTTTCTTCTTTTAAATAAACGGATTTACCTAATATGATATTATCAAGTAAATACGAAGTAATTATGAAGTGCACCTTTTCATAAGTATTTCACAACTACCGAGTATATTATAATTGATTATATCTGTGAAATGAGGATATTTTGATGAACCCGTATACGATTTTAATAGTAGATGATGAACAACAAATGAGAAATTTAGTACGCACTTTCCTTGTCCCGGAAGGATATGTCGTTGAAGAGGCGACAGACGGCATGGATGCCTTATCCAAAGTGTATAAACTACAACCCCATTTATGTATTGTAGACGTCATGATGCCGTATATGAATGGTTTTGATTTTGCCAAAGAATTGAAACGGACAACGAATATTCCAATCATCTTTTTATCCGCAAGAGGAGAGGAATGGGACAAGGTAGAAGGCTTGAAGATTGGCGGCGATGATTATATCGTCAAGCCGTTCATGCCAGGCGAGCTCATTGCAAGGGTTGAATCCGTCCTAAGAAGATCGTATCAACACCAACGTATGTCACGGGTGTTGACAGTCGGTCCGATCGCCATCGATCATCTTGCACATAAGGTTACCTTGAATAACGAACCGGTTTCGTTAACGGTGAAGGAGTTCGGCATCCTTGAGACACTTGCAAGGAAACCCGGCCGTGTCTATACGAGGGAACAGATTTTGAGCCTCGTTTGGGGAGATAATCATAAAAGCACAGACCGGACGATTGATACGCATATTAAGACATTGCGATTGAAATTAGGAGAAGCGGGAAGCATGATTGAAACGGTATGGGGAATCGGATACAAACTTGAGGTGAAATGATGAAAAAGCTCACATTGAGCAAAAAAATATTAGTCATCTTACTATCGAGCCTTGCGTTCACGATTCTTTTTTCATTCTTCTTCATTCATTTCCTTTATTCCAAGCTCTATTTGGCGAGTATTGAAGAATCGATCGTCTATCAAGGAAAACGGACTGCATCCCATTACCATTATGGAGAGTTGAGCGACGAAATCATTGATAAGATCCAATGGTATAACATCGTCTCCGAATATGAAGTGATCGTCGTCGACCACCTGGATGACCTATCTTCGTACTTCCCCTATAAGATCAATTATGAAAATCTTGTAGATAATGCCGATCGTGAAAGTTTGAACAAAGGTGCCTACATAATGAAAAAAGGATATGTCGAGGAGCTCGACCGTGAAATTCTCGGAGCCATTTTTCCAATCAAGGGCGAAACAGGCTTAATCGGTTTCATTTACATATACGTCCCACTCGCGGCTATCCAAGATGTCTTCCGAGAGAGCATCCCGATACTGGTCATCGTCGGCACATCGTTCTTTTTCGTCCTTTTCCTAGGTTTAAATTGGGCATGGCAATCGCTGTTCAGGCCGTTGCAGGACCTTCAGCGGCTATCGGCAGAAGTTTCAAAAGGAAACTATAGCAGCCGGGTTGAAACCGATCGGGAAGATGAAATCGGCCAATTGACGAATGCTTTCAACTTAATGAGCCTGTCGCTGGAAGAACAGGAGAAGCGGAAGAAAGAATTCACGTCCAATCTGGTGCATGAGCTACGGACGCCTTTGACGTATATCGGAGGGTATACACATGTATTGAAGGAAAAGATCTTTTCATCACCTCAGGAAGCGGAAAGCTACTTGACGACGATTGAAAAAGAGACAATCCGATTGAATAAATTAATTAATGATCTCGTCGAGCTGAATCATCTCCAGGAGGATTTATACGTGCTCGTGGAAGAACCGATTGTCATCTCGCAAATCATTTTGGACACGCTTGATTTGTTCAACATCTTAATTTCTGAAAAAGGATTGGACGTGCAACTCGATCTGGAAGAGGATCTGATCCTTACTGGAGACCCGAAAAGGATTGAACAGGTTCTCTACAACATCATTGACAACGCTGTTAAATACTCCGTCGACGAAGGGATATTGCGCATTCAGCTAATTTCTGTCGGGGAAATTATCGAATTTAAAGTGACAAATGATGGGATTGTTATACCGGAAAATGATATTGACAGAATCGGGGAACGTTTTTTCCGCACTGACAAAGCTAGGAACCGGACGACTGGAGGATCTGGACTCGGCCTGTCGATCGTAAAGGAGATCATCCGGCTCCACGGCGGCACTTTTTCCATCCAAAGCGCCCCTGCCACTGGAACTACGGTCACTGTCCGTTTTGTGAATACGATGAAAGATGGAGATGAATAATGAAAACAATGAAATTGCTGTCCGTTTTTGTCATTGCCCTATTTCTTTTGTCTGCATGCGGCCAGCCGAAGCAAACTGGCAGACAAGTCACCTCTTTCTCATTCACCGATCAAAATGGCAAGCCGTTCGGCACCGATCAACTTGCCGGAAAAGTGTGGATCGCGGATTTTATCTTCACAAACTGCAATTCTGTCTGTACTCCGATGTCACACAAAATGGCTGATTTACAGACAACATTCAAAGAGAACGGACTCGAAGTGGAGCTCGTGACGTTCACAGTTGATCCGGAAACCGATACGCCTCAAGTGTTGAAGGAATATGTCGGCCAGTTTTCGGATGACGAATCGAACTGGCATTTACTGACGGGCTATTCACAAGAAACAATCGAGCAATTGGCAATGAATCAGTTCCAGACGATTGTGCAAAAGCCTAATGAAACCAGACAAGTCATCCACGGAACCAATTTTTTCATCATCGATCAAAGAGGTATTATTGTGAATGAATATAGTTATGTCGAGGAATCCTTTGATGAGCAGATGATCGATGAAGTGAAGCGCCTCGTGAAATGATGTCGGATTGATTGGCTCTGAAGCATAAAGCTGGTAGCATGGAAACAATAATAAATACCGGGAGGAATCCGCTTGAAAGACTCAATATCATCTCTAAATTATTTTACAATCGAGCGGTCAATTGATTGGTTTGAGCAGAAGCATCGGCAAACAGCCCGCACCCTTCTGCTATATGAGGAATCGATTGCCTCGTCGGATCATACGTTTTCTTTGGAGCATGTGCATGATGTCTCATATCGCCCATTTTCTAATGGAACAGGGCTTTTCTATCTTCATACGAACCGCGGGGTTTTCACGTTCGGTGTGAATGAAAACCCGAAAGAATTCATCAATTCATACAGGCAACTCAAAGGAGACCCTTTCGCTTTTTGACTCTTCCGTTTGTTTAATTTGTCCCAGTAGAGGTATAGATAGTACAAATACAAATGGGAGGTAATTTTACTATGGTCTTGAAAAAAATCGTTGAGAATGCCGTGCAGGCAAAAAAGGAAATTGAAGAATTGGCAACACAAGGTTACACGCATGATGACATTTATATTTTCGCCCACGATAAAAAAAGAACTGAGCATATTACGGATGCCCTTGATACGGAAAGCGTAGGCATGAAAGAGCAAGGATTCCTCGACAGCATGAAAAACATGTTCACATCCCGTGGAGACGAGCTCCGCAGCAAGATGGAGGCAGCTGGATTGACAGCAGAAGATGCCGCCGATGCGGAAAAGGAACTCGATCACGGAAAACTTGTACTGATTGCGAAGAAATAAATAAGGTGTAATGCACACTTTTGAGTGAAGCAGCTAAATATACGGCCGTTCCTTTCTAGGATGTACTCCTAGAGGGGGACGGTCGTTTTAATTTGCATTGTCACTTCCCCCTACACTTCCCCATCGTTTTCCGTTATGATATGTACTGAAAGCGGGTGCACTTCATTGGATAAGAAATTATGGAAAATAGGTTTTTTTACCGGTTTGACTTCCTTCGTACTGCTCATCTTAGGAATTCGGACCATTTTAGGGACTGAATTGGTGTTCAAAAATTACCTGACGTTCGCTGTATTCAGTTTGACTGTCGGTATTCTAGCATCTTCCCTTCTCTTCTATAAATTTAAAATCGCCTTCAGAATTTTCATGGCTGCCCTTATACTAGGCTTCGTTGAGTTTTTCAGGAGCTTCCTTATGGATAAGAACGGATTTGGCGATTTAATCGGTGTCCTTTCCTTATTCATCATTTCGACTTTCGGATTCGGGCTCGCCATTATTGTACAATTCATCGTTATCGGCATACAAAAAATAAGAAAATAGGAATGGATGAACGGCCGCCTCATATATATGGAGTGCGGCCTTTTATCGCTATTGAATAGAACTATTTCAAATTAATTGAATAATAGTTTTTCAAGGGATATAGTGAAATTGGGGAGAATTTTTTATAAAGGGGATGTTTTTATTGAAAAGAAGAACTGCTGAACCTTATAAGATTAAAAGCGTGGAGACGCTCTCCATGCTATCTTACGAGGAACGCAAAGAGTCTCTCGAACGCGCAGGGTATAATACGTTTTTAATTGACTCAGATGATGTGTACATCGATCTGCTGACGGACAGCGGAACAACGGCGATGAGTGATGCACAATGGGGAGCGCTTATGACAGGCGATGAAGCGTATGCCGGCAGCAAGAGCTGGAAGCGGCTCGAGCAAGCTGTCCGTGATGTATACGGCTATCGATACGTATTGCCAACACATCAAGGTCGTGGAGCCGAAAATATTTTGTCGCAGTTGAAAATTAAAGAAGGCGATTATGTGCCCGGCAATATGTATTTCACGACGACGCGTGCCCACCAGGAGATGAATGGCGCCACGTTTGTCGATATCATCATTGACGAAGCACATGATCCATCGATCGACCTCCCTTTCAAAGGGAATGTCGATCTGGATAAACTACGTAATTTGATTCAGAAAGTCGGAGCTGAAAAGATCCCTTACGTCTGTCTTGCCGTCACGGTAAATCTAGCAGGCGGACAGCCCGTCAGCATGCAAAATATGAAAGAGGTATATGAGCTGTGCAAGTCCCACAATATCGACGTCATGTTCGACGCGACACGCTGTGTTGAAAACGCTTACTTTATTAAGGAGAGGGAGATTGGGTACGCGGATCGCCCTGTGTCAGAAATATTGAAGGAAATGATGTCTTATTCCGACGGTTGCACGATGAGCGGGAAAAAGGATTGCCTTGTGAATATCGGTGGCTTCCTCGCGATGAACGACGAGGATCTCTATATCCGTTCACGTGAGCTCGTTGTCGTCTATGAAGGGATGCCTTCCTATGGCGGTATGGCTGGCCGGGATATGGAAGCGATGGCAATCGGCATACGTGAAGCGGTCGATGACCATTATATCGAGCATCGTATCGGCCAAGTGAGGCATCTCGGGCAACAGCTGTTGGATGCCGGCATTCCGATTGTGCAGCCCATTGGCGGCCATGCGGTATTTTTAGATGCGCGTGCTTTCCTTCCCCATTTGCGTCAGGAGGAATTTCCGGCCCAGGCGCTTGCCGCTGCCCTTTACTTGGATTCCGGTGTCCGCAGCATGGAGCGCGGCATCGTTTCCGCGGGACGGGATATACAGACGGGCGAGCATAACCGGCCGAATCTTGAGCTCGTACGCCTGACAATACCGCGCAGAGTGTATACGAATAATCATATGGATGTCGTCGTCGATTCGATTTTGGCATTATATGAGAAAAGGGATGCAATTTGCGGGTTGAGCATGGTCTACGAGCCGCCGACACTCCGATTCTTCAATGCAAGATTTGCGCCGCTGTCGGAAGATGGAGAGTTGATTAGTGAGGAAAATAGGAAAATCAACGCGTAACAATACAAAAACGCATGCCAATTATTTTTCAGGCATGCGTTTTATAATTTATTTTACCGTTTTTTCTTTTTTAATTTGCTTGCTTCGCAGTTGTCCGCAAGCCGCGTCGATATCGGAACCTTGTTCCCATCGTACTCCGCAGTTGATGCCACGTTTTTTCAGCGCTTCGTAAAAAGACTTGATCGCTTCCGGTTTGCTTCGTTGGTATTGTCCGTGCTCATCGACCGGGTTGTACGGGATGAGGTTGACGTACGACAAATGACGTTTATTATAAAGCAGTTTTGCCAATTGCTCGGCTTCAGCGATATGATCGTTCACGTCATCCAATAGGATGTATTCGAAAGTGATTCGGCGGTTTGTCGTTTCCAAATAGTAATCGATAGCTTCCATCAGCTTTTCAATCGGATATGCTTTATTGATTTTCATAATGCTCGTCCGTAGTTCATTGTTCGGCGCATGGAGAGATACCGCCAAATTGATTTGGATATTTTCTTCCGCGAACTCGCGGATTTTCGGTGTGAGGCCGCTCGTTGAAACGGTAATATGGCGCGCACCGATCGATAAACCTTTCTGGTCATTGATGACACGGAGGAAGTTCATCAAATTCGTGTAGTTGTCGAACGGTTCGCCAATTCCCATTACGACGATGTGGCTGACTCGTTCCCCTTTGCCGACCTCGTCAAGGTGCTGTTGCACTTTCATAATTTGACCGACGATTTCCCCGCCATCCAAATCCCTGTTTTTCTTCAATAAACCGCTGGCGCAAAAACTGCATCCGATATTGCATCCAACCTGTGTCGTAACACATACTGAATATCCGTATGGGAATTTCATCAATACAGTTTCAATCAAGTTCCCGTCTTGCATTTTAAATAGGAATTTGATCGTCCCATCTTCTGAAACTTGCTTTACGGATTGCTCGAGCGTCTGTATAACAAAATTCTCATCCAATACTTGAAGGCATTCTTTATTTATATTCGTCATGTCTGCAAAGTTGGTGACACGCTTTTTATAAAGCCAGTCCCACACTTGTGCAGCACGGAATTTCTGTTGTCCATTTTCGACAAGCCAATCTGTCAGCTGTGCCAATGTCAAGCCGTAAATTGATTTTTTCATGTCAATTCCTCACTTCTCACTTTTGCATTCAGTCAGTATAACATAAAAGGAGTAAAAACAGAAGAAAAAAGCTGCATCATATAATGTCAGCTTTCGTTAGTTTGGCTCATTCGCCTCGTTTTATCCTGTTTTATTTTCATGACGAGAACGAGTACATTCATGAGTGCTAAGACAGTGAAGAAAATGGCAATGCCAGTCTGTCCTTTTGTGAATCGGTCAATTGCAAAATAGCCCAAGAAAATGATTAATGCAATATCGATGAATTTCGGTGTTGTCATCTGGATGCTCCTCCTTTACGCCAAAACTTCCGTTTGACAACAGTATAGCAGTTCCCTATCCCGTATTGCCATCCTCTTTTTAACGTTGCCTAGGGACTGGCAGCAATTGTTGGAGTTTTCTTAGTAGACTATGAATCTGTTCGTCTGTGCCAATTGAAATCCGCAAATAGTTTTCAATATCAGGTTGATTGAAATGGCGTACGAGGATTCCCTCTCCTTTCAACTGCATATATAACTCGACTGCTGCTCTTTCGGCATGCGAGGCAAAGACGAAGTTCGCTTGTGACGGTAAAACGTGGAAACCCATTTCCTCTAAAGCCTTTATGAGCCGCTGCCGTGTCTTTTTAATTTTCTTTACCGTGTAGTCGAAGTATTCCCGGTCCTTGAATGCAGCAGTCGCACCTGCAATCGCAAGCCTGTCGATCGTGTAGGAATTGACGGAATCCTTGATTCTAACAAGCGCCTCAATTAAGTCAGGATGCCCAATTGCATAGCCAACACGCATACCTGCCAGCGAACGGGATTTTGAGGTCGTCTGGACGACGAGGAGATTGTTATACGACTTTACCAATTCCACAGCAGAGACTGTTGCAAAATCGATATACGCCTCATCGATGATGACGACGGTGTCGGGGTTATTGATTAAGATCGATTCAATCGATGAAAGCTCCATATAAAGGCTCGTCGGCGCATTCGGATTCGGAATGATGACGCCTCCTTCAGATCCGAAGAAAGATTCCGCACGTAATGTGAAGTCTTCATTCACACGGACGAGCTCATATGGAATGTTAAACAGTTTGGCATATACCGGATAAAAGCTGTATGTGATATTCGGAAAGCGGATCGGCTTGCCAGGATGAAAGAAGGCCATGAATGAGAAGGCGAGCACTTCATCCGACCCGTTTCCTACGAAAACTTCGTCCTTTGACATACCGTACGTCTCCGCAATGGCGAGTCGCAATCCATCCGCTGTCGGGGATGGATACAACCGGAGCTGTCCCTCCAACTCTTCCAAAATCGCTTCTCTCACGAGCGGACTTGGTGGATAAGGGTTTTCGTTCGTATTCAATTTGATGATGTCCGGTACATTCAATTGTTCGCCCGGCACGTATGGCTCGGCTCGTTTCACCATATCGCTCCAAAACTTATTCATTCCGGGACACCTCATCATTCTTTGGCCTTCTATCCTCAAGAATCGCCTTCACGTCATCGACCGTCACATCTAGCAGTTCCATTAGGACAAGTGTGTGATACGTCAAATCCGCAAGTTCATTCGTCAATTCATCCTTATCGTTATTTTTTGCGCCGATGACGACTTCCGTAGATTCCTCCCCGATTTTCTTCAACACTTTATCCACTCCTTCACGGAACAGATACGATGTATAGGAGCCTTCGATTGGGTTCGCGCGTCTGTCCTTGATTTCATCCGCGATTTCATGCACTACGCCGCGTACCGAACGGTTCTCTTCAAACCCGATAGTATGAAAGCAGCTTGTTTCACCTTTATGGCATGCAGGTCCTGAAGGTGCCACTTGAAGTAGGATCGCATCGTGATCACAATCAATGGATAGCCGATTGATGATTTGCCGATTGCCGGAAGTTGCGCCTTTATTCCAAAGCTCTTGCCTGGAGCGGCTGTAAAACCAAGTTTCTTTCGTTTCAACTGTCTTTTGGATGGATTCCCGGTTCATGTAGGCGAGCATGAGCACTTCGCCTGTCCGTTCGTCCTGGACAATTGCGGGAATCAAGCCGTTTTGATCAAATGAAAGTACATCTATATCGATATTCATCGTAATTCATTCCCAACAACTTGTTTTTGTTCTTTTAAGTACGTTTTTAATTCCCCGATATGGATTTCTTCGAAGTGGAATACTGAAGCGGCAAGTGCAGCACTCGCCTTTCCTTCCGTCAATACATCCACGAAATGCTCGGGCTTGCCTGCTCCACCGCTAGCAACAATCGGTATGCTGACCGCAGCTGCCATCGCCTTATAGAGCTCGATATCATAGCCATCCTTCACGCCGTCTTCATCGATGCTGTTGACGACGAGCTCACCGGCACCCAATCGCTCGCCTTTTTCTGCCCACTCGATTGCATCCAGTCCCGTCTCTTCCATGCCGCCTTTTGCAAAGACGGTCCATTTTGCGGGGCCGGTTTTCTTGACGTCCATTGAAAGCATAATACGCTCTGAACCGAATTTCTCCGCCGCTTCTTGTATGAGCTCTGGATTCAATAAAGCGGCGCTATTAATGGACACTTTATCCCCGCCGATACCTAAGATTTTCTCCACATCATCGGCTGTGCGGATACCTCCTCCGACGATGAAAGGAATAGAGACTTCCTTTGCAATCTCTTCAATTAAATCGAGGAACATTTCCCTGTTTTTCGTCGAGGCGGATATATCGTAGAAGACCAGTTCATCCGCGCCATCTGCGACATATTTTTTCGCGAGCGCAAGCGGGTCAGCAACCTCGATTACGTCAAGGAACTTTCTCCCTTTCACGACTTTCCTATTATCGACGTCCATGCAAGCTATAATTCGTTTTGTCATCGCTGTAGCCCCCCAATGCAGTTTCCAAGGATAGATTCCCTTCATACAATGCCTTTCCGATAATGGCGCCATACAGATCCATCTGTTTCAGCTTGGCGATGTCTTCAGTCGTCGAGACGCCGCCGGAAGCGATGATGTCCATATCGGATGCTTTGTTGATTACATATAATTCATCGAAATTTGGACCTTCCAACATCCCATCTTTCATGATGTCGGTATACACAACCGTTTTGACGCCGATGTCCTCAAGCCATCGCAACAATTTTACCGCTTTGACGTTCGTCGTTTCCGTCCAGCCGTCAGTCGCAACGAATCCATTTCGTGCGTCGATCGACACTGCGATTTTCTCGGCATATTTGGCGACCGCGTCTTCGACGAACTGTGGGTTTTGAATAGCAGCCGTTCCGATAATGACTCTGCTGACGCCGCGTGCGGTAAGTGAATCGACCGTTTCCATCGATCTTATCCCTCCGCCGACTTGCACAGGGATTTTCACAGCCTTCGTAATTTCCCTAATCGCTTCAGCATTCAATGAATCCCCGGTTTTTGCTCCGTCCAAGTCGACGACGTGTATGTACTCGGCGCCTTGCCTTTCCCATTCCTTCGCCATTTCAGATGGCGATTCATGATAGACGGTTTCCTTTGCGTAATCACCTTGTATAAGACGGACGCATTTGCCTCCTCTAATATCGATTGCCGGAAATAAAATCATCGTCGACTCCCCCTTATAAAATTCCCTTTGTCGATGGAATCCCTTCAATTTCAGGATTGATTGAACTCGCAATGCGCAATGCCCTTCCAAAACTTTTGAAAATCGATTCAATAATGTGGTGGCTGTTTTTCCCGTATTGCAAACTGATATGCAACGTCACATTTGCATGTCTCGTGAATGCTAGGAAAAACTCTTCCACCAGCTCGGTATCAAAGTCCCCTACTTTATCTTTCAATCCTTCTACGTTGTAGACGAGATAAGAGCGTCCGCTTATGTCGAGTGATACAGTTGAAAGTGCTTCATCCATCGGTGTTGAAACCATCGAATATCGTTCAATGCCTTCCTTCTCTCCAATGCAGCGATTGAATGCCTGGCCAAGCACGATACCGATATCTTCGACGGTATGGTGCTGATCGACGGCGAGATCGCCATCACACGCAACCTTCAGATCGAATCTGCCGTGTTTCGCAAACAAAGTCAGCATATGGTCGAGAAAACCGACCCCCGTCCGTATATCCGTTTTACCAGTTCCATCGATTGAAAACTCCAATTCAATCGAAGTTTCCGCAGTGCTTCTCGATATCCTTTCACTTCTCATTACGCTCCCCCTTCCGCAACCGGATTGATTCGGCGTGAGCAGTTAATCGTTCCGCTTCCGCCAATAATATTATGTCATCCGCCACTTCCTTAAACGCTTCCTCTGAATACTGGATGATGCTCGACTTTTTGAGAAAATCGCAAACGCCTAACGGAGACGAGAATGCGGCGGTTCCGCTCGTCGGCAATGTATGGTTCGGTCCAGCCATATAATCGCCCAATGCTTCGGGAGAGTATGGGCCGAGGAAGATTGCCCCCGCGTTCCGGATGAACGGCAGTTGCGCCATCGGATTCTCCACCATGATCTGCAAATGCTCTGGTGCGATCCCGTTCACTACTTCGATTGCTTCCGTCAGCGAATCAACGACGATGATCCTGCCAAAATCGTTTATGGAGCGGCTCGCTATTTCCACTCGCTCCATTTCGGGCAACCGTTTTTCCACTTCCGCGACAAGCTTTCGGGCAAACTGTTCGCTAGTTGTCACACAAATGGCTGCCGCCCGCTCGTCATGCTCCGCTTGAGACAATAGATCTGCCGCCACGTACGCAGCGTTTGCCGTTTCATCTGCCAACACACAAATTTCGCTCGGACCCGCGATCATGTCGATTCCAACGTCACCGAATACCCATTTTTTCGCTCTAGCAACATATGCATTACCCGGTCCTGTTATTTTCATCACTTTCCGGATTGTTTCCGTGCCATATGCCATCGCCGCAATCGCCTGTGCACCGCCCACTTTATAGACGACTTCCACACCAGACTCCTTCGCTGCGACCAAAACGTGCGGATTCACTTTTCCGTCCGGTTGCGGTGGTGTCGTGATGGCAATATGACCGACTCCGGCGATTTTTGCAGGGATAACATTCATAAGGACAGTGGATGGGTAGGCCGCCTTCCCGCCAGGCACGTAAATACCGGTCCGCTCGATGGGAGTCACTTGTTGACCGAGCATAATGCCTTTCTCCTGTCGGATGAACCAGGAACGTTCCTTCTGTTCTGTATGAAAATCAATGATCCGTTGTTTCGCTTTCAGTAGAGAGGCGATGAAGGCCTCCGAAACGAGCGTATAGGCCTCGTCGAATTCATCATCAGTAACGATGAAGTTTTCCAACTTTACTCCGTCGAACCGCTCGGTATACATTTGTAAAGCCGTATCCCCGTTCATGCGGACGTCATTGATGATCGACAGCACTTTCTGATCAAATTCCAGATCTATGGATTGCTCGTTCCGCTTCTCAATTTCTACTGCATAGTCGGCTGCCGTAATGATTTTCATGAATACACCTCCAGCCCTGTCTTGACGTCAGCAATGAAATTTTGGATACGCTCTGTTTTGATTGCGAAGCTTGCTTTATTCACAATCAATCTTGCACTCACTTCCGCGATTGTCTCGAGAACAACCAATCCATTCTCTTTCAAGGTAGCACCTGTTTCGACGATGTCGACAATGACGTCAGCCATTCCGATGAGCGGCGCTAATTCAACCGACCCATTCAACTTGATAATCTCGGTGCGGATACCTTTTTGATTGAAATGCATTTTTGCCAGACTTGGATATTTTGAAGCTACAGTCAGTTGAGAACTGTTAACTAGGTTTTCTCCCGGGAACCCTGCTACCGATAGTTTGCATTTCCCAATGCCAAGATCCAGTAGTTCATATACATCTTTCGGGTCTTCAAGCATGACATCCTTGCCGATCACCCCGATATCCGCGGCGCCGAGCTCCACATACGTCGGGACATCAACCGCCTTCACGAAAATCAGCTTGACGCTTCGTTCTTCGTCTGTGAAGATGAGTTTCCTACTTTTTTCATCAAAGTCCGAAAATAGGATTCCAGCAGTCTCAAGCAGTTTAATCGCCTGATTGGCAATCCTGCCTTTTGCCATCGCGACAGTCAAACTTTCCATCATGCCTCCTCCTTTCCATGGACTATTTTCTGGTTATCGGAAGCCTTCAATAACGTTTCAACTTCGCAAGCAAATCCGATTGCCGGCAAATCAGCATCAAATTCATGGCCCAAACGATCATATCGCCCACCCATCAATACCGGCTTGCCGAAACGTCCGACGTACCCTTGAAAAACGATGCCCGAGTAGTAATCCATTCGGTTGATTAATCCGAAATCGATGACAATATGTTCGTCAAACCCGTGTAACGTCAACCGCCTGCAAACCTCATCGAGATAGGAAAGGGTAGCTTGCATTCGGGAAGTGTTGGCAACTTCCTTTGCACGGTCCAGAACTTCCTCCGGCTTTCCGTAAAGTCTAGGAATTTGCGTGACGGCATGTTTGATTGCCTCGTCTGCATCCAGAGTCGTCAGCAGCGCTTCAATTTCAACACTGTTTTTCGCCCGTATAAATGCCTTCAGACGATCGCTTTGGTATTCTGTCAACTTAAGCTGAGTGATCAATTCATGGAAGAAGGCGGTATGCCCAATCTCAATTTTAATGTCATCGAACTTCAAATCCTTCATCGTCTCGAGTGCCAATAAGATCGTTTCCGCATCGACCTCCGGCGACCTTTTGCAAAAATATTCAATCCCCGCTTGTGTCCTCTCGGTTTTTTCTGCCGAGTCGGGCGATCTTCGAAACACTTCCTGAACATAATAAAACCGGTGTTCACTTGTCAGTTTGCGGTGTGCATGAGACAATTCCTGTGTAATCGGTATTGTAACGTCCGGTCTGAGGACGAATACCTCCCCCGATGGATCGATCACTTTCACCATCTCTTTCCGATTGACGGAACTCGTCACCTTTGAATAGAGGTCATACCGTTCGAAAGCCGGAGTTTTAATTCGTTGGAACCTATTTGCAGAAAATCGATTGCTTAATGTACCGATCACTTGCTCGAACTTTTCAGCATCAATCAATTCTGAATTCATTTACATACCACCTCGCTTGTAGACTTCATCACTTTACTACGTTAAAGTTATAACGTACTATAAATCTATTTTTTAATTTTGTCAACCGATAGGAGGAATTTTTCAAATGTTTGATTACCATATGCATAGTTCATTTTCTGGAGATTGCAAAGTAGATATGGAGGATATGGTGAAAGGGGCGATAACAAAGGGCCTTTCTGAGATATGTTTTACGGAACATATCGATTATGATTATCCTGATGAATCGATTGAATTTGATTTCGATAAGCGGAGATATGGTGAGCGTATCGATGAATTACGTAAGCGATATGACGGAATGATCCGTATTAAGAAGGGTGTCGAGATTGGTGTGCAGCCGCATTTATTGGACCGTTATGACAAAATGCTGAAAGCGGAGAATTTTGATTTCATCATTTGCTCCATGCATACAGTCGAACGGAAAGGATTGCATTACGGGGATCTTTTCAGAGGGATTACGGTGGAGGAAGCCTCTTTGAAATATTACAATGAATTGCTGCATTGCGTGAAAGACTTTACAAACTACTCCATTTTAGGACATGTTGATTTGATCAAACGGTATGCGCCTGAGGTCGTCGATAATGATTTCCACGATGTGTTGCGCGAAATCTTTAATATTATCATTCCAGCCGGAAAGGGGATTGAGTTGAATACGTCCGGAGTCCGTTATGGTTTGCCGAACGGATTGCCGAGTGATGATGTGTTAAAGCTGTATAAGGAATGCGGCGGGGAGATCATAACGCTCGGTTCGGATGCGCACAAGCCGGAAGATATCGCATTCGATTTCAACGAGTCGCTTGAGCTGTTGCGTTCAATTGGTTTCCGATACATTTCAACGTTCGAAGGATTGAAACCCACTTTCCATCCGATTGATATGCTTTGAAGATTCGCTTTAGACGCTTGCCATTTGAGATAACAAATAAAAAGGACTGCCTCGGAATTAATTCCGGTGCAGTCCTTTTATTGAAATCATTTCCCTACAATAACCGTCTTGATCAGGGCAAGCCGTTCCCTTATGTGATACTTCGCTTCCACTGATTTCGGTGTCTTGGCTGGCAATGCGTCCGTCTCGAGATCGAGGCTATCCGCAATCATCCTTGCCCGTGCGAGATGAAAATCGCTTGTAATAATCGTTACGGCATTTACATCCTCCGGCAACAGTTTCTTGGAATACAAAAGATTCTCGTACGTCGATGTCGACTCGGTTTCGAGCAGGAGCCTTTCTTCTTTCACGCCATTCTCCGTCAGGTATCGACGCATCGCTTCCCCTTCGGCAATGTCTTCGTCCGGACCTTGACCGCCCGACAAGATGAAGTTCACGTCAGGATAGGTTTCCGCATAAGATAGCGCTTTTTCCAATCGGTAGCGCAACGTGAGTGAAGGCGTTTCCCCATTCACTTTGGCACCAAGGATGAGCGCATATTCATTTGATCCATCTGCCACAGGCTTCTGGCCATCTGCCATCCATTTGCCCAACAACAACCATGTTCCAAAGCAGAGCAACACTGCTGCAATTCCGATTGTCATCCCCAACTTCTTTGTTTTCGTCACTTGATCACCTATTCAAGTCAATTTTAGTATATGAGGGGCTCGGCGGAAAAATGGCTAATTCCGTCATGATAGCTGTCCCACTTTGATTCCGCGTTCCTTCAGCAAAGTTGGATAAAATGGATCATCGCCAATTGAATAGACACGGTCGCATACATTCGTAATTTCATCCATGTCATGCGACGTATAAAGAATCATCTTTCCTTCCTTCTTAGCCAAATTCAGCAAATAGCTGCCGATTTCTGTTTTTGATTTCAAATCAATGCCGACAGTCGGTTCATCCAATAAAAGAAGAATTGGGTCATGCAGTAGGCTTATTGCCAAGTTGAGCTTGCGCTTCATTCCACCTGATAGCGTATGGACCGGTTCCTTCCACTGAGTCAACTGCATATCGAGACAGAGGTTCCTGCACTCTTCCAGCGATTGCCTTTTCCACGAAAGCTTTTCGAAAAAACGCATATTCTCTTCGACTGTATACTCTTCCCAAACTGAAATGTCCTGGGGTACATACCCGATCATCTGCCGTAATCGCTTGAAATCATCCGCGTATCGCTTACCATTTAAACGCAATTCGCCAGCGGTAGGTTCCAGTGCTGTCGCCAAGATTTGCAATAATGTCGATTTTCCGGCACCGTTCTCGCCGACAAGGCCGACAATTTCCCCTGCTTTCATTTCAAATGAAATATTTTGCAATACACTTTTCCTTCTGTATCGCTTTTGGACGCCTTTCACTTCAAGCAATCCGTTTCCCCCCTTTCATCATCCAGGCAGCTAGCATCAAAATTAACAACGAGAGCCAGGCGATCGGGACCGTCGTCGTCATCAATGAGCGTACGGGACTGATAATCTCCACCCATTGCGCTCTTTTAGACAATGCATCAAGCGGCACGACAGCCCCTCCTGTAACGGTCAGTAAAAGGGCTGCGGCAATTCCTGTCATATAGTACATGAACAATTGACGAAAAACGATTGCAAACAGAAATGCGAAAAGATTCAATGTCATTCTAAATGCGAGCATAGGGAGGATGAAAGACAATGTAACGGGATCCTTTAAGACAAAGTGGAAAACAAACAAAGTAAGCCCGTCCGACAAGATCGTTAATAATGAATACAAACCTAACATCCGAACTGCATGGCTTTTAAACGATGTTGACGTAAACAGCCACCTTACTTGCATCGAAGGCCGGCTTTCCTTGATCATCCAATCGAACAGGAAAAAGGCGGCGATAATCGTAAAAAATGCCCAAACCCCTCTGCCGTTCAATAATTCGAGCGGCTTTTCATCGGACCGTCCTTCTTGCTTACCGTATGAAAAGCTCGTTTCAAGCAGGCTTTCATTCTTCTGCTTCTCTACACTTCTTTGAATGATTTCTTCGTAATCCCATTCATACTCCATGCCATATTCAAGGAACAGCTGACGGATGACCATGGCCGCTTTGGACCTTGAAACATCTTGCTGCGCCAACGACATGATCGTTTCGGAAATCGCCGGATATGCGAAGGAGCGATTGGAAGAATATGCTTCTATTAACCCGTTCCGACGATTCGCCAACACAGATTCGCCGTAGCCTTCCCGAATGACGAATACACTGTCAAGTTCGTGTTGCTTCAACTTATGTAAGGCATCGTCCAGCTCCATATAGCGAACAGACAACATCTCATTTCTCTCTATTTCTTGTGCCAATTGCATTGCCAACGTTGAGGTATCTTCAACGATGAGCGCAATGGGCACTTTTGACTCCTCCTGTAAAGCGCCGAATGTCTTCATGACGACAACCGTCAACAGAATCGGGGCAAGCAGCCACCAAATGACACTTTTCCATTCCTTTTTCAATCTGAAAAATTGAGCGGGCATTCGCATCATCGGTTCCACCTCTCTTTCCAACTGACCGACATCCAAACGACGACGAATGCAATAATCGAATAGATTGCCAACGATGTGTAATTCGCATAATTACGCCCTTCCAGCACTAGATCTATCATCCATCCAAGTGCGATCGGTGAAAATAGAAATGGGAGGAGATCTTGAAACGACTGCGGAAAATACAATGTCGGAATCAATGCACCGCTCACGAGAACGACGCTGAATACGAAGATGCATTGCAGGAAAAGCCCTATCCTTTTGGATGCTGACACTACATCGATGAGCGCAATGCCACATAGCAAGATAAAGGCATACAACAATGCAAATAAACCGAAGCGCACCATGTCGATAAGGAAAAATTCAACTTGGAGCAATTTAATTATTATTAAAAAAGTGATTCCCCCGAGCAAAGAACTAACAAATAGGGAGACGAGCAGCCTCCCCGCCACCCGCTGGCCAACCGTTACGCCGAAGAGCTTCATCCTTATAGCCATCGACTTAGACTCAACATCGGCCAATACGATGTAAAATGATAACAGCCAGAAAGAAAAGACGATGAGCCAACCTGATAATACAAAATAATTGGTTGGCGACGAGGTTGCCGAGTTCTTCAATTCTTCTTCATCTAATAGCTTATCTTTTCCTAATGTAAAGAGCGTAAAATCGACAAATTGCTCAAACATCATCTCCATCCGCTCTTCACGAGGCATCGGAGTCTCTTTTGCATAGTCATTGATTACAAGAATATTCGCTTGTGCAGCGGCAATGTATCTGGCCAAGCTATCGACTAGCTGTTTCGTGATGAAGCTGTCGACAGGCCTCGATGGATTTCCGATCATCGGGATTGTCACAGATTCTCCTTCGTACAAATCGTCCGTAAAATTTTTCGGCAATGAAAAAGAAGTGCTAATTTCATTCCGTTCAATTAACAGCCTGGCTTCCTCTCCCGACGCGGGAAAGATTTCTATTGTATTTTGACCGTTTGTTGTCTCCGTCAGCAAAGAGCTGATCAGCTTCGATTCCTTCGTCCCGTCTTCGTCGACCAAAGCGACACGAATCGGTGAATTCTCAGTAGGTACAATCAGCCCTGCTGCAAGGCCGACTAACAATCCGATCAAACAAAGCGGAAATAGAAAAAGAAGAAGAAGGGTCGCCCGCTTCTTCCTCAGCTGTTTCAAGTATTCATTCGTAAAAAACATTGTTTTCTGTATCGATTGCAAACAGCCCACTTCCAATCATTAGAAGTTTTCAAGCTCGCTTTGGAGGTCACCCATTAGTTCAGTAACCCACTTCTCGAACTCTGCAGCCAATTCATCTTCTAGGTCATCCATTTCGTCACTGCTCATCTTACCGACGTCTACGAGATTTTTGGATTCGTCCGGCATCTCCACCTTCTTCACGACTTTTCCTTCCTGTTTCAAGCGAAGATAAATTTCAGATTCGGAAATGGATCCGGATGGATCTATGATTGTGAAGTCGTGATCCGCCTTCATCGAATCTTTTTCATGAGTCGCTTTGCCGCTCCAAACAAGCTTAGGGGCAAAATCTTCGTCAGATACCGAGAATTCGCGGTTGAATGTACGGACTTTTCCGTCCAATTCTTCCTTTCCTTTATACGTAATGGTCGTATCTTCAACGGTGATGGTAATCGTATCATCCGACTTTCCATCTTTCCACGTCAAGTCCCCTTTGAAATCGATGACTGCGTCTTCCTGCATAGTAGGGTTCGTGCCGGTGAATGAATACTCCCATTTCTGGCTGGAATTATCCAGTAACTGGACGCCTTCGATTTTCAATGTGGCGATATCGTCTTTAGTTTCACCGATTGACATAGCGAACTCTCGCTTGACGATGCTGCTGGACTTATGCCAGATTGTGGACTCGATGCCATTGGGGATATGCCATCCATTCACCTTATCGATTGCTTCGTCTAGTGAGTCTTCGAAATCACGAACGAGCTCGGTCAGTTTCCGATCGGAAATATCGTCTGTCATCGTCGAAAAGGCGATCTGTTCCTTCAATAACGCCTTCAACTTTTCATCTTCACGGGCTTTCTTGAAAAGATCCACAAGCAGAGACTTAACTTGTTCTTCGGAAAGTTTCATTGCTACTTTTTCCGTCTTCATCTTCTCGCCGAACAGTTCAATTTCTTCTTTTTCATTTGTAAACGCGTCTTCTGGAAGCTCATGATAAAGGTATTCCATATACTCCTCTTTCACGTATGTTTGGAATTCCCCGTCCATGGAAAATTGCTCTTCAAATAAGCGGGATAGACCGAGCTTATCTGGACCTTCATAAAAAGCATCCGTTTCCCTCATCATTTTCCCGTAGTCCTCATCCATGAAAAACAGGAGTTTATCTGTAAACGGCAATGCCGCCATCATTTTCTCAGGCGTGAAATACAAGGTTGCGAAGTCCGTTGAAACGCTTCCGAATTTCCCACTGAAATTCATTTCCCATTCCTTCTCCACAGGATCTTTCACTTGCGACATGGAAAATGTTGTATTGTTGAGGATTCTTTGCAGTTCAACCATGTCATAACCAGCGCTCGGATCGTTCCATTCCGCTGATAAGTCATAGGTCGATTCAACCGGCTTTTTCTTCTGGACATCCAACCAGTCTACTTCATTTTTATATCGTTCTTCGAAAAGGTCACCGATTTGAGTGAACGTCTTAGTTTCAGCCAATAAGTATTTCACTTTTGGCGACTTGTTAAATAAAAAGAAAGCTGAAACGGCACCGGCACCTATTACTAACACGGCTGTCAGCACGGCAATCAATAATGCGGGCGATTTCCTCTTCACTTTTGTTTCTTGAACATTCTCCACTAAACTTCCTCCCTATCGTAAATATCTTGCAAAGATTGGTAATCTCATACTCATAGAAATTCTACTATAAAAAAAGGATAATTGTTCCTTAAATTATAAATTGATTATTTATAGCTAGTTAGCAAGCATGGGGATTCCAGACTATTAACCGCATATGACAGTAAAAACCTCCTGCAATTACTATCTGCAGGAGGCATGGTCGATTAGTTTTTCACTTTTTGTTTCTTATTCACCGTGCTGTGCACTTCAGTCGGAAGTCCCCATAGTTGGATGAAGCCGACCGCTGCCGATTGGTCGAATTCGTCATCAGACGTATATGTCGCCAGTTTTTCATCGTAAAGGGAATTGGATGATTTTCGGCCTTCGACGATTGCATGCCCTTTGAATAATTTAACACGGACAACACCGTTGACGTATTGCTGCGTATCTTTTACGAATGCTTCCAATGCATTTCGCAATGGTGAGAACCACAGTCCATTATAAATCAGTTCACTGAGCTTCTGGGAGACGAGCGGCTTGAAGTGGGCGACGTCTTTGACGAGCGTAATGTCTTCCAATTCCTTATGCGCCGTCAGTAAAGTCACTGCGCCTGGACATTCGTACACTTCGCGGGATTTGATGCCGACGAGACGGTTTTCGACATGGTCGATTCTTCCAACACCATGCTTTCCGGCAACTTCATTCAACTTCAAGATCAGTTCGCTTAATGGGTACTGTTTTCCGTTAATGCTGACAGGCACCCCTTTTTCAAACTCGATTTCAATAATATCCGGTGTATCAGGCGCGTCTTCGATTGATGCAGTCAAACCGAATGCCTCTTCCGGCGGCGCAGCCCATGGGTCTTCTAAAATACCGCATTCGTTGCTACGACCCCATAAGTTTTGGTCAATGGAATAAGGGCTGTCGAGATCGATTGGAATAGGGATATTCTTCTCTTTCGCATAAGCGATCTCCTCTTCACGCGACCAGCTCCATTCACGGACGGGTGCGATGACTTCAAGCGTTGGGTCTAGCGCTTTGATTGCGACTTCGAAACGAACTTGGTCATTCCCTTTTCCTGTACAGCCATGCGCTACTGCAGTCGCATTTTCCTTATGCGCCACCTCGACAAGCTTTTTGGAAATCAATGGACGTGAAAGGGCAGAGACGAGAGGATACTTTTCTTCATAATACGTGCGCGCCTGCAATGCGAGCAATGCATATTCCTGTGCAAACTCCTCTTTTGCATCGATGACGTAGCTATTCACCGCACCGACTTGCAATGCCTTCTGTTGAATGAAATGCAAGTCTTTCCCTTCCCCGACATCTAAGCAACAAGCAATGACATCATACCCTTTATCCGTCAACCATTGAACCGCCACCGAAGTATCAAGACCACCTGAATATGCCAATACAACTTTTTTATTTCCCATTTATTTCGTCCTCCTTCATTCATGTTTTTGTATCTTTATTCATCTTTATGTATTTTTATAATACCACACTAATTTTAAATATCAATAGATTTGTATGAAGAAATAATTTTTGGGGATAAAAAAACTACCTTACATCCAGTCGTAAGGTAGTTTTGGTAGTTTCGATTATCTAATTCCATGGGCAACCATTGCATTTGCGACTTTTAGGAATCCTGCAATATTGGCGCCCATGACGAGATTGCCGGGTTTGCCGAACCGTTCGGCTGCGTCCTTGCAGCTTGCATAGATGTTTTCCATGACCGTTTTCAGGCGCATGTCCACTTCTTCTGCTGTCCAAGCGAGCCGCATGCTGTTTTGCGACATTTCCATAGCGGAAACAGCCACTCCGCCTGCATTTGCCGCTTTTGCGGGGGCAAAAAGGATGTTATTCTCGAGGAAAATATTAATCGCTTCAATATTGCATGGCATATTAGCGCCTTCTCCAAGCGCTTTCAGGCCGTTTGCTATAAGCATATGTGCTGCGATTTCATCGATTTCATTTTGTGTCGCGCAAGGCAGGGCGATGTCACAAGGGATGGACCAAATCTGTGAGCAATCCTCATGGTATTCAGCGTCCGGATGCTCTTTCGTATATTCCCAAATCCGTTTATTTTCCACTTCTTTCAACCGTTTCACAGTATTGAGATCGATGCCGTTCCGATCGATAATATATCCGGTTGAATCACTGCATGCAACAACTTTCGCCCCAAGTTGTTGAGCTTTTTCCATGGCGTAGGTCGAAACATTTCCGGATCCCGATACGACGACAGTGCTATCTTTGAAGGAAAGCCCGTTTTCATTCAACATTTCCTCGACAAAATAGACCGTGCCGTAACCGGTCGCTTCCTTCCGTCCTAATGAACCTCCATGATTTGGATCCTTCCCAGTCAGGACGCCAGCCTCGTAGCCGCCCTTCAACCGGTTGTAGTGGCCAAACATATAGCCGATTTCCCGTCTGCCGACACCGATGTCACCCGCAGGAACGTCAATATCGGGTCCTATATATTTGCTTAACTCGGTCATGAAGCTTTGCGTGAAGCGCATAATTTCCCTTTCGGACTTCCCTTTCGGATCAAAATCAGAGCCGCCTTTCCCCGCCCCGATCGGTTGCCCTGTCAATGCGTTTTTAAAAATCTGCTCGAATGCAAGGAATTTCATAATGCTATTATTCACGGATGGATGGAAGCGTATGCCGCCTTTATATGGTCCGAGGTCGCTATTAAATTGCACGCGGTATCCCCGATTGACATGCACTTTCCCTTTATCATCTTCCCAAGCGACACGGAATGAAATGATCCGCTCGGGCTCCGTAATGCGCTCTAATATTCCGTTTCGAATATATTCAGGATGCTTGGCAAAGACCGGGCGAAGCGAATCGAATATTTCTCTCGTCGCTTGCAAAAATTCCTTTTCATCAGGATTTCTTTTCTTTACCAGTTCATATACTTCATGAACATAATCATTCGCCCGGCTCCGGTTTTCTCGGGTGTTATCCATTTTCGTCATTTGCCTCATCCTTTCTTGAAAATAGCGAAGAAAACAAGGGTGGTGTATAAATCTTCCATGTAAATTAATATTTCAAAATCGTTTCTTCGTTTTATTTAGTATTACTGAAAATATGAATATATACAACAACTTTTTCAGTTTACGCATATTTAGGATGCAATTTATGTCATTTTCAGTAATCATGTCGAAATTAGTAATACGAAAATAAAATCATTTTCATCGAGTTAAACATAGATTATTATTAGGCACATCCAAAGCCCAGATTCCTGCGATTTGGAAAACAACTTTAAAGAGAAAGAGGAGATGCTTTTTGACATTTAGCAAAATACTACGCGCCGTAATAGGAGCCAATCTAATCATTCTAATGGCTTTCGCATTCCTACCTGCTCTGTTGATCAATCCTAATGTGGACTTTTTCCAAAGCGCAATCAACTTTATTTCAAGAGAATAATAGCCGACTCACCAAATGAACCATATGTGCAGCTTGCACATATGGTTCGTTTACGTTATCGCTTTCGGACAGTAAAATTGTCAGTGAGTAGCAACCAGTTTTGAGGGAATGCTAATCCCAGCTTCCAATACATTATTCCACGTAAGTTAAATTCCTTTATTAAGTTGAATTTGGCTTGGATGCTGCGTGCATCCTCAAACCAAACGTCGTGTCGTACACCATTATTATCCCAATAGAGGAAGAATGGTGCTTGGGCAACGGCATCGAATTGGATATTCGCATTCCGGCTGATTGCCAAATTGGTCGCTTGTTTTGGACTGAGCGCTCTTGCTGCAACCCCTGTTACAGGCGGATATGGGTACGTCCAATCATAGCCGTATAAATTTTGTCCAAGGAAAATCTTTTCCGATGGAATCTGACTGACTGCATATTCCACGACTCGGCGTACTTGGTTCAAGGGACTGACGGCTTGCGGGTCACTATAGGAATACCCCCATTCGTATGTCATTAACGTAACGAAATCAGCAATTTCCCCGTGCGCTGCAAAATCAATTCCTCCGTAAACCCCCGTTGGAGCGTCTGAATTTTTCGGTGGCAAAGCGGTCGATAGTGTAAAGCCGGCCGCATGTAAACGTGTACGTGCATTTCGAAGAAACGTATTATACAATTCCCTGTCGGCAGGTCTAACGAATTCAAAATCGAAATGGATATCGGAGTAGCCGATTCGGTTAGCGGTTTGGACAATATTTTCGAATAACCGGTTTTGTACTGTCTGGTTTGTAAAGAGGAAATTTGCTAGATCTGGGCTAAAAGCGAAATTTTCCAAGTTGGTGACGGCCATTGCATTTAAAACTCCCGCTCTCGCGGCTATTTCAGGGATATCATCAATGGGAGGAGCTTTCAACGATCCATCCCTCTGCGCCTCATAGCTGAACATCCCTAAATACGTCAAGTCCTCTACCCTGTTCCTCACTTCTTGGACAGTTGATTCGATTGTCGCTGCCCTTGGCTCTACATATAGGAATACATCGATGATCGACTTTGTCCTTTGCGGTATATACAATCGTTGACCTATCTGTAACATGCTAGTCGGAGAGATTTGATTGATTCTCGCAAGCTCCTCAATCGTTGTGCCATATAATCGAGCAATGCTATAAAGTGATTGACCCGGTCTGACCAAGTGAAAACTGCCTGTAATCGGAATGACAAGTGCTTGGCCAACAACGATTCGCGCAGGATCAGTCAATTCATTCGCCCTAGCGATATCCTCATATGGAATGCCATATGCTTGCCCGATACTGTAAAGACTTTGTCCTTGTTGCACGACATGTATTTGCAATTTTATCCACTGCCTTTCATTGACAAAATGTCCTTTATCCTATGCTATTTTAGAAAGTCAGTGATTATGCGTATTCAGAAATTTTTACACGCATATAGCCTCTCTTTGAAGCCATACTACTCTCGATTGAAAACCATTGATAAAAGGAGGATACCTATATTGACGCAAAATCAGTTCGGTGAAACGCATCAAAATATGCATACAGGGGCAGTCCCGCCACAGATGAACCATGGAGGCCATGAGCTGTTCGATGTCCATGAGACACTTTCAGGGACGATTGCAGCATTAAATCAGGCAATGCTATTACGGCCGCATGTAAAAGATCCTGAGTTGCTCGATATTTTGGACAGGCAATACCGTTTTACGTTGGATGAATATAATATTACGGTCGAATGTTTTAAGACGGGCAAGGATCCGTCCCATCCGACAGGCAGCTACAAAATGAAGCAAGGGAACGATTTCGTCTATGGCATGAAGCAATCTCAACCGAAGAAACCAATTCAAAATGCGAATGAGATTAATGACGAAATTATTTCAGGCTTCCTTCTTGGATCTGCTAAAGCAGCTGCATCGATGAAAACGATGACGGCACTTGAAGCGACAAACCCGGTTGTCCGACGTGTATTGGCGGATTCGGTTCCGAACTGCATTGAGATGGCGTATGAGCTTTCGATTTATCAGAACAAGCACCATTATTATCAGGTGCCTCAGCTTGCTCAACAAGATATGCAAGCTCTTTTGAATGCGTTCGCCTCTTCGGTAGGCCAACCAGGCATGCCGAATAATACGGTTCAATAAAGAAAAGCTATTGTCCAAACGAAAATCGCCAGAAAGGCTCCCTTTCCGCGGGCGTTGCCTCAGCCTCCTCACTTCGTTGCGGGGTCTTCAGCTAACGCTTTTCCCGCAGGAGTGTCGCCTTTTCTGGCGATTTTCTTAGTTTGTATATAATAAAAAAAAAGCAGTCTAAATTCAGACATTTGAATTTAGACCACCTTTGTGTTTATAAAGATTTATTGATAAATGATGAGGGTATTGCTGATTCGAATTTCATTACTTCTTTTGTTACCGGGTGAACGATTGTTAATGCTGTTGCGTGTAGGCCGAGTCTTTTGATTGGATTGACGGTTGAGCCGTATTTCTTGTCTCCTACGACGGGATGGCCGATTTCTTCCATGTGGACACGGATTTGGTTTTTCCGTCCCGTCTCCAACATGACCTCAAGTAATGAATACTGACGGTTCGATCTTATTTTCCGGTAATGGGTGATTGCAAGTTGGCCTCCGTTGTCTGTTGGGTTCGAATACACTTTGAATGTTCTTGTTTCCTTTAGCCACGATTTGATTGTGCCTGACTCTTTACGGACATTCCCTTCCACTAATGCAGTGTATATCCTTTCCTTCACCATTTCGTCCCAATGATCTTGCAATGTCATTTTCACTTGCTCACTTTTTGCTAACAAGAGGACACCTGACGTGTCGCGGTCAAGACGATGGACGATGAAGACCCGCTGTCGTGGATCCTGTCTTTTGACATACGCGGATACTTCACTGAATGCCGTTCTTTCGTTTTTATCTTTTGCGGCCATTGATAAAAGGCTTGCTTCCTTATCGATAACGATAATCGAATCATCCTCGTAGATGATGGACAAACCTGTCAATTTGCTTTCGTTCAAAGCAGCCTTATTTGCTAGTATCTCCACTTTTTGTCCTGGCAGCAGGGGATGATTGTGCTTTGTCACTGTCTGGCCGTCCACGGAGACTTGCCCTCTCGTCAATATGGATTTGATGGAGTTACGGCTGTTCTTCTTCATGTTTTCTAATAAAAACGGCAAAAGTTCCGCTTCTTCATTCACTGAAAATAGAAAGGAACCTTCCCTTCTCTTCCTCTGATTTTTATGCATGTCCAGTCTCCTCACTCTCTCCATCAATTATCCACAAATTGCCCTTTAATTTCAAACGCTGTATCATCATTACTAAATGCTTTGAACAAATAGGGGGATATATTCAATGAAAGTTGCGATATTCGATTTCGACGGGACATTATATGCAAAAGAGACTTTTCAATTGTTAATGGATCATTTAAAGCACCATCCGACTTACAGCACCAAATATAAGAGTTTTTTTCGTGAAATCCTGCCCATTTACATTGGGTACAAAGTAAAAGTCGTTCCTGAAGCGAAAATGCGGGAGCGCTCGATGCAAATCTATGCAAAAGCCTTACATACTTTATCCAAAACAGAGCTTGAGCGTTATTTTGATGAAATGAAGATAATCATGCAACAGGATTTAAATGAGGAAGTTGTAGCGAGGGTCCGACAGCATCTTAGCGATGGGATGCATGTAATGCTTGTTTCAGGGGCTTACACGCCATTATTGCATGCGGTGACGGACGGCATTGTGTTCGATACGGTAATCGGAACTGACATACCGTTTACGGCAGACGGCACGTTTGACAATCATACGAAAATTTACCATATCCAAGGCAAGCGGAAGACCGAAATGATTATGAAATCGTTGCAAGGAAAGCAAATCGATTGGGAGAATAGCTTTGCATACGGTGACAGCTATTCCGACCTTCCCGTACTTGAGCTAGTCGGAAATCCGGTTGCTGTCAAGCCTGAGGAAAGGTTAAAGCGTATTGCTTTGGAAAGAAATTGGACAATCTTGTAATGTAAAAAAGGAGCTCACAGTGTAACGCTTCGGTTGATGGGGAGAAAACAATAAAAAACACAGCATTTGGGGACACAATTCCATATGAATCGGTGTCCCCGTTTTTGTTGTTATATCGACGTTTAGATGATTTACATAGTCGAGCATAAATTTATGTGCCTTTGCTAATTCACTTGTTAAAACACGTGCTGATTGGATATTGGAAAGAAAAATATAGAAGAAAGATGAGAAATCTATGTTAAAATATATTGAACATTATGAAATGAAATAGACATATGTTAATATAAAATTTAAACAACATAGACTTATGAGGGGGACAACTTTGAAAAATTTATCGATAGCAATATTGGGTGCAATTGTAGCGTGGTTAGTATTAAGTTTTATCGTAAAAGATTTTGAAATCATTCCTATATTTACCCTTATCATAGGCACTGCACTCGGGTATAGTGTCGGCAAGAAAGAAGGAGCAGAATCGAATTAGGAACTTTCTAACTTAAAAGGAAATTATTAGAGGGACGTTAATCCATTAAGGATTAATGCCCCTTTTTATAGAATTAATTGAACTAAGCAGCGGGCAATTGAAGAAAGTAATGAACGGAGTTGGAGTATATGAGTGAACGATATGAATTAAGTTTTAAAAACAAGGAAGTAAGAATGTATGTTTATTTGCTTATACCAACACTTATCATAGCAAGCATCCTTATATTTTATGGCGAACAGAATTATCACTATATTCCTTTGTTAGCGTTTTTAATTACCTTTTATCTATGGCGTTATTTTTACAGGAGAAAGCGGAAGAATGAAGTAGAAAAATCTTCTTAAACTTACAGGTGCTTTAGTTCAATAAGGATAGTGGAATATTATACTAAAAAGCGCTCAAATTTCTAAGCGCTTTTACTTGTTATTCATATGGCTATTTCAATGTTGAAATATATGCTAATTAACCTGTTATTTACGTTGTTAATTGCACTTTACTCCCCATCAACCGAACCCGTTACTCACAGTAGGGCTCCTTTTTGTTTAGTTGCCTATACAGTTACATAGCTTCTTTTTATCATTAAGACAAAGCTTTTAATCCAACAACACCGATAACAATCAAAATCACACTGGCAATACGCCCTACGCTTCTTGATTCTCCGAAAAAGAGCATATTGATGAGTACTGCACCCGCAGTTCCGACACCTATCCACACGGCATATGCAGTGCTCACTTGTAAATAGTTGAAGGACATATAGAGAAATGCGAATGCCGCTCCAAAGCCGCCCCCGAAAAGAATTGTATTGGTGATTGTCTTCCGCTTACTATACTTATTCAAACCGACAACACCGATAAACTCACTTATTGCTGCCGCAAATACAAATAACCAACCCATCACTTAACAAATCCTTTCTTTTCTTCCGCACCGTCAGCAATCTTCAAGCCGATTACACCCACAACTAAAATTAGGATGAAGAATATTTTACCTACTCCCAGAGTTTCTCCGAACAAGAAAACATCCATTAATGCGGTCCCTATCGTACCAACCGCCGCAAATACTGCATAAACAGTACCTGTCGGGAGATTTTCACAAGCCTTCGCCAAATAATGAAAGTCAACGAAGATGAACAAGACGATCGGGATCCAATGCCACCATTCTGAGGCGACATTGAAACCGAATATCCATACTAATTCGAAAAAACTTGTCAGCGCGACGTATAACCATGATTTGTTCATTGCAAATTACCCCTTACCAAATGACTGACTGTCATTCATTTTAATATATATGAGCTCCAAGACGTAGTAGCATAGCTAACATCCTGGAACAAGTCGAATCTATTTAATCGCCAAAGCGTGCTTCAAGAAGTTCTTCACTTCATTTTTTTGTATGACCGCCTCATCTTCCTTGTCGGTATCATATAAATATATTTGTTCGGCTGCAGATTCTACTAGACCGATGACGAGTCTAGCTGTCCTATCGGGATTGACGGAATTTCGGATTGCCCCTTCGCCAATCGCTTGCTGAAGGCCTTCACTTACCCACTTATAAAAAGGTGCGTATACCGTTTCCCAATCTTTCAGATGTTCTGTTGAAGCTAATCCCGAATAAATGAGTGCTTGAATTTCATGATATTCTTCACTCACTTCAAAAATGGCGTCGACGAGCTGCTCCATCCGTTTTGGAAATGGTGCATCATCCGATACCTTATCCGTGACTATCTCCAAAGTTTTTGCGACCATCACTTCAGCAATTGCAGGCATCAATGACAGTTTTGATGGAAAATATAAATAGAATGTTCCTTGAGCAATGCCTGCCACTTTCACAATATCAGATATTTTCGTTTTCTCGATCCCTTGCTTACGAAAAACATCAATGGCCGCCCGGACGATTCTTTCTTTTTTATCCAATGATTGATTCCCCTTCCGCTGACTGACTGTCATTCATTATAACATAAAAAATCCATCTAAGGGGCAGACGACCTTTCTCCCTTAGATGGATGTCGAAATGGGAATGGGGCGTATCCCTTAAGTCCCTACTTCTCTTCAGTTCGTTGGTCGATATGGAGAGTGCCGTCTGTGAGGATTTCTGCATAATAAACTTGTTCCACTTTGCTGAAACCGTTTTTCTTCAGCTGCTCATAAACCCATTCTTCTGTCAGTTTGAGCTCGGTCAAGTTTTCTTTGATTAATTTTCCATCTGAAATGATTTCTGTCGGTATATATTTTGGCTCATTGCCGGGTGCTTTCACGTCTTTGCGCGTCGCGGTCTCTTGAGCCGCTTTTTTCATGACACTTAACTGGCCGTTCGTCTCAAGAATTGCATAGTTAACGTCTGCAACAGCGAAAATGCTTTGCTCGCGGAGCATCATGTTCAAATCATTCAATGTTAGACGAGCCTTCTTCATCCCTTTTTCACTAATTTTGCCTCTGTGTATAACAATGGTCGGCTGATCATCGAATAAGATTCTCGCTTTTTTCGATTTTATTGTTAGGAAGTTCACAAAAACGGTTAGTAGAGCCCACCAAATCATTGAGACTGCCCCATCCAGAAATGGGGTTTCCGTTTGAGCGGATATCTCAGCCGCAACGGAACCAATTGTAATACCCGTGACGTAATGGAAAAAAGTAAGCTGTGAAATCTGCTTTTTCCCCATCATTCTGGCGAGGAGCATAAGAATGATAAAAGCAAAAATTGTTCTAAACGTCATTTCCCAAAAATCAATTTTAGAAATTGCATCTGAAATCATTTTTGTACACACCTCCACAACGGTAGTGTGTGATAGAACTATTACAATATACAGAGAAAAAAACAAGCAAAGCAGGGATTTCATCTATTCCCGCTTTGCTGCTTTGTTTTAGATTTTCATTCCCATACGTACGGAGTTTCTTGGTAGACGTAATAATTTAACCAGTTTGAGAAAAGAAGATGAGTATGTGAGCGCCATGTGTTCAATGGTTGCTTTTTCGGATTGTCATTTGGGAAATAGTTTTCCGGCATATCTATATCGATCCCTTTTTTCAAGTCCCGTTCGTATTCTTCGGCGAGCGTGCACGCATCATATTCCAAATGGCCGGTGATCATAATATGTTTGCCGTCTTTAGACAGGACGATGAACGCGCCTGCCTCTTCCGATACCGCTAATAATTGAAGTCGCGGCTCCTGTTCAATTTCTTCAATTGAAACAGACGTATACCGTGAATGGGGTGCGTTGAATAGATCATTAAAACCACGAGCCAGCTCAATTGTCGGATCGGTCAACTGATGACTATAGACGCCAGATAGCTTTTTCGGCAACTCAAATTTGTCGATTCCGTAATGATGGTAAAGAGCAGCTTGCGCTCCCCAACAAATATGCAATACAGAAGTGACATTTGTCGTCGACCAGTCCATAATTAGTTTCAACTCATCCCAATAGGCGACATCTTCAAACTGAAGGTGCTCGATTGGGGCTCCTGTAATGATGAGCCCGTCATAACGGCGATTTTTAACACGGTCGAATGTCGTGTAAAATGATTCCAAGTGATTTTTGCTCACATTTTTAGATTCGTACGTCGCTGTATTCAAAAATGAAACATTCACTTGCAATGGCGTATTGCCGAGCAGACGAAGCAATTGAAGTTCCGTCTTTTCTTTTTCCGGCATTAAATTCAAGATGAGGATATTTAACGGACGGATATCTTGGGTAGTTGCCCGCCGTTCATCCATGACGAAAATCTTTTCTTCTTTCAACAGCTCACGTGCCGGTAATTGCTCAGGTATATTGATTGGCATTGTTGCTCCCCCTTTATAAAATAAAAAACCCCGCTCCCAAAGATAGGAACGAGGATTTGCATCTGTTTCTCCGTTCTTATCTCTCAAGATTCACATCTTGTTGGAGGTAGCACCTTCCTGCAATCGCAGAGGTTGCTGAAGCTTCAACGGGCCAAATCCCTCAGCTTCTCTTGATAAGAATTATTCAATTGTGACTATTATATCATCAATCATGGGATTGTATACTGATTTGTTTCAACGATGCACTTTCGCTTTTGAAAAACCAAGCCCTAATATTTCGGAAGCGTTTAGGAAAATGACAAATGACGACGGTTCAGCAGCTTGAAGTAGTTTCTTCAAATAGACAGCCTCCGACTGTTCGACAACGCAAAAGATCATTGTTTTTTCGTTGTTTGAATAGCCTCCTGTCGCCTTCATTTTCGTTAATCCCCTGTCAATTTCATTTTGGATGACCGATTGAATTTTCTCTTCATGGTCGGTAATGATAAGGACTAGCTTTGTCGGTGATGTTTGGAGCTGGACGAAATCAATCACCTTGCTCGTTACATAAATTGACATAAGTGCATACAAAGCAAGTTCAAAATTAAACACGAAAGCTGAGGTGACAACGACAATACCATCGACAATCAATTGTGAAAAGCCACTTGAGATGCCTGTATACTTCTTCAGTAATTGGGCGATTAATGCAGTTCCTCCAGTCGATCCATTTCCTCTATAAACAATTCCCAACCCAATACCGAGCATAATACCGCCATAGATGGAACTGAGTAGCGGATTATCGACAGACAATTGGATTCCACTCGTCAAATAGATGACGAATGGGACGAAAAAAGTACCGACAATCGTTTTTGTGCTGAACTCCTTCCCCGCAAGCAACAGTCCCAACGCGATAAGAGGAATGTTGATCATCCATTGAACGTAGGCAGGATTATATTCGAATAGTTCATACAAAATCGTACTGACACCTGAAATGCCTCCTGCAGCTATACGGGATGGCAATAAAAATATATTGAATGAAAGTCCGACCAATGACGCTCCTAGGATGATCTGAACATAGTCGAAAACGACCGGTCTTTTCTTGATGAATGACATAATTGGTTCCCCTTTCTTAAAAGACTTACCTATTCTATCAGAAAAAATCCTGGCCAGAAACGTTTCAAAGGTAGCATAAGAGGAATAGAAAGAATAGGAAACTGAAAGAAAGTATATTCATTTTTTTGTAATTTCCTAATTTACTGGTATAATAGTTGATATATTTACAAAAAAACATAAAGTCAGGGAGGATAATATGCGAAGCTTAGGCATTGTCAGAAAAGTAGACCATCTCGGCCGGATTGTGATCCCGAAGGAATTGAGAAGCACCTTGAAACTCGATAAAGGCGCACCAATGGAAATATTCGTTGATGACGATATGATCATCCTGCGGAAGTATGTAGTCGATGCGGCGTGCATCGTAACCGGAGAAATCACTCCCGAGAACACAAAACTTTCGAATGGCATGTACATTAGTCCTAAAGGTGCAGAAATCCTAAAAAAAGAAATTGAATCGAATAAGACTTGGGAATGAGCATTTCCAAGGGCAGAGGGCAACGGTTACAGCACCGTCGCCCTTATGTCACGGGCCTTATGTTAGTTAAATGAAATCGGAGGAAGCAAAATGGAAATCTTCGCACATAGAGGCGCTTCAGGTAACTTTCCGGAGAACACGATTGCTGCATTCAAGGAGGCGGCACGTCTTCCGGTTTTCGGTGTTGAATTCGATGTACATATGGCAGCAGATGGCGAACTTGTCGTCATCCATGATGAATCAATCGACCGTACGTCAGACGGCACAGGTTATGTGAAAGATATGTCTATAGCGGATTTGAAGAAACATGATTTCGGAAGCTGGTTCTCACCCGGATTCCAAGGAGAAACAATACCGACACTGTCAGAAGTCCTCGATGTATTCGATTCAACTAACCATAAACTGAACATCGAATTGAAATCAGATATTTTCCCATACGAAGGAATGGTCGAAAAAGTGCTCGATTTAATTGAGACAAGACGAATGGAATCTCGCGTTATTATTTCGTCATTTGATCACGCTGCCATTCAATTCGTTAAGCAGCTCAATCCTCACATCGAAACGGCCGCACTATTCATGGAAGTACTCGTCCACCCGTTGGACTATCTACACAAAATTCCAGCGAATGCTCTTCATATCCTCTTCCCAGCAGCAATCCGCCCGTCCATGGCCGAAGTAATCAAGAGCGGCATGCCGATCCGAACATTCACAGTCAACGACGAAACATACGCAAAAACTTTAAAACAAACCGGAATCCAAGCCATCTTCACCGACTACCCAGAAAAAATGAATTCCCTTTTATCTTCTAATAAAAATTAAAAGAGGATGGAGGAGGGATTGAAACGGAAGGCGGCGACTCCAGCGGGAAAAGCGTCAGCAGAAGACCCCGCAACGGAGCGAAGCGGAGTGAGGAGGCTGAGGCGACGCCCGCGGAAAGCGTCCGCCTGGAGTGGAAATCGTTTTCATTATAAAAAGAGAGATACCGCCATCCCTTCTAGGATTAGCGATATCTCTTTTTTCATGCATCCAAACCGTTAATGAACGCCTCGATTTCTTCCTTCGTCTTCCGGTCCTTGCTTACAAAACGCCCGACCTCTTCACCATTATGAAACGCGATAAAGCTCGGTATTCCAAACACATCCAATTGCTGACAAACATCAATAAAATCATCACGGTCCACATAAATAAACTGATACTCCGGATAATCCGCCTCTAGAGCAGGCAAGAACGGCTCGATCACCCTACAATCCGGGCACCAATCCGCCGAAAACATGAACATTGTCCGTTCCTCATTTTTCAACTGCTCAAACTGCTCAATCGATTGAAGTTTTTCCATTCGTCCTCTCCCCTTCTCATTTCATCTCCTTGAGTATATCACTCAAAAAGAAATCCATCATATGACGACCAATGAAAAATGCAAACAAACAATCATGAAATCGTGCAATTGGGGAATTCTAATCATTCAACAAAGGAGGTTTCCACTTGCGTATCCATTATATGATTGCTTACTTCTGTGCAATGATCTGTCTCTGTCTTCCTCTTAACATCGCCTCCGCCTCCGATCAACGGACCGAAAAGGAGATTAAGGAGGAGCGGATGGGTTTTTATTTGCAATTCGCAAATGAACTGGTTCCGTGGTACCACCTTGCTGCGATCGATCAATATGAAAGGAATATCCAGCAAGTACGTAACGACCTTCCAAAAGTGGACGGACCAATTTCCATCCATGTTCCTGTTGAACATTGGTTCGGTGCTTTGAATCCGGATCTATCCGACACTTCCCCGAACACTATCGCATTTTTTGGCGGGTACGGAATAGATGGGAATGGGGATGGTGCAGCAGACAAATCCGATCCAACAGATGTGCTATTGATGATGTCTTCTCACCTGGCCATGTACGGTCCCGATGAAGACGATTTTAAGGCGGCTTTATGGCATTATTATAAACGGGAAGCGACGGTCAATCAGATTGTGACAATAGCCAAACTGTACAGGCATTTTGAAACTGTTGAATTGGATAAGCACGTATTTCCAATTCCGAAAGGACACAATTATTCTTATCGTGGCACATGGGGGTCAAGCCGCGGATGGGGCGGACGCCGGATTCATGAAGGCACGGACATTTTTGCCGGTTATGGTGTTCCAGTTGTCGCCACTTCTTACGGCGTCATCGAAGTGATGGGATGGAACCAATACGGAGGTTGGCGCATCGGTATACGCGACAACCATAACACGTATCATTACTTTGCCCATTTGGCGTATTTTGATAAAGGTATTAAAGAAGGCGATGTCGTTGAGCCAGGGACGCTTCTCGGCTTTGTCGGCAGTACAGGATACGGAAAAGAAGGGACTTCCGGTAAATTCCCTCCCCATCTCCATTATGGAGTATATAAATACAACGGACGGGTTGAATGGGCCTTCGATCCATACCCTGCCCTCCGTAACTGGGAGCGCCAAAAATAGGAAGGGGCTGTCTCGATTTTTGAGACAGCCTCTCTTTTTACAATTGAACGTCCAAAATTTTGAAGAGAAAAGAATAGACATCTGTCTGCTCTTCGATGATTTTGACAGTCGGCTTACCGAGACCGTGTCCTGCATTCTTTTCCACGCGGAGCAGAATTGGATGATCTCCTGTATAAGCAGCTTGCAGCGTTGCCGCGAATTTCAATGCATGCGCCGGAACAACGCGATCGTCCGTATCAGCCGTCGTAATTAAAGTCGGCGGATATTCCACGCCTTCCTTAACATTATGGAGCGGTGAATATTTGATCATGTAAGCAAAATCTTCGGCATTTTTTTCTGCGTTTCCATAATCCGTCACCCAATAGCGTCCTACCGTAAATTTGTGGTAACGGAGCATATCCGTCACCGGCACTTGGCAAATTGCCGCTCCAAACAAATCGGGACGCTGGGTAATGCTTGCGCCAACAAGCAAGCCTCCATTGCTCCCGCCCATGATTGCAAGCTTTGCCGTCTTCGTATAACCTTCTGCGATAAGCCATTCGCCAGCCGCTGCAAAATCATCGAAGACATTTTGTTTGCGCGCAAGCGTCCCTGCATTGTACCACTCTTCGCCGAATTCCCCGCCGCCTCTCAAATTCGCAACGGCATATACGCCGCCTTCTTCAATCCACATGCGTACTGCAGGAGAGAAGGAAGGTGTCAAACTGACATTGAACCCGCCGTAGCCATATAGAAGGACCGGATTCTCGCCATTCAGGACCAAGTCCTTCTTATGGGTAAGAAACATCGGGATCTTTGTCCCGTCCTTCGATGAATAAAAGACTTGAGATGTCTTGAATCCTTCTGTTTCGAATTTGTCCTCATCCTGAAACACTCCGGTCAGTTCGTCTTGTCCGAAATTATAGCTAGCCACTGCACTCGGCGACAAATAGGACGTATAACTGAAGAACATCCAATCTTCCTCTTTCTTTCCTGTCAACCCGGTCAATGAAATATATCCCGGCAATTGGACGTCATTCTCATGCTTGCCATCCAAACTGAAAATCTTCAGTTCATGATGTGCATTATGCAAATAGCCGACCACGAGTCGTCTGTTAATCATTTTTCCGAAGAACAACACATCGTCTTTTTCCGAAATGATATCAATCCAATTTTCCTTCGAAGGATTATCCAAGTCGACTGCAATGATTTTTTCGCGTGGTGCATCGACATTTGTTAGGAAATAGAAAGTTCGCCCTTCATTGCCGATGAAATTATATTCTCCATCGCCCTTATCAAACAGATAGACAAATTCCCCATCTTCTTCTAGGTCTTTATAATAAATTCGGCTTTTATTTTCGGTGCCTTTCCAAACGTTCAGGATCAAATAACGATAATCATCCGATAATATCGGGTTAAACGAGAATTCCTTGTTGTCTGGATCTTCGTAAACGAGTACATCTTCTTCCTGAGATGTTCCTACTTCATGCAAATACACTTTATTGTAAAAGCTTTGTTCTTCAGGTGAAACTGTTGATGGATCGGGAAAACGGTTATAATAGAAGCCTGTCCCTTCTTCATTCCAAGCGATGCTTGAGAACTTACAAAAACGGATCAGATCCTCTTCGTCTTTCCCAGTCTCCAGGTTCCGCACTTTGATTTCCTGCCAGTCACTTCCGTTGACCGAAATACCATATGCCAATCTCTTGCCGTCTTTAGAGAAAGAAAGATTCGTTATAGCAGCGGTCCCTTCATCATTCATCGTATTCGGATCCAAAATAACTTCCAATTCCTTAGTATCAAGATCTTTTGTACGGTAGAAGACTGCTTGGTTTTGTAGACCGTCGTTTTTATGGAAGTAAAAATAATCCCCTTCTTTTTGAGGAACAGTATACTTTGCATAGTTCCACGTTTCCGTCAGCTTACTCTTCACTTTTTCGCGATCCGAATAAGACGCGAGGAAATCCTGTGTCTGTTTGTTTTGTTCATCAACCCACTGTTTAACTTCGGGGTCTTCCGGATTTTCCAGCCATCTGTACGGATCTCGGATTTCAGTTCCATGGAAATTCTCAACTACATCCTCTTTTCTTGTAAATAGAACCACAACATATCCCCCTTTACTATCTTACAATTGACATTTTACCATATTCTTCAGAAAAGTGAGCATAAATAAAAGCAGCTGAATAATATCAGCTGCTCCATCTCATTTACTATTTGGGAATGCTGCACCATGCATCGGAGGTGGGATGATCCAACCTTTTTCCTTGTTCAGACGAAGTAATCTCATTCCAAACAATAGTCGGTCTGCATGAAATTTACTGAACATCATTGCAATGTCTTCTCTGAGGCATTGGCCGATCACTTGACTGCATGATACAAGACCTTGTCCGACGTTTATAGAAACGGCTCCACTGATTTCCGGATCCATATAACGTGCTCCTACAGGAATGTCTTCCGCTTTTGCAACTGCACGATCAGGCAATGTTGGAGGAGGTGTTACACCATTCTCTTTAAGTACTTTTTCAACAGCTTCATTTTCTTCTTTCATCATGTCAACCGCGTCTTTTAGAAGCTCAATCAAATCCTTGTCGCCAGCATGATTGATGAATCCCTGATAACCGCTAATTAACCCTTTGTTCGCGCCTACATATGCCCAGCAACCGAGGACTTCACCATAGTGCATTGGCTCTTCTTTCGGATTTCCATTTAAAATGCCCAATTTTTCTCCCTCTTTTCTTAAACTTTTCCATTAATGATTATGGTACTGCAATTATGATGTGAAGACTGTGTTATTTTATACATCGAATTAGCGATAACTAAATTTCAATTGACATTTTCAAATTATTTGGTAATATACAATGCAATCATTTTTTTATTATTATTGGTTATGCTAAATCTACTCTTCCATACATTGCGCCATCAAAAAGCAATATTTATTTCCGTATGTTTTTCAATAATCTATATGAATAGTTCGTATTACAACGGATTCAACTCTTCGAATTAAGAATTCAGGATATTTTATTTCAAAATTACCGAATGATGGGTTGACATTCAAAAACAACATGTTATGATTGTCAATAATTAAATAACTCACAAATGATCTTGACGGAGACAGGCTTTGCGGAACGGAATCTTTAGAGAGCTGATGGTTGGTGCGAATCAGCGTTTCTGACGCAAGGCAGCACTCCTGAATCGGTGGACTGAAACTTCGAGTAGGCTCACCCGGAACATGCCCGTTATGCATGCAATGAAGGCTGTCGTCATGACAGCGAAAAAGGGTGGCACCGCGTAGCTTATAGCTTTTCGCCCCTTGCATATAGTTGCAAGGGACGGAAGGCTTTTTTATATTCCAAGGAGGAGATTGACATGTTGCAAGATCAACAATATTTACGAATTCCGGGACCGACTCCCATTCCGCCAAGTGTTCAGCGGGCGATGGCGCAAACGATGATCGGCCATCGAGGACAGGAGACGTCAGAGTTGCTCCGCTCCATCAAACCACGTCTAAAAAAAGTGTTTGGAACAGAACAGGACGTATTGATCGTTACGGGAAGCGGAACTTCCGGACTGGAAGCGGCTGTTGTCAATGCTGTGAAACCGCTGGATGAGGTGCTTGTCATTGTAACAGGTGCATTCGGTGCCCGTTTTGTAAAGATTTGTGAAGCGTATGGAATCCGCGTCCACACGTATGAAGTGGAGTGGGGGAAAGCCTTTGACCCTATTGAAATCAAGGAATATCTACAAAGTTTCCCGAAAATAAGTGCTGTTTTTGCAACGTATTGTGAAACGTCGACAGGCGTCATGAATCCGATACATGAATTGGCAGCAGCAGTGAATGAAGTATCCGATGCACTTATCATTGTGGATGGTGTCTCTTGTGTCGGTGGCGTGGAAACGAGAATGGATGATTGGGGCATCGATATTATGGTGACCGGCTCTCAAAAAGCGTTCATGCTGCCAGCTGGACTGATGTTCATCGCCGTAAGCGAGCGTGCATGGGATGTCATTCATTCCAATCCGAACCGCGGTTTCTATTTGGATTTAACGAAGTATCGAGATGATCTGGCAAAGGATACGACACCTTTCACCCCTGCCCTATCCCTTCTTTTTGGGCTCGATCAAGCGCTAGCCATGATGGACAAGGAAGGGCTTGAGATTGTGTATGGCCGCCATTCCCTCATGAAGGAAATGACTCGTGAAGCTTTCCGGGCACTCGGAATCCCTTTATTGACGAATGATGAAGATGCCTCCGATACGGTCACCGCCGTCCAACCTGAAGACTTTGACGCAGAGGAATTCCGCAAAGTGATCAAAAAGGAATTCGGACTTTCGGTTGCAGGCGGACAAGAGCGGTTGAAAGGGAAGATTTTCCGCATCGGACATATGGGCTACTGCTCCCCTGCCGATGTGCTCCAGACGCTCGCCATGATCGAACTTGGTCTGATTAAATCCGGAAAAAGTATTGAACTCGGCCGAGGCGTGGCAGCAGCTCAACGAATCTATTTGGAAAAAGGGGAGAATGACCGATGACTTATCATATATTGATTGCCGACCCGTTAAGCGAAGAAGGCATCCATCCATTGCGGCAAGCAGATGGGTTTGAAATTACAATTGCCACCGATTTGTCGAAAAACGAGCTGCTTGAAAGGATCAAAGGCTTCGATGCTTTGCTTGTCCGCAGTCAGACCCAAGTGACGCGGGAAGTAATTGAAGCTGCGAGCAATTTGAAAATTATCGGACGTGCCGGTGTTGGAGTAGATAATATCGATTTGGACGCCGCCACGGAGCATGGCATCATCGTCGTCAATGCACCTGACGGCAATACCAATTCCGCGGCAGAGCATACAATTGCAATGTTGACCGCATTGGCGAGGAAAATACCTCAGGCGTTCAACTCATTGAAGAACGGCAATTGGGATCGCAAATCGTTCATCGGTGTCGAGTTGAAGAACAAAACGCTCGGTGTCATCGGCCTTGGAAGAATCGGTGCGGAAGTGGCTGCCCGTGCGAAGGGGCAACGGATGAATGTCATCGCGTATGACCCATTCCTGACAGAGGAAAAAGCACGAAAGATGGGGATCGGTTTCGGGACCGTGGAAGATGTGTTAAAAGCGGCAGATTTCATCACGATCCATACACCTTTATTGAAAGAAACTAGGCATTTATTGAATGACGGAGCTTTCGCAAAAATGAAGGATGGTGTACAGATCATCAACTGTGCTAGAGGAGGAATCATCGACGAAGATGCACTATACGGAGCAATCGTGTCAGGTAAAGTTGCGGGTGCAGCCCTCGATGTTTTTGAGACGGAACCTTTTGTCGACCATCCGCTGCTCACGCTGCCTGAAGTAATTGCAACACCGCATCTAGGAGCCAGCACGGTGGAAGCGCAGGAAAGCGTAGCGGTCGATGTCAGCCTGGACGTCGTGAACTTCTTCAAAGGGGAAGCTGTGCAAAATCCAGTCAACCTTCCTTCCGTCCCGAAAGAAGTGTTGGCCAAAATCGCACCTTTCTTCGACTTGGCTGAAAAGCTCGGGATTTTCCTGTCCCGAATGACCGACGAAGCGATAGAAGAAGTAAATATCAAATTCGCTGGAGAACTGGCCAACTACGATGTGCGCGCATTGACCCGCAATACGGTAAAAGGCATTTTGAAACGCAACCTCGGCAGCCATGTCAATGACGTCAATGCGAAGTTTTTAGCCGAGCGGTTCGATATTAAAGTGAATGAGCATAAGACGACGGCTGGAAAAGGATTCCTTCATTTGATCACTGCGGAAATCGTCACGGCGAAGTTTACACATCGCGTGGCGGGCACTTTACTGAACGGTCTTGGCGCGCGCATCGTCAAGGTAGATGATTATGCGGTCGATGTCGTACCGGAAGGACATTTGCTATTCATTAAACATAAAGACCAGCCGGGTGCAATCGGGCGCGTCGGGACGTTATTAGCACAGAAGGATATTAACATCGCAACAATGCAAGTCGGACGTTCGACAGTTGGTGGCGACGCCATCATGATGCTAACCGTCGACAATCAAGTGGCACAGGAGGAAATCGCCGACTTGATACAGCTTGCAGACATTTATGAAGTGAAAGCGATCGATTTATAAATGGATGAATTGAATCTAAAAAAGAGTGAGTCCCCTTAATGGGAACTCACTCTTTTCTCAACTTGTCCAAAATCGGAAAAAGCTCTTCCAAATGGCGTATTTCAAAAGTCGGTTGTATTTCCGGATTCTCCGGCTTCTCTTCGCGGTTAATCCAGACGGAGCGCATTCCTACCTTTGACGAGCCTAAAATGTCTGTCATCAAATTGTCGCCGACCATTAGTGCCTCTTCTGAAGATGTTCCGGTTTCCTCCAATACATGCTCGAAGATGGATGGATCGGGCTTCCCTTTGCCAAAAGCCCCCGAAATGACAATCTTATTGAAATAAGGGGCCATCTCCGGGGTGATTCCCAATTTAGTATGTTGGAGTGACGGGGATCCGTTTGTCAAAAGAACAAGTTCATATTTGCCTTTCAACTGATCCAGGACCGAAAATGTCTCATCGTAAACGAAAGGCGATTTCTTTCGCTCCTCTATGAATCGTGCTGCAAGTTCCTTACTAAACTCGCCGTCAACAATGCCGAGCTTCTCAAGCCCTTTCGTCCACGAATCGTGCTGGTACTCTTGTATAATTCCCTTCATCTGCTGAAATTCTTCGCCTGGGTCGTCGAATGTGCCCCATAATCCCTCGAAAGGGTTGATCCCGATCATTTGAGTGAATGCATATGTATCATAGGTAGCATAAAGTTCCCTTGCGGCTTCGCGGACCGCTGCCTCCAATTCCGTTGCATTGGCATTTAATCTTTCTGCCGCGTACTGACAAGTATTAGCGAATGCTGTCGCAATGCTTTTCTTATCCCATAACAGCGTGTCGTCCAAATCGAAAATGATTGTACGAATCATTTGTCATCTCCCCCTTTGCTTCATTATACATAAAAAACCGCCCCAAGAAGGAATTGGAGCGGTCAATTTCAATCGGAGTATATATTCCGGTCCCAAAAGCGCTGTTGAGTGATGGCTTGGATAAAGTCCATCGGAAAATCGGACCCAGATGCAGAGGCGATAACAATGCCCGGGCCCGGCTTCGCATCGGATCTTTTAAAAATGGCTTCCCCTGTCGAGGCGATGCCAATCGGCTTATAATGTCTATATGCCTCGTTGATAAATTCTTCTATATCCTTATCGAATTTCGCCTGATTCTTCGCTTCTCCGCCAACGATATATAACGAATCGAAAAGGACAGGTGATGTTGTGGTGAGGGTTTCATTCAACATAACCTTTACACCGTCCGCTCCCGTGAGGCTGCCTAAACGCTCGCCGATAATATCGACAGCAACTCCATGATTCATTAACGTTTTTACGACCGCTTTCACTTCCCTGCCATTGAAGCCGTTGCCAATTATGACCCCTACTTTGAGCGTATTCGGATACTTGGGCGTCTTCTCTTGGCTGAGTGCTGGGGATGCAGCTGAAACATTGACTTGTTGACCTTCCGGACGGTTGACTCCGACCGCATCGGCTATGACTGTCGCCAATTCCTTATCCACATTGACAAACATATCGACGACTTGTTGCCTGACATCCGCAGATTTCACTTTCCCGACTTCGAAGATGAATGCATCTGTAATATGTTTCTTTTCTTGCTTTGTCATACTGTTCCAGAACAGGCGCGCTTGCGAAAAATGGTCTTTGAATGAATCGCTTCTAGCCTGAATGACACGGCCTTCCACTTTCTCTGCGTAATGGACAAAGCCTCCCTCTTTCCATGTGGAGGTGGAAGGTGTATTCCCTGCGAGTGAATTTTTATGGTAAGCGACTTGGCCCACGTCGATTCGTTGGCGGCTGAACCCATCACGTTGATTATTATGGAACGGACATATCGGGCGATTGATCGGAATCTCAGCAAAATTCGGTCCTCCAAGACGAAGCAGTTGCGTATCCAAATATGAAAAAAGTCTTCCTTGCAGAAGCGGATCATTCGTGAAGTCTATGCCTGGTACGATATTGCCGAGATGCATTGCGACTTGTTCCGTTTCCGCAAAGACATTATCTACATTCCGATTTAATGTGATTTTGCCGAACATCTGGACGGGAACGATTTCTTCTGGCCAAATCTTCGTCGCATCTAAAATATCGAAGTTGAACATGAACTCATCTTCCTCATTGATCATTTGTACTCCAATTTCATATTCGACGACATTTCCATGCTCAATGTTTTCCCACAAATCACGTCGATGGAAGTCCGGATCCTTCCCGGCAATCTTCTGCGCTTCATCCCAGACTAGCGAATGAACACCAAGGACGGGTTTAATGTGGAATTTGATGAATTTTGCTATCCCTTCCTCATTGACAAAGCGGAACGTGTGAACACCAAATCCTTGCATCATCCTGAAACTTCTCGGGATGGCCCGATCGGACATGAGCCACATGATCATATGGGCCGTTTCTTGGTTATTTGCGACAAAATCCCAGAACGTATCATGGGCAGATGATGCTTGCGGTATTTCATTATGCGGTTCAGGCTTGATGGCGTGCACCATATCCGGAAACTTGATTGCGTCTTGTATGAAAAAGATAGGAATATTATTGCCGACGAGGTCGAAGTTTCCTTCTTCGGTATAGAACTTTATCGCAAAGCCTCGAACGTCCCTCACCGTATCGGCGGATCCTTTGCTTCCGACAACTGTTGAAAACCGGATGAATACAGGCGTTTTTGAGCCCGGATTCTGAAGGAACCCCGCTTTCGTAAATTCCTTCATGGATCGATGTAGTTCGAACTCTCCATGTGCTGCAAATCCCCTTGCATGTACAACTCTCTCAGGTATCCGTTCATGGTCGAAATGGGTGAGCTTCTCCCGCAGGTGAAAATCCTCCAGTAATGTCGGTCCGCGCACTCCTGCTTTCAAAGAATTTTCATCATCCGACACTTTCACTCCTTGGTTCGTCGTCAGCTTCTTTCCGTAGTTATTTACTCGGAACTGTTCTAGCTGTGCGTTTTTTTGGTTTTGATTTTTCTCCACAAAATCCCCTTCCGAATATTTCTAAGCCACCATTTCTATTTATATGCAAGTTGAAAGCTCCCGGGCACTTTCCTCATGTTTCACCAAATCAGAATTAGGCTACAATAGGAGACGAGATACTTATGAGGAGGCGCGAACAATGCATAATCATTATTTTATTGGAATTAAAGCCCCTGCTTCAATTGAAGAGATTGTAAAACAATACAGAGAAAAATACCGATTATCGAATAACTATAAAGCGATTCCGCACTTGGATGATTTGCATATTACATTGCTGTTTATCGGGGCGCTTCCTGAACAGCAAGTTGAACCTTTGCAGGAAAGTCTCGCTGCGCTAGCGGACAAACATAGTGATTTCCATCTGATCGTGGATGGCCTTTCCTTTTTCGGTTCTCCGAAAGGTCCACGAGTCGTTTATTTGTCCGTCGAGCAATCGAACGAGCTCGATGCTTTACAGCAATCGGTTGCCATGATCGGGGCAGATCAGTTAGGCATCGAACCCGATAAACGCTTCACTCCTCATATTGCAATTGCAAAAAAGCGCAAGATCAATGGAGAGTTTCCCATTCAAAAAGAGTCATGCACACCACATCCATTTCACGTCGATGGATTTTCACTCTTCAGGATTCATCCATCTAAAACTCCAAAATATGAAGCTGTTCAAACCATTACATTAAAAAACCCTCTCAATAAGTGAGAGGGTCGCATTACGTCATTTATGTCTTATTAATCCGGAACCATCCTTTGTACGTAAACCAACCAATCATCGCGATTCCTATAATGAGCATCACGATAAGTACAACAGGATATCCGTACTGGAAATGGAGTTCAGGCATACGGTCAAAATTCATGCCATAAACACCAGCGATGAATGTTAACGGAATAAAGACCGAAGATATGATTGTCAGCGTCATCATGACGCTGTTCATTTGGTTGGAATTGATGGACAGTTGGCTATCGCGTATATCCGAAGTCAACTGCCTGTTTGAATCGATCATGTCACTCAATCGGATGAGATGATCGTAAATATCCGAGAAATACGTATGCTCATGGGGAATAAAATCCAATCTTTTTGATTCGAGCATCCTATACAACAACTCCCTCATCGGATAGATCGTCCTTCGGAGACGCAGCAGATCGCCACGTACTTCAAATACATATTCCATCGATAATTGGACAGTTGTCGGTGATAATTTTTCCTCAATTTCGTCCAAATGGTCTTCGATATTATAAAGGATCGGAAAGTACTGATCGACGATTTTGTCTATTATTTCATACATGACATAGACATGTCCCCGTTCCCACTTCCGAGGATTTTGCATAATTGCCTCTCTTGCCTTGTCAACTTCCTGTAATTGTGTGTAATGAAATGAGATGATAAAATTTTCTCCTAAAAACAGGTCCACTTCTTCAGCAATCAAATCTTCATGACAGATGGAATGCAAAGCAAAAAACGTATAGCCTTCATAATGATCCAGCTTCGGACGCTGAATGCGGCCATAACAATCTTCCAATGCTAACGGATGGAACTTGAATAACGATTGAAGCAATGAGGCTTCTTCCGCATCCGGCTGATCAAAATCAACCCAGTACCATCGTAAAGAGAGACCGGAGATTTCCTGTACTGGAAAGTCGTAAATGAATTCATCGTCCGTCGTTAGTCCCATTGTCCAGATCATGTTTCCACCTTCTTTTCGCTCGTAATGAACTTTCCCTAGCCAGAATTCGATGATTGTCCTTCCTGTATCTTAACCATTTTCCACTCACATACTACATCTGACAAAGTTAAACGTAAACATAAGCCCCAAAAACAATAGGTGCTCAAACAATTATGGCAAAACGGCTTGGATCATTACCAAGCCGTTTCTATTTCTAGTTTCATGCAAATTTTTCTATGTTTACTTTACTACTGATAAGCGCACTGTATGAGTACAACGACAAAGGAGTGTTTGTTATGGAAATGAAAGATAAAGTACAAAAGGAACTGGCAAAGATTGATGGCGAAGATAAAGATCAAATTCTGGAGAACTTCAATCGATTCAAACAGTACCTCTCCGAAAAAGTGGAGCTAGGTGAGAAAATGGGCTTGAGTGATGAAAAGCTTGCGAAAACGACTGAGATCGTTGCAAGTTATCTCGCCAATCACGAAGAACCTCGTAACCGCGAAGAAAAAGTTCTTATGGAGCTTTGGAAATCCGGCTCTAAAGAAGAACAGAGCGTGCTTTCACATCTTCTTTTGGAAATGGTTAGGAGAGCTTAATTTACAGCGATAAAGGCAATGGTAAAGAAGCTACCACTAAAAATGTGGTAGCCTTTTCCATAAATATTGTTCATTGAATTCGGATTGCATTATGGGATGTGAGCATGGATGGATTTTTTCTACGGACAGGAAACATTGACAGCCATTCAATGGGTGCTGCGTGCAGTAATCGCTTTTCTCTTTTTATTACTCGCGTCAAAGTTGATGGGCGAGCGATCCATTTCCCAACTACGGTTAATTGACTTTACCATCGCCTTAATTATCGGAAATATTTTAGCCCATCCTTTGTCCGATGAAAATTTAGGGATGAAAGGGTCACTAATTACGACAACAGTATTGATCATCCTGTATCTTTCTTCTGTATATGCAACGTTAAAATGGGGGAAGTTGCGCAAGATAATGGAACCGTCCCCTTATCCTCTTATCAAGCATGGGGAAATCGTGTATGCAAACTTAAAAAAAGCGCGGATTACAATCGACCATTTGCTATCAGAACTACGAAAGGAAAAAATAGAAGAAATCCAGAAAGTAGCATTAGCATTATGGGAACCCGATGGGACGATTTCATTCTTCCTTACCCCTCAGCATCAAGCATTGACCCCACAAGTTATGCAACTCGTTACGAATCCATTTTCCTATCCAACGATAGTTGTGAAAGAAGGAAGAATTGATTTTGAAACGTTGAAGAGTACAAGCAAAGATATGGATTGGCTGCAGAACAAATTGACACTTTATAATGTCCGAGCTTCAGACATATTATTGGCGACCGTTGACGGAAGCGATAACTTCAAGATTTACCTATATGAGTAAGGAGTAATTTTCAATTTTTCACCCATAGTATGAGGGATAATGTCTAACTTCTGAATGGAGGTATTTATTTTGGATAGTCAACGTGCACGTCAGATTGTGTCGTCACCGGATGAGATCATGGTCAGTTATAATGGCGTTTCTGTATGGATTGATAAGGTCCACGAGGATGATCGGACCGCTACGGTTCATTTGCGCCAAGCGATGGAGGAAAGATCGGAAGTTGCGATTTCGGAATTGAAGGAACACAGACAATAACGATTGAAGCTGTCCAGAAATTTTCCGGACAGCTTCGTTTTTCTATTCCAAAAAGTAAAAACCTCTACCGACGTAGAAGTTTTTATGCTGTTAACCGATATTCTCTACGATAATTTGTAAGATCAACGCGACTGTCACAACCCGCAAAATTGGCTTCACAAACTTCGGTTTCAATTTTTCCGCAATGCGTACCCCTGTCTGCGCTCCAGTAATTGACCCCAACATCAACATAAGCGTAAGTGGCCAAATGATTTTCCCTGCTGCAATATAAGTAATCGCTGCACCGAAACAACTTGCAAATGTTGCAAGACGGACGTAGGCGACTGCACGCATATAAGCCACTTTCAAATGGCCGAATAAATAAAGCATCAACGTGCCTTGCCCTGGACCGAATAGTCCATCGTAAATTCCAATCCCATACAATCCAGGTACACTCACTTTGCTGAATTTCAATTTCTCCTGTCCATCGAAATCCCCTTTTCCGATGAACGATGTAATGAAGGCAAACGATAGAAGAATGATCGCCAATATATATAAATGGTCTTCTGAAAGCATTGTTGCAATGAACCCCCCGCTAACCCCTCCTACAAGACTTACAGGGATAATCCAAAAAGATTCACGTAATGAAATCTGTTTATGTTTCAAAAGGACAAGAAAGCTTGAGAACGAGCTGACCGTGTTCGATACTTTATTCGCACCGATTGCAGAATGAATTGGAACGCCGAGCAGCAGCATCGCTGGAAGACTGATGAGCCCGCCGCCCCCTGCCAATGTACCGATTGTCGTTGCAATGGCCCCAATGAAAAAGAGTGAAATGTATTCCATCATGAACACCCCCTGTGTATAATTCTATTATACTCCCCTAACAATCATTAGAAAAGTCGATAGTTATTATACAAAGGCATAACATTTACTTATAAACTAAAAACCGATTTCATATTTTTCTCCTTCTTCATTGACGACTGTCAACTTGCCGTTTTTACGTTCAAGACCGATTAGAATATACGGATTAATCTCTTCACTGTCCGCTTCTACTTCCCTTACAGTAACGATTGTCTCATCATCCAATATTTCAACGTCTACAACTTCAAGTTCGAGTTTATTCGTTCCGGTTGAAACAACAACCATCTGTTTGCCTTCCGCAATATCAATAAGTTTAAAAGCTTTTCTCTCCGGCATTTCCTTTTGCAAGTAATTAACATAAGACCTGACTCCTGGCTCTTTATCTATTTCTTTCTTGTTCCATACCCAATATTCTTTACTACAACCAGTCAAAATCATCATGATAGCGAGTAAGGTTAACACTTTTTTCATGCCTGTTTCCCCCTTTTTTCTACAACCTTTTTTCCAATATAATTCGATGAATCCCCTCATCGTCAGTAAATGTTTCAGTTATATCGAAGCCATATTTGATATTCAATATCAACATCTCTCTCCACTTATTTCTTGTCTTTGTTTCGATTGTTTCATAACCAGATTCCTTGACGAGACGATGTTGGAGCTGCATAAGCCTGGAGGCAACCCCTCTTCCCCTGTATGCCCCATGAACTCCCCCGTACCAACTGTAATAGCGGTCAGCTGATAGACTATATCCAATCTTATAACCGACTACTTGATTGTCTTCCATCGCAACGATAAATAGGACATCCGGCACTACTGAAACCTTTTTTACAAATTCATCAGCGTTAGCAAAAATCTTATTATGTAATTGCAAAATCCCATCCATTGTTCTTTCATCAGGCAATCCCCAGAAATAGTAAACGTGTGGCATAGCAATATCCTCCCTTTCCAATATTATACTATAAATTAAATCTATTCACATTTTAAAGATTATGTATCATTCTTTCTGTACTTTCATACCATAGGCAAAAGATTCTGACTGGGGTAAAATAGGTTAAAGGGGGAGAAATAGAATGGATCAGATTTTAGAAACAATTGTCGGGTGGTTATGGGGACTGCCACTCATTTTCACAGTGTTATTCGTCGGACTTTATTTCACAATCGGGAGCAAGCTTTTCCAGTTCAGTTATTTGCCGCATATCTTCAAATCTACATTTGGGAGATTATTTTCTAAGAAAGACGTGGACGAGAATGCAAAAGGAATCTTAACCCCGTTTCAAGCAGTAAGTACAGCGATTGGCGGTAGTGTTGGCGTCGGAAATATTGGTGGCGTGGCAACGGCCATCGCAGTAGGCGGACCAGGTGCTGTCTTCTGGATGTGGATCACTGCCCTTTTAGGCATGATGACAAAGACGGTCGAAGTGACGTTAGCTGTCCATTATCGAGGGACGGATGAAAAAGGGAATCCGTACGGCGGACCGACGTATTATATGGAAAAAGGGTTAGGTGAGGAGAAGAAGTTCAAGTATTGGAAGATTCCAGCCATCCTTTTCGGTTTCGGTATATTTACTACGTTTTTTATTACTCTTCAAAACTATACGGTTTCTGAAGCTGTCAGCTCTACATTCAATATCGGAATGATTCCGTCTTCGCTTATTTACGTCACTCTTATTTACGTGGTCATCTATGGGGGCATTAAGCGGATTGGGGAGATTGCGTCAAAACTTATCCCATTCATGAGCATTTTTTATGTATTGGCGTCGCTCTTCATCATCCTTAAGAATTTCGATCAAATCATTCCCGTCTTCGGACTTATTTTCGAAAGTGCCTTTACAGGAATGGCCGCTGTCGGAGGCTTTACGGGCGCGGTCATCGCACAAGTAATTCGGATGGGGGTTGCACGGGCGGTATACAGTAATGAAGCCGGCTGGGGAACTTCACCGATGATTCACTCAACAGCAAAAACAAATCATCCGATCAAGCAAGGAATGTGGGGGGCCATGGAAGTATTCATCGATACAATCGTCATCTGTTCGATGACCGCTTTCACTATTATCATTACTGGCGTCTGGTCGTCCGGTCTTGACGGAGCGGCACTCACTTTATCGGCTTTTGAGGCAGGCATCGGACAAACAGGCAGGTATATCATCGCCTTGTCCGTCTTCCTATTCGGTTTGACGACGACGACCGGCTGGTACACTTATTACGAAATCATATTGCGCCATCTGTTCGGCGGAGAGAAGAAAGTCAAAGTGAAAAACAAGACGATTTTCTTCTATAAATGGCTCTATCCAATTCCGGGCTTACTCATGGTTGTCTATGCCGTCTATTATGATATGCCTGGTAAGGCGGTCTGGTATTTCGCGGACATCACGACTGCGATTCCGACGTTCATTAACTTAATTGTCATTATGGTTTTGAGCAAGAAGTTCTTTGAGTTGCTAAGGGATTATAAGGCAAGGCATTTGAATATCGGAACAATCGACCCGAATTTCAATGTGTTTTATGAGGACAAGAGTAAAAAGTGATTTTATTTGTACAATAGAACATTTTATAAAGAGACGGGTGAAAAATAGCAAACGCTATTCTTCACCCGTTAATTTCTGCGTTTCTGCGTTATCAACGGCAATAGAGAATCGGACAGCAGATGGAGCTCATGCATCGGCCTAGTCATCGCTACATATAACAGTTTTCGATCGATTGGATGGTCGCGGAATGGTTCATCGAAAGCGGCGATAATGACAGCGTCAAACTCGAGACCTTTTGATAAGTGGCTTGGCACGATGAGCAGGCATTCGCCGTTTATGTCGGAATCCTCGCCTAGTAATTGGACAGGCATGCCCGACTTTTCAAGTTGCTTGTAAAGCATCTCAGACTCTTTTCGAGTTTTACATATTAAAGCAATCGAGCGGTGTCCCCTACTAAGAATTGCTTCATAGATTTCACTCACTTTGGACGTATCGAGGTTTGGCATATCATAAAATTCCGGTTCCCTGCCGTGTCGGACGACCGGTTCTACGAGCGGCAGATCTTCCTTCATCTGCTCGAGAACTTTGTTCGCTAATTGCATAATCTCAATTGTCGTCCGGTAGCTTTTTTGCAACGTCGTGTAAGTTGCCCGTGGAAACATTTCCCGCACCGGCTCCCATGACGTCAATGCCCGGTAGCTGTGGATTCCTTGTGCAAGATCCCCAACCATCGTGAACATATCCGTTTCCAGTCCGTCTTGTAATGCCGCAAGCTGGAATTCGCTGTAATCCTGCACTTCATCAATGAATACGACGCGCATTTTCCATTCATCCGCCACACCTTTCAACTTGGCATGCAAATAATAAAGGGCAGCCAAGTCTTCCGTCTCCCAAGAATCACTAGCGTGCGCGGCAAAAAAAGCATCCCTTTCCGTTTCGGACCAGTGGCATGCCAGTTCAGTATGTAATTGCGGATTTGTAAGCCAATCCCTGTACAGTTTTTTAATATTGAACTTTTTAAATCTGCGCATATAAGAGGATACCGTCTTTTTCCCTTCCTTTTCAATAGAAGGAAGCCGTTCGTCACGTTCATCCATGACCCTCGTAATTCGTGCCTTTCGCTTTTCTTCATCCCGGATGCCGTACAGCGCTTTGTCGAGTGCTTCTTCATATTTGTCGGATAAGAGCTTATACAGCTGTTTCCGTTTTCGGTTCACTTCGGTCTGCATAACGAGCTTAATGCGCTCAATCCTTTTCTCAAGAGGCATATAGTTGAAGTCATCAAGGAACAATTTCTTCAGACGAGATGCGCGCATGATCCGGTATTTTTCGATATAGACGTCTTCGAAGAGTGCCGCTGTTTCCTGTTCGAGCCTATCCACGTATGTTTGCATGATTTCACGGTAGTGGAGTGTTCCTTTCATGCGTGCAATGAAAAGATGTTCTTCATTCACGGAATCTATCGCAGTCAACAACTCCAGCTTTTTATTCGGATCAACTAATTTCAGCTTTATTCCTGTCGCTTCCAGTACATATTCAGCAAAAGTAGTTTGACAAATCCGTCCCACGCCTAACTCAGGGAGTACGTCGCCGATATATTCCATGAACAGGCGGCTCGGTGCCAGAATCATCAGCTTCTCCGAAGGGAAGTCGGTGCCCATCGTATAGAGGAAATAGGAGATCCGGTGAAGAGCGATCGTCGTCTTACCACTTCCAGCGGCCCCTTGAACGATGATCGGCTGGTTCAGGTTCGCTCGGATGATTTCATTCTGCTCGGCTTGGATTGTCGAAACGATTTCAGTCAACCGTACATCCGCTTTCCCTGCCAAAGCTTCCTGAAGCAATTCATCATTCGTCGTCAAATCGATATCAAGGATGTCGATAAGCTCTCCTTCTTCGATTTTATACTGCCGTTTCGAGAAGAGATGTCCGCTGATTTCTTCGTCTCGCACTTTATACGTCAAGTCTCCCAGCCTGCCATCATAGTAAACATTGGCGACGGGTGAACGCCAGTCGACGATGATCGGATCTTGGGTTTCCTGATGGAAGACGGACGTTTTGCCAATATAGAGGAATTCATCCTTCTCCCCTTCCGTCTGGAAATGGATACGGGCGAAATAAGGCTTCTGCTGGATCGCTTCGAGGCCTTCCTTCTGCGAGCGGGCCATTTCAAAAAATCGGGTATTCGTCAGAATGTTAATGTAGCTTAAACTGGAATCCAAATAATCCAAGTCGGCCATTGCATGCCGGATTTCATCTTGCGAGGATTGCACATCACGCATCGACTCTTCCAGGAGTCTTTGCATGTAGTGCTTCGTGTAGTCAAGGCGCTGCAATTCAAACTCAAAATCGGGATGTTTCTGCATATACAGTCCTCCGTTTTGCGTATTTTGCGTCCTGCTCTTTTGGTGAGATGTTGGGGTAGAAATGAAACAGAAATTGATTGTACCATTAGGAGATAGTTTAGGCAATACCATTTATTCAGAATCATCGTAATTGAACATGTGAAAATTCTCCACGCCGCGTTTGGCGTAGAGAATTCATTAGACTGTAAAACGTCCCATATCATTTTGCAGTTTTTCTGCTACTTCTGATAGCGTTTGCGCACTTGAAGCAATTTCTTCATTTGAAGCCAACTGTTCTTCTGTTGCTGCGCTAGTCGACTGTGCTTCCACTGACGCTTGCATGGCAAGGTCCTGGACTTTTGCAGCACCTTCCGTCACTTGCTCACTCATGGAGCGAATCTGAACAATGGCTGCTGAGACAGTTTCAACCTTCTTATTTACGTCGTTTGATGCCAATTCGATTTGATGGAAGACTGTGTTGGTCTTTTCGGTAATTCCTAATCCTTCTTTCACACGTTCCGCACCGACTTCCGTGCTGTCTACTGCCAAGGAGACGTTTTGAATAATGGTGTCAATCATTCGGCCGATTTCTTCCGCCGATGCTTTCGATTGTTCAGCAAGATTCCTCACTTCATTGGCTACAACAGCAAAGCCTTTGCCATGCTCTCCCGCACGCGCTGCCTCTATTGCTGCATTCAAAGCTAAGAGATTCGTTTGCTCGGCAATGCCCCTAATGAGCCCAGTCACTTTTCGGATGCTCTCCGAATGTACCGACAAATCGCTTATAATATCAGCGGATTGGCGGATGGATGTCGAGATGGTAGACATCTGATCTGTTACATCCTTCATGAGGGCAGCACCTTCCCCTACTAATCGGGATACCTCATCTGAAGAACCAAGCATTGCTTCATTGTCATTTGTAATTTGATTGATACCGTTAGCCATTGCATTCATTGCTTTTGTTGAATCATGTACGAGATTCACTTGCATATCGCTTGATAATAAATTCTTTTCAGCGATTTCAGCGACCATTTCGGAAGCGGCAAGACTTTCCTCTGCGCTTGCCGTCAACTGTTCGGCCTGTGAAGCTAACTGGCGCGATGAATCTCTTGTGTTGGTAATGATACTTCGTAAATCTGCCTTCATTTCATTGAGAGCTGTCGCCATTTCACCGATTTCATCTCGATTTTTAATAAGCAATGGCTCCGTTGCAAAATTCCCTTGGGCAAGCTCCTTTAATGCTTTCGTCATTTTTCCGACAGGCCGAGTTATGTTTTTGCTAATCATATAAGCGATGATCATACTCAAAATAGTGACAAGGCCGAGAACTCCAATAATGTAAAGACCAGTCGTTTTTATACTTTGTTCAATTCTATCTTCAGCCTCAAGCATCTGCTCACGTTGGTACCGAATCAACCTATCTGCATTTAACATAATATTTGCCTGATAAGGCTCCGCTTCTTCCGCTAAAATAAGCGCTTCCTCATCTCTTCCATTATTAAAAGATGTGAGTGCTTCTTCAGATAAAGTTCGGTACTGCGTTGTTGCTACAGTTAATTCTTTTAGCAATTCTGCGCTTCTCTCTGATTGGAAGGTTGCATTCATCGTCTTCAATTTTTCTTCAACTGATTCAAGCAATTCGCTGCGATTTTTGAGATACTTCGTTTCTTTATATAGTAAATAGCCTCGCAGATCATTTGAAAGCTCAGTTTGATCGGTTGTTAGCTGTTCAATCAAAATTACTTTTTCCATCCGGTCGTCAATAAATGATTTATACTCATCACTCACATATGGAATGGCTAAGTAATTTAAAATTCCTGCAGTGATCATTAAGAGTAATAAGGATAAGAAGCCTGTCCATAACTTTTTACTTACTGAATACCTCATTGTTTTCCTCCTATATGAATAACCTAGCACCATTATAAACTACTACTTATTAATCGTATAGTCCTAGTCATATAGAATGTTAAAAACAGTCTTTATTCACAAAAACCGTATAGAGCAAATACACTCTATACGGTTCCTGTTCATTTGTTTTTTTGGAATTTCACTTTCCACGTCCCATCATCCTCTTCCAGGCCGACGCCGATCCATCCATCATTTAATAAGGATTGCTGCTCCATCACATCCGACATGTCCACGACGACGTTGAGGTTTCCTAATTTTTCTGGGGCACGTAGATCTTTCATTAATGTGTAGCGCAAAAGATTTCCATATTTCTTTTCCAATGAAATGATGTGCATGCCTAGAGCGAATTTATCCTTCAGACTTGCGATGTTGAATGGGGCAACAGTTGTGAACACATAACGATGGCGTTCTGTATCGACATTTTCCATTAGGATTTCGCCAAGAATTCGTTGTAGGCTGTTACCTCTATACTCGGGATCCACATTTGTTATTTCAGAATATAGCACAGACGGCAATTCTGAATCAGGCAAGCCAGCATCTTTCCCTAAATGATGCTCGTCAATTTCAGGTTCGAGCATTGCCCTGAATGCGATGAGACGGTCTGCGTGGAATGCACCGATCATTGATCCATTGCCGTTCAAGATAAAGCTGAATTCCTCTTCGGATAGCGGTTGCAAAAAAGAAGTGACCGTCAATGAGGCAATCACTTTCTCCTGCAAATCCATAATTTCCTCGAGATCATTTTCGGCAAGGCTCCTAATGGTGACTGATTGGCCATTTCTCAAGATCATCTCTATTTTCATCCAATCACCTTCTCGGAGAAGAGAGTCAGTTTATCCAATACAGCTTCGTCAACATCGACGCCGAGTCCTGGTTTTTCCGTTAAGCGGATGAACGGAACGTCATACTGCAAGTTTCCAATGTCTTCGCTAAATTTCAATGGCCCTGTCAATTCAACACTCGTCATAATCTTTTTTGAAAAAGCGACATGGAATCCTGCCGCTGAGCCGACGGAAGATTCGACCATTGAACCGACCTGGCATTCCATTCCAGCCATCTCCGCCATATGGGCAAGCTTCATCGCCGGATAGATGCCGCCACATTTCATCAATTTGATGTTCACTTTATCTGCGGCGCGCTTGGCGATGATCTCCCTCATTTCACGAATCCCTCGCAGCCCTTCGTCAATCATGACTGGCACGGATGTTTTCGACTTGATTTCCACCATTGCATCGATGTCATCCGCTTTTACAGGTTGCTCCAGCCAATCGAGTGAGCAATCTTCAAGTTTCTTTAATGCTTGTAATGTAGTCGAGCTGTTCACCCATCCTTGATTCACATCGATACGGATGGCGATCGACTCCCCTACCCGCTCACGGACCGCCCGGATTCGTTTTACATCATCCCACACGTCCGTTCCGACTTTCATTTTCAAAGAACGATAGCCCTCTTGAACGCGCTGTTCCGCTTCTTCGGCCATATGTTCAGGTGTTCCAATGCTGAGTACGTGCGTGATCGGGAATTCATCGTGATACCTTCCGCCCAACAAATCATAAACGGGAATGCCCAACGCTTTTCCGACCGCGTCGTAACAAGCAATGTCTATAGCAGCTTTCGCTGACGGCACCCCGTAAATTTCTGCGTCCATACGCTCGTGGATCTTTTCCATTTGAGCAGGATTCATCCCGACCAGCTTCGGCGCTAGTGTATTTTTTAAGACTGAATATGTACTTTCCCAACTTTCACCGGTGACATGCTCATCCGCCACTGCCTCCCCATATCCGATATGGCCGGTGTCCGTCGTTAGTTTAACGATGATCGAAGGCATGTAATCATATGTTGCATAGCTTATTATGAATGGCTCTCTTAAAGGCAAGTGAATCGCAAAAATCTCTATTTCCAAAATTTTCATTAATATCTTTCCTTTCTTATTGGGAATCGGCTATAATTATTGTATCACTGTCGTTAAATAGTCGCTAATAGTTAGGAGGTAATTTATTGAGAATCAAAATTGCTGTTATCGGCTCTGAACATTTTTGTCGACGCGCAGAGGATTTATCCGTGAATGAAGGGGATTTTGAGCTGGCATGCCATATATATACCGATCCTAAAGAAGCCGTTGACATCATCAAGACACTTAAACCAAGTGATGCCATCCTTTTTTCAGGTTCGCTGCCTTATGCCTATGCAAAAGAGGCTGTTCAACAATTCAGCGTGCCGACGTTCTATTTGAAACAGGATGAAACCGCTGTCTCTACGACATTATTATCTGTTTTGGCAACTGAGTGGGTTTCATGTGAACGGATTTCTATGGATGTCGCCGAGCAGTCCCATATCGATCATGTGTTGAATGACTTGAATGGAACGATTGAACTACCATACATTCATGTTTTACAGAATGGTGGATCAATCGAGGACGTTATAAATTTTCATCAACGGTTGTATGATCAAGGCAAGACGGAAATCGCAATTACAAGTATCCATATTGTCTACGAAAAGCTGTTGCAAAGAGGTATAACTGCCCGTATGATGATCGACCCGGAAAGCTCGATTATTAGGAGTCTGCGTTTTGCGCAGCAAAAAGCGGTGTTACAGAAAAGCTCTTCTGCCCAAATTGCCGTTGGAATCCTTCAATCATCCGGATTGCCGATCGTGCCTTTTGTAACAGAGCTCTCTTCCATATTGCAAGCGCATTGGTCAGAAACCGACGGGGAATTTTCGCTGTTCACAACGAAGGGCATTATAGAACATTCCATCAAAAACCCGGGATTCATGAATTTTTTCCACCGTCTCCCCCGGAATGTCAAGATGGCTTTCGGTTACGGTGAAACGACGATGAAAGCCGCCGAACATGCACGACTCGCATTGGATTTCATTCAAAGTGGTGAACTGAACAGCTTTTATATTCTCGACTCCAATAAAAGGCTTCATGGCCCGTATCCACAATCGGACGGTGCAATCGATATGAAAGTCGATCATCCCGTACTAGTGGAAATTGCGGAAAAAACAAAATTGGGCCCTGCCAATATTTCAAAGCTGTTGCAGTTCCGCCAATCGAGGACAACGAACCAGTTTTCAGCAATCGATCTTGCCCTCTATATGAACGTTTCCAGAAGGACTGCAGAGCGTACATTAAAAAAGCTCGTAGAATTTGATTATGTCCGTATCGTGGGCGAGGAGATGACTTACAAGCAAGGAAGGCCGCGTTCTTTGTATGAAATGAATTTCGCCATCCACTACTAGAAAGCCGCCCAGTGCCAAGCATCGGCATTGGGCGGCTCTCTTTATACTTATACGTGAACCGCTTCAATTGACTTATCTTCTTCTGTTTCTGTTTCTGATTCAGCTTTTTCTATTTCCTCTTTTGTCAGCTTCACGATTGTAAAGCCAGTTGCTGCGTAAAGGATGGAAATAAACGGAATGAACAAATTCAAGATTGCATACGGTCCATACTGCGCAACCCCTACTCCGAGTGTTCCCAAGATGAATACGCCGCAAGTATTCCATGGAATGAAGACCGAAGTGAGCGTTCCGCCATCTTCTAGTGCCCGTGACAAGTTTTTAGAATGTAAACCCATCTTCTTGTAAACTTTCGTGAACATTCTAGATGGTACAACAATTGAAATATATTGCTCTGCGCACGTTGCATTCGTAAGTACACAAGCGCCGATTGTAGATGTAATCAGTGTGAATGATGATTTCACAACCTTCAGGAGCTGATTCATGATTGACTGAAGCATTCCCGAGTATTCCAAAATACCGCCAAATGTCATTGCCACGATTGTCATAGAAACTGTGTACATCATAGAATCCAAACCGCCGCCATTGAATAGTCCATCGACCATTTCATTCCCGGTTTCAATGGCAAATCCACTTTGTAACGCAACAATCGAATCCGCCAAAGATCCCCCTTGAATAAAAATCTGTGAAATGAAGCCAAGAATAATACCGACGACCAGAGCCGGAACAGCAGGAACCTTCATAGCTACCATGACAATTACCGCCAATGGCACAAGCATCAGCCAAGGGGAAATCAAAAAGCTGTCCTTCAGCACAGAAGCTGTCTGTTGGATATTTTCCAAGTCTATATTTCCACCTGCAAAACGTCTCCCTAAAAATGTGTAAACGCCAAGGGCGATAAGCAATCCGGGAATAGTTGTGTAAAGCATATGCTTAATATGATCGAATAGATCTGTCCCTGTTAAACCTGAAGCAAGGTTTGTCGTATCGGATAAGGGAGACATTTTATCACCGAAATAAGATCCTGAAATAATGGCGCCTGCCACCATGCCTGCAGGAATCCCCATGCTCAAGCCGATACCCATTCCAGCGACCCCGATGGTACCCATCGTCGACCAAGAGCTTCCAATTGCAAGAGAGACGATTGCACAAATGATTGTAATGGCAACTAAAAACCAACCAGGTGTAATAATCTGCAATCCGTAATAGATCATTGTTGCGACAATCCCCCCACCCATCCAAGAGCCGATTGTCATTCCAACCAACATAATGATGACGACAGCAGGCAGGGCTAGCTTTATCCCTTTGAACATCATTTCTTCTATTTCTTTCCACGTAAAGCCATAGCGCCAAGCAACCAAAGCAGCCACAGTTGTTCCTATGATGAGTGGCATATGCGGGCCTTGCTCAAGTTTCACAACTGTGAACAGCATGACGATGATCATAATGATCAATGGCAGAATCGCCATTAGAAAACCTATTTTCTTTTTCTCCATATTCTCCATTCCAATGCCCCCAAGGTGAATATAATTTTGTCGCTATATAGTCGTTAATTGAATATTAAACACTTTCAAATAAAAAGTCAATTGTTTTTTGAAAGCGATTTCAGTAATATACAAATTTTATAGTAAATTTAAACCGAAAAGGGTCGCGCTTGCGAAAGCATGATTGCTTTGTAACATTCTTTAGTAAAGAACATAAAATAGAAGTCATGCCTGCCTATTTAAAATTAGTAATTAATGGATCTATTCTATATGGCCATAAAAAAACGGCGAAGGATACGTATCCTTGCCGTTTTTCATTTACCTATATTCACTTATGCTTCGTGGCTAATTTGCCATTCGATGCCGAATTGGTCCTTCAATGAGCCGTAGCTTTTACTCCAGAATGTCTCTTGCAAGTCCATCTTCACTGTTCCGCCTTGCTTCAGTTTATCAAAGACGTTTTTGATTAATTCAACGTCCTTGCTGACAAAAGCGAGGCTGACATTGTTCCCTTCGATGAAAGGAGATCCTGGAAAAGTATCCGAGAACATGACTCTGCTTCCGTCGATTTCCAACCGCGCATGCATGACCAAATCCTTCGCTTCTTCAGGCAGCTCATAATCAGGGTGTTGAGGAGCCTCGCCGAATGTCATGATTTGAGATACCTCCGTATTGAACACCTCTGCGTAAAACTCCACAGCTTGCCTGCAGTTACCATTGAAATTAAGATATACCTCTACTGCCATTTCCATGACCTCTTTTCCAAAATTCTTTTCATTCAATTCAGTTTATCATGTACAAGCTATCTTGCAAAACGATAATTATTTAGTCGATTCGGACCGTCCATCCAATGGTTTGAAATCTACTATTGAAACTTTCGTGATTCTAAGCTTTTGACCATCTTTCAAATCAACATGACTTTCCGATTTGATCTGTTCCCCACCGATGATTTCAAAGAGTCGCGGCTCTTTCCCCTTTTCATGGATTTCCAAGTAGCCTAATCCCCATGGACTTGTTACTGCATATTCCCCTGCTTCTATGTCTAATCCGACTTCCCAAACGCCAGCCGACAATTCTTTAGAAAACACTGTCGGATACGGTTCTGCGGTAAAAGCGTCATAGCCGCCGTCTACGTGAATGGAATATGAATTATCGATATCCATAACGAGGTTCCTCACACCGGCGGAGCCCCCTACGATCTCCCGAATAATTAGGTTACCTTTTTTGTCATAAATAAAAACATTGCCTACTGGATATCCATGAAGCAAATACCTGCCGCTACGAAGAGAGAATCGTTTCCCGTCTTTCGATATTATTGGTGCAGTACTTTCCCCTATATGTTCATTGCTTCGATCGACAGTCGTGAAAAAAGCTGGATTCACTTCGCCGATCAATTCATCTCTTTCAGTTCCGATGATTTCAAAATTCTTTTCATAATTGCCATTTGCATCACCCGCTCCTTGTAAAGGGTAACATCCGGCGAGTGTGAATAGGCATGCCGAAAATAATACGATTGCCACACTCCGACCGACGCCCCTTTTTAACTTAAACCATTTCCGCATAGTATTTATCATAATACTCCACCGTCCCCAATGGCCCGACCGTCAATTCTTTTTCATTATAATGAAGCATCCGCTCAATCCATTTCGTTTGTTCCGCAATGCTCAACCCTTCCAGCGGGATGCATAATAGATGTTTGGCAATGTACAAATAGTCGGTCGGCAATTTAATCTCTTTCTTAAGTTTTTCATACTGCCCAGGATCTAATTCAATTTTCAGGAACGTCTCGTTTTCGTCCGTGAATTTCTGTTCATGGACAAATTTCCCGTCTTTTAGAAAGAGTACGCGATCCGCATAAAGATCCAAGTTCTCTAGTAAATGGGATGCAACAAAGATGAGTTTGTCCTTCTTCATCTCCATTAGACAATCGGATATCAGTGCGACATTGGAAACGTCAAGGCCATTCATCACTTCATCCATCAGCATGACAGGCGTATCTGCGGCCATCATCATCGCAAAGCATAGGCGCTGGCGCATCCCGAGAGAATACGTCCTCACTTTCCGTTTTACGTAATGCCCCATATGAAGCCGTTCAATAACATCCTTTACATGCTTCGTCGACCCTTTCCACATATTCGCATACAGCTTCAGATGATCGACGCCCGAAAGCTCCTCGAACAGATCTTTCTGCTCCGGAAACGTAGCCAGTTGCTTGTGAATCAGCAATTCCTCTTTCTCATTCCGATATGCGTATTTTCCGTTAAACAGGACATGACCGGAATCCGGCTTAACGAAATTCGCCATCACATTGAACATCGTCGTCTTGCCGGTTCCATTCGGCGCGGCAACCCCGATGATTTCCCCTTTGCTTGCCGTTAAATCCAATTGGTCCAAGACAACTTTCTCATTATAGGCAATCGATACATTTGATAGTTTCAGCATTTACCTTCTCCACCTTTTAGCTTGTTTTCAATAAACCTTCCACTTTTCTCATATGCACCAATTTATTCCCAAAATACAGCGCGGAAGCCACAATTACATTCATGGAAATGAGCCAGATGTATGAATTCTTGAAGTCCAACTTCTTATTACCAAACTCCAGAGCAGCATCCCCATTAAGGACGTAGCCGATGTCAATAAACTTCAATGGATAAAGCCAGTTGACCTGTACTTCTGCCACTCTCATCAAATCAGGCAGTAGAAGAATGACTAACAATATAAATGCAGATGCATACAGATTTTTCGTAACGACGTTAATCAATGCAAAAGCTAATAAAAGGAGCAATGTGATCAATGCAAACGCAATCAGCATGTAAATGATATAGCGCGTTGTTGATACGGCAAAGAAGTCGCCGTCCTGGTAAATAAGGACAGGCGCGGTGAAATTCCCGATTTCCGACTTCTTGGCGACATAGTACACACCAGCAGATATACCAGTAAACAGAAAAAGCATAATTTGTACGAAGTGGATGGCTACTTTACTGCACACCTTTTGCATGAATGAAACTGGAAATCCACTCACGACGGAACGATGCACTTGATCCTTCACTAGCATGCTGCTCCCTGCCACTAGTACGAGAAGGCAGAACAGCAGTCCACTTAACAATCTCAATGTGACGGGCAAATAATTGCTCGCAGCCAATGGATTGGGGATGAGCGGCAGATCATTCTCTTGGTAATATCTTAATAGTGCGCTCTCCCTTTGAATTTCGTCCTTCGGGATGATGTGATTCGGATGAATCCCTTTATTCCCAAGTTCGTGCAATTCCAGCCGCAATTCATTCAACTTAAGTCCATTCTCGATAAATTTGTCATAATGTTTCTTTTGCCAAAGATAAAATCGTTGCATATCAATCATCATGATTTGTTGAGTCAAGTTGTTGTAAATGCCTTCCCCTTCCGGCGTATGCCGCAACTCTGTCGGAAATGCATTGAAGATTGTATGGAATTGCTGCGAGTCCAAGTTCTTCTTCTTTAACAAATCTTCTAAGTCAGTCTGGCTATAGTGTAAATAATATAATGGGAAAAATAAGATGAGGGCGATTCCTAACAGCCAATTTTTCCGATTATGCATTAGAAGTTTTGTTTCAAATAATAGATATTTCCAAAACATGATCGTATCCTTCCTCGCAAGTTATTTTCACACTCGGTAGAATCGTCTTTTATTAATGATTCTGGAACATATGAATAAGACAATCTCGATGACAGCTACTGTAATGAGCAATACTGCAATCCCTTTTGCGTATGTGATCGTTTCCATATTCAATAAATAATTTTTCTCCCCATCCGTGATTTTCCCGAAATCGAAATACGTCTGTGGAAATAAGCTGATATCTATGGCAAAGATTTCCCTCGTTGTCCTCGTGAAGTACAGACGTTCTGAAAAGAGAACTAGACTGCCGATAAGAAGGACGAGCCATTCATTTTTCAAAAGCAAACCCCAGACTACATTTAGGCGTATAAATAGGAAGATCAATAGAGGAATTACAATCAACGTTTTCCCTAAATACGTGGCGATTGTAATAACATCATAATCCTCAAGGTTGAATTTCTGCTGCGCAATCATTATCGGCACGTGCAGATCAAAATGGCCAAAGCCGAATTGAATGGTCATGACAAGTACACCGATCACGATTGTTGCAAGAACGACAATTAGCGAATATAGGAATGCGGAGAACGCTTTCAAATTCAATTGCCGGTACCAGGACAACGGCAACCCTTGAAGAACAGTCCTGTATTTACGGTCCCTCGCCAATATGTCACTGCTGAAGTAAATGGCGCAGAATACGAGAAAATATACCCCGTACCCCTGGATGAACTTTGTCAAAGCTTGCAAGCCTGTCTTCTCGTACATTAACCCGTATGTAACCGGGTAATCTTGTGTCAAATAATTTTCGTAGCGCATCATCGTCTGATAATACAAGTGCTCTCTATCTTTCCCCGGAAAAGGAGAAAGTTTGAACAGATTATAATCTCCTACATACTCCCACGAGTTCCCATCAAGCTGAAAGTGGCGCAAGTACAGATAGCGGAAATAGTTCCGATTCTCATGTGCCATGACCATTGCGTGGTAGAGACGATAATAATAATCGTTATTCGCAAAGACCGGCTGGCCTGTCATATGGACGATTCCCGTATTCCCTTTGGATTCCCTTATTTTCTGTTCCACCTCAAGATCGCTAAGGTAACTTTTTGCCCATTCCACATCAAAGGTCTCTTTTGTCTTTTCGTTTGGCAACATGATTAAGCAATAACCTAATAGCAAGGCTCCTATAAACAATACAAAAGGAACATTCCGCCTGCTTCTTGCAGTAATAAGAAACTCATGTTTAAAATATGTCCAGTTCATCCCAGCTTCCCCTTTTGATAGTAAAGTATTGAAATTTCCATATATTTGTCTATGTCACTCTACTATAGACATACTATTTAAACATTTCAATAGTTTGAATCACCTTTTCGGTTTAAACTATTTGAATTAAATGTGGAATTAGAATAACTTACTAACTTTGTAGATAAACCCTATTATGTTCTTGGTATAATAATTTTGGGAATTGACCTAGTTATGCGTGTGATGAATTAGAAAAGGCCGTCACAATTGTCGAGTTGACAACTGTAACAGCCTTTTTTGTTTATGATGTTACTGCCGCTTTATTTTTCGGCTTATTATCCTTCGTTTTCCACTGGATTGCAACTTGGATAGCGAAGAGGACCAAACCAATAATATCCGAAATTGTTTCAGGATAAATCAACAATAATCCCGTTACGACAGCAAGGATACGCTCGATCCAATTACATTTTCGATACCAATAGCCGATCATTCCCGCTCCGATTGCAATCATACCTACAATAGCGGAAAAGGTGACCCATACTATTTCAAAAAGACTGGCATCGATCATGAGCATAGCCGGATTGAAGACAAACATATATGGAATTATGAATGCCGCAATGGCGAGCTTCGCAGAAACAACACCGGTTTTGATTGGATCCCCGCCGGAAATGCCTGATGCGGCGAATGCTGCGAGAGCAACTGGCGGTGTGATATCCGCGATGATTCCAAAATAGAATACGAATAAGTGAGCAGAGATAGCAACTACAACTGGAATTGTCGTGCCTGGTCCCATTTCACCGCCCATAAGCAACAAGATGATAGCTGGTGCTGCAATTGTGGATGTAATGACATAGTTTGCTGTCGTAGGTGAACCCATCCCCAATATAAGTGCTGCAAGCATTGTGAAGATGAGCGTCAATAGGATATTTCCGCCGGCTGCGGATACAAGGCCGTTAGCAAGGCTAAGTCCTAATCCCGTTTTCACGACGACACCGACGATGATGCCCGCACAAGCCGTTGCAGCGGCTACAGCCAATGCAGTACGAGCCCCGTCGACTAGCGCCATGATGACATCTTTCGGGCTAAGTCTCGTAGACTTATCAAAGAAACTGACAACGATTGTTAAGACAATCCCCAGCAATGCAGCTTTCATTGTCGGAATTCCAATTAACAGGAATACGATTATCCCTAAAATCGGCAAGAGGAGGTAGATCTTTTTCAGTGTCGCCTTTCGGTCAGGCATTTGGTCTGGTGACATGCCTTCAAGACCGACACGCTTCGCCTCAAAATGAGTCATGATCCAAATTCCCGTGAAATAAAGCAATGCAGGAATAGCTGCAGCTTTCGCAATTTCCCAATACGTAATGCCGCCGATGAATTCGACCATTAGGAATGCTGCAGCACCCATAATCGGTGGCATAATTTGCCCGCCTGTCGAAGCAGCTGCTTCAACACCGCCTGCAAATTCCTTACGGTACCCCAGCTTTTTCATCATCGGAATCGTATAAGAACCTGATCCGACAACGTTTGCAACTGAGCTTCCTGAAATCGTCCCTTGCAATGCACTTGAGAAAATCGCAACTTTAGCGGGTCCGCCTGTCAAGCGGCCTGCGAGGACGACAGCCAAATCATTGAAATAGTTACCGACTCCTGTTTTCACAAGGAATGCACCGAATAATAGAAAGACGAAAATGAACGTAGCGGATACGCTAATAGGTGTTCCTAAAATACCGTCTGTCGTAAAGAACATAAGCTGGACAAGACTTTTCAGATCTTGGCCGCGGTGCGCCAGGAAGCCGGGAAAGTAACGTCCGAAAAACGCATAGATCAAGAAAACTGTCGAGATGATCGTAATCGGCATTCCAACCGCCCGTCTTGCGGCCTCCAATGTTAACAGCACCGCTACGATGCCGATGAACAAATCAATGTCCGACACCCTGCCGACACGGAAGACGAGATCATCATAAAATAGTGGCCAATACAAACCGACCGCAATGGCAAGTAATGATAGGATGACATCGTAAAAAGGCACATTATCCTTCTTAACACCCGGTTTTTTAATTGCCGGGAACAATATGAAAATTAATGCGAGAGCGAATCCTAAGTGAATCGATCGCTGAATATATGCAGTGAACGGTGTCCCGATGGATGTATATAATTGAAACAAGGAGAATGCCAACAATCCTGCAAAGACGATGATTTTAAATATCCCTTTCACATTCCGGGTATTCGATTCGGGATCGTATTTTTGCAAAATTTCAAGCTGTTGTTCTTCTGTCAACGTTTCAATGTTGTCGTTTTGGGATTCTTGCTGAATATCTTCTAGCTTTTTATTTTTAGCCATTCATATTTACTCCTTTCATTAATTGGTAGAATGATTGGCGTTGCACACGAAATGTGTACGATTTCCCTCTAGTTAGGTACGTTTTCAGATTGATCTCCTTCCCTTTATACCGGAAAGCCAGGCCTGCATTGACATCGCCTACGAAAAGGACAAAAGAGTCGATGATGTTGTTTTCATAAGTAAGCGTATACATTCCATCGTTGACAGTCAGTGACTGCTCTTCTTCGGCATAGCCAGGCAGGCCGATTCCAACATCTTCATATTGCATGGAAAGTGATTGGATGGCGTATTGACCGGTGACCCGATAAGACTCAATGACATCAGTCAGAAAGATGGAGTGCACGTAGCGTATTTGAAAATCCTGCTCATCTGCCATCTTTACGTAATAGGTTTTTGGATGCTCAGTTCGATATTCTGTAAAGGTGAATACCTTATGTATCGGCAGAAAGAAAAAGACGAGGACGACCAACAATGCAGAAAGAAGAATGGGGAGAATCAGTTTCAGCCTTTTCATTCCCTTCTCCCTTTCTCGATAGCATGAAGAATGGGACGGCTGAAGCATATAGCTTCACCGCCCCGTTCAACTATTTGTCTGTATTCAATTATTTCTTTTCGTCAAAGTATTTTTGAGCGCCTGGATGAACAGGAATCCCGATACCATCAAGTCCTGTTTCCGCTTTGATCAAAGCGCCTTTTGGATGCGTCAATTTTGATGCATTCTCGTAGATCGCTTTTGTGATTTCATATGCAAGGTCTTCAGGAACGTCGTTTTGAATGATCAACATCGCACCAACAGAAACAGTCGGCGTGTCTTCTGCAATTCCATAAGTCCCTGCAGGAATGACTTCTTTTGCGTAATATTGATATTTAGAAATTAATTCGTCAGATTTTTCATCGGATACAGGTACGATGTAAACTTGAGCGACAGCGTTCAAACCTTCAACCGCGCCAGTTGGAGTACCTGCAGTGATGAATGCAGCGTCAATTTGTCCTGCTTGCAAACTCTCTTGGGATTCACCGAAATCAAGGTTTTGCGGTTGGATATCGCTCATTGACAAACCGTGAATTTCAAGAAGCTGTTCTGCGTTCGCATACGTACCAGAACCAGGTGCTCCTACAGAAACCTTTTTACCTTTCAAGTCTTCAAACGACTTGATGCCAGACTTCTCCAATGTAACTAATTGAACTGTTTCAGGATAAAGTGCACCGATTGCTGAAACGTTGTCGATGACTTCCCCGTCGAACATCATTTCACCTTTTGATGCATAGTAAGCAATATCAGTTTGTACGAAAGCGATTTCAGCGCCGCCGTCTTTTAATGCAGTCATATTCGCTGCAGAGGCTTGTGAAACTTCAGCAGTTGTTTTAATGCCGGTCTCTTGAGAGATTGTATCAGCAAGCGCTCCCCCAAGTGCGTAGTATGTACCTTGTGTACCACCTGTCAAGATACTGAGAAAATCGTAATCTTCTTTCGTTTTCCCTGAGTCGGATCCTTTGCTTGAATCATCCGAGTTGCACGCTGATAGGACTAATAGCGCGATCATCGAGATGAATGCGAGGATACGGAATCTCTTTTTATTCATTCTTTCATTCTCCCCTTTTGAATAATAGTTTTGCAACTTAACACCTATTCTACCACGAATGGTTAATCGCTTGTCAATCCTTCTTACAAATTTTCAGTAGATTGCAAGCGATTTCAATAGAAAAAAGGAAGATGAAATGCTTCATCTCCCTCCAAATGGCTTATTTTTCCCCTTTTCTATCTACGTCCAAATACGTGATGCCCGCTTCATCCAAGTCACGCTTCCTGTGAGCGAGGCGAGATGCGGCACATGATGCAACACTCGCAACGAGGTCGTCGAGAAACGTATGGACGCCCTTTCCTTTTTTCGTATCCAACTCATTAATAATCCCGATTTTGTTTTTATCCAAATGGCCGAATGTCGTGACAGCAATGGACCCATATGTGAAGACGGCTCCTAATGCGATAGTTTCATCCACGCCAAACAGGCCTTCGTCAGATTCGACGATTTGTTGAAGCGGTGCGGATAGTTTCCCTTGTTCTGCTAGCTCATCCAATTCAATTCCGACGAGGATTGCATGTTGAAGTTCCCGTTTTCTTAGGACCCTTTCAACTGAATCTACACATTCGGCAAGGTCGAGCCCTTTGTTATAAGGGACCTGCATTTCATATACAATTTTAGCTATATCCTCCAATGTGACGCCTCTTCGAATTAACGCTTCTTTTGTAGCTTCTGCCACGACATCGGAGTGGACAATATTTTTTCCAGTGAACATTAATCACTACCTCCTCAATTCTATCCTTCGTCCGTCACGTATCATATGACGGTAAACGTAAGGATGCTTATTCAATTTTGCGATTGTTTCTTTTTTCATGCAACAGGCTATTCAAGCATTATACCTGTACATTCGCTTATGTTACAATCTTCTTACATCATACAACTAGGAGGACCTGCGGATGAAATACGGAAAAATTGAAGAGATACATTTTTATAGCAAGGCGCTCGATGAGGATATGCAGCTTCTCATCCACTTGCCACATCAGTATTCACCACTATACAAGTATTCAGTTCTAATCGCTTCCGATGGAAAAGATTATTTTCAATACGGAAGAATCGGCCGGGTAGTGGACGAATTAGTTTCCGAAGGCGACATAAATAATATGATCGTCGTCGGCATACCGTATAAGAGCGTCGAGGAACGCAGAAGGATGTATCACCCGGATGGCGACCGGCATGAAGATTATATCCGTTTTCTTGCGCATGAGCTTGTCCCTTACATCGATGAGAATTATCCAACGTACCAAGTCGGCGCAGGCCGGGGGTTGATCGGTGATTCGTTGGCAGCGACGATTTCATTGTTAACTGCTTTGAAATATCCGAATTGCTTCGGTAAGGTGATTCTCCATTCTCCATATGTGGATGATTATGTGATGAAAAAAGTGGAAACCTTGAAAGATCCATCCTCTTTTTCAATTTACCATGTCATCGGTGAAGAGGAAACTGAAGTGAAAACGACTCAGGATGGCACCCAGGATTTCCTCACACCGAACAGAGAATTGAATAAGTTGATCAAAAGAAAAGGGTTTTCATACTTCTATGAAGAATTTAAGGGGAACCATACATGGAAGTATTGGCAGCAAGACATTCGAAGGGCGATTAAAGAATCCTTTCAATACGAATGATGCCAAACATTTCAAAGAGTAGCTCATTCTGCTATAATTATTTACATGATGTATGTAAACATACTACGAGGAGGTCTTTTATAATGAAATATGGCATTGTAGCTTTCCCTTCTAAGAAACTCCAAGATTTGGCGAACGGGTACAGAAAACGTTATGATCCACATTATGCGCTTATCACGCCTCACATGACCGTTAAAGGTGTATTTGAAGCTGACGATAAGGAAATTGAACAAGTGGCGGAAGCGATCCATAAGGTTGTTCGCAATCACAAACCCTTTGAATTGCAAGTGTCAAAAGTGAGCACGTTTGCACCGATTACCAATACGATTTTCTTTAAAGTGACACCTAATGAAGAAATCCTTTCACTCCATAAAGACCTGAATGAAGACTTTTTCGGTGAAAAACCTGAATATTCCTTCGTTCCGCATATTACAATCGCCCAAAAACTAAGTTCCGGTGAGCATGACGATATCATCGGCCAAATCAAGATGTTCGGTGTAGATCATACCGAAATCATCGATCGCATCCACCTTCTCTATCAACTTGAGGACGGGTCATGGACAGTTTATGAAACTTTCCGTCTCGGCGAGGAAAGCTGAAGATTGATTGAAGTGAAGATTGCCTGTTCCGAGCGTGAACGGGAAGATGCGTATTATGTGCGAAAACAAGTTTTTGTGGATGAACAAGGAGTACCGTTAAGTCTTGAAATTGACGAGTTCGATAATACAGCTTCCCATTTCATTGTGTATGACGAACGGCAGCCGATCGGAGCTGGGCGCATCCGTGAAATCGGTCCGGGAATCGGTAAAGTGGAGCGTGTGTGTGTGTTGAAGGAATTGCGCGGGAAGCATCTTGGCAACCTGATCATGCTTGAACTTGAAAGACATGCAAAATCAGCGGGAATGACGAAAATCGTTCTGAACGCACAATCGTATGCCGTGCCATTCTATGAAAAGCTCGGTTATACGGTCACGTCACCTGAGTTCATGGATGCGGATATTCCGCACAGAGCGATGGAAAAGGAGATCACTCCTGAATAAAGATTGATTTACGAATGAAAAAGAGCAGAAATGCAAACCGTTTATCGGTTGCAGTTCTGCTCTTTTCTCATTCATTTACGCGTATTCGTTCACTGTGAGGCCTTTTCCTACGAGATGTGCAATTTCTGGCGATAGGTTGGCAGGATTCGGATAAATAAATCCTTTTAAGTAAGGAGGGCGGGATTCGGCAACGTTCGGTTCCCTTTCCTCCACGATCCGCTCCTGCTCATGGCGAAGCGAATCCTCGAATTTATCCATCAGATCCGTTTCAAATTTCACTTTTTCCACCCGATCGACATATGCAAAATTATTGCGCTCAGCATTCATTCGATTCGCGTAAATTTCGGCTTGCATCGGCTGGACCGGTAGAATATAGCCCATATCCCACACCCCTTTACATTATTTCCTCACATACCCTTTAACCCTATTCATAACTTATGAAACATAGTTATGAGAAATACTCGGAAAAATGATGTATTTCTACTAGTTTCACTGGGCTACATAGGTTGAACGTCTTTATTCCACTGGGTCTTACGGGTACGAGGTTGTAATGCGGATTAGGATTGGCCCATCATTTTTTGTATGTCATTGAAGTTTACTGAGCTGCCGTTCTTGACGATCGATTTTACGAGTTCATCTTCCATATGCGGTGGGACTTCTTTGTTAGCGAGCCGGCCTACTTTTCGGACGATTTTCCGCACTTGTCGCTCGTCACTGAAATCCGCATATTGGATTGCGTTTGCCAATGCGAATACTTCTTCCATCGGAACGCCGGTTTTTGATTCTATCTTTTTAAAAAAAGAGTCATTCATATTCTATCCTCCCCCTTAGCAAAAGCTACTGCCGACGATGATTAACAAGATGAAGAGAACGACAATCAGTACGAAAGTGGAACCGCCATATCCCTTTCCATACCCGCCATATCCTCCGCCGCCGTGACAGCCAGAATAGCATCCACCGAACATAAAAAATCCCTCCTTCCCTTCCGTCTATCCTATGCAGATAGCGGAGAGAAGAAGGGGGCGTTTGCACAGGCAAATTTAAATGGTGCCCTTTGGCTTGAAAATAAATGATGCGATGAATCCGAATAGGATGGCGGCGCTTATTCCCGAACTTGTCACTTCAAACATTCCGGTCAAAACACCGATAAGGCCATGTTTTTCAGCTTCGGCAAGCGCTCCATGGGTCAATGCATTGCCGAATGATGTAATTGGAATCGTCGCACCAGTGCCTGCAAAATCAATCAACGGTTCATACAAGCCGAAACCGTCTAAAATAGAGCCCGCCACGACCAGTGTGCAGAGAGTATGTGCCGGTGTCAGCTTTGCCACGTCAAACATGAGCTGGCCGATGACACAAATTAGCCCGCCGACTATGAAGGAGGTAATGTAAATCGAAAACAATCAGACCACTCATTTCATCGTTAGTTCGACCGCGTGCGCGATGCACGGAATCGTATCGCCTTGCTGGTACGACAAAGGGGAAAGTAGCGCCCCGGTAGCTATTAGCAGAACTTTTTTATATTCCTTATCCATCAGCTTCTGATAGACATCGGAAAAATAGACGGCAGCTGAGCATCCCGCTCCGCTAGCACCTGCCATGAAATCAGGATTATTTCCGTAAAACTCCATTCCCGCGTCAACGAAGTTTCCAAGTTCCGTTATCCCCTGGTTTTTGGCCAGCTCCTTAAAAATTGCAAAGCCCACCTTCGCTAAATCCCCGGTCATAATTAGATCATAGTCGGTCACAGAAGTCCCATGGCCTTCCAAATGCCGCTTCAACGTATCTGCTGCCGCAGGTGCCATGGCAGCTCCCATATTCAACGGATCAGTCAATCCCATATCAATCGCTTTGCCAATCGTTCCGCGTTCTATGGAAGGAACTCCTTCTTGGTAGGGTGCAACAACTGCTGCTCCTGCTGCCGTCACAGTCCACTGGGCTGTCTCCCCTTTCTGCGTGCCATATTCTAACGGATACCGAAATTGCCTTTCAATCGCATTATGCTGGCTTGATGATCCAGCAATGGTCAGTTTCGACATTCCCGATTCCGTTAAAAGTGCAGCGAGAAGCAATGAAGAGACCGAAGTCGCACACGCCGAAAACATGCCGATATACGGAATACCGACAGTTGTCGCAAAGAAGCTCGAAGGCGTCATTTGATTGACGAGGTCTCCAGTCAATAAAAAATCGGCATCCGCCGGTATTTTATCGACTTTACTCAAAGCGATCATACATGCATCTTCCATCAGCTTTGCATGACCTTGTTCATTCGTTTTCATACCGCATCGTTCGTCTTCAAATATCTTATCGAAGCCTGTCTTGTAAGCACTTTTCTTTTCAAGCGGACCCGCAGTTACGCCGGTTGCTACGATGGAAGGTGTCGAAGGGAATGTCAACAGGCCTTTCATTACCATGAAACGACCCCCACCTTCACTAATATCGTCTTAATGAGTGCTACGAGAAAGGCTGAAAATACGCCATACAAAATGACGGAGCCCGCCAGTTTAAAGATGTTTCCTCCGACTCCTAACACATAGCCTTCAGATCTATGTTCGATCGCCGCTGACACGACAGCGTTGCCGAATCCAGTAATCGGGACTGCTGCACCTGCTCCGCCAATTTGCCCGATTTTTTTATAAAGGCCAAATCCGGTTAGCAGCATCGAAATGAAAATCATCGTCGCTACTGTCGGGTTGCTAGCTGTCCGTTCAGTGAAATCGAAGAAGGTCATATAGAATAGCGCAATGAACTGGGCGATGAGACAAATGGTGCCGCCTACGAGGAATGCTTTAATGAGATTTTTCAGGATCGGCGGTTTTGGACTGATCCCCTGCTCGAGCTTTGCATATTTGTCTTTGTTCATTATGTCTCTTCCTCCGCTAGGGTTATCAAATGATGGATTTTTTTCTTCAAACCTCTTTCATCATTTTTCAAAATTAGTTTATTCGTTTCTGTTAAAATTTTGCTGTCTGCAGAAACGAATACCGAGAGATCCGGATATTCTTTTTTCAGCTTCTTTTCCATTTCGGCGGCGATTTTCCTTTTATTGAACCTGGAAAAGGTCTTTACACGAATTCCAACAAGTAAATGATCGTCATGAAAAAGCGCAGCAACCCCTTTGATCCGATCATCACCCTTCAATAACTCCTCCGCCTCACTTGTGTCCTCATCTGTATAATTCTCGAATTTATATTCATTTGGAATACATCCGGACAGCAGAAGGAGCACGCAAAGCATCGTTATCAATTGACGAATATCCATCATCCCCTTTTTTTAACAGTATGGCGATTACACATGTTTTTTATTCAGTTCGTGATGTTTGCCCTAGCTCTGAGCTATCAAGCGCATAAAGTATAGGGAGTTGAGAAAAGGAGGTGGAATGAATGGGATGTGGAAGAAATGAAGATGTCGGTGATGTACGGGATGTGCGGCGCCACGACAATTGCATCTGCGAAGTAGTCCGCGCGATTAAGCGTGTGCAGGATATTCGAGATGATCTTGATTGTGACGACTGTAGAACCGACTGTTTCCTGACTCCGCTCGGTAGCCTTGTAAGCCCTGCACGACAACGGGCCAATACGCGTGTGTTCATGCTATTGGACGAAAAAGGTAATCCATTCAAAGCAATGTTCAAGAGAAGAAGAAGGTTCGATGATAGTGATAGCACAACCTCCGACCAAGGTCGCAGAGACTGTGCAACATGTTTCTCGATTTTCTTCAGAGTTCAAAACATTTTTGACAATTGCTGCGCAACAATTCAAGTACTCGAACCGCGTGATTCTAGAGGACGTAGAGTCGATTTGTTCAAAGATGGCAAATTAGATCTCGATGCAGTATGTGAAGTGGAAAACTTCGAAGCAACAGGCACTTGCGTTACAGTTGACTTGAAATGCTTCTGTGGAATCCAATGCGTGAAAGACGTTTTCATCGATTGTGACGACGATTGAAGGAATAACCTGTGATGCTGACTCTGCCCGATCGAATTCCGATCGGGTAGATTTTTGATTTATTGGAGACGAAAAAACAAGGCGGACCGGTTTTGCCGGTCCGCCTTGTTCTTATGATCTCGTGTTAAATGGCTGCCCGCGCCATAGGACGTCTTCAATCTTCGCTATTTTAATTTCAGTTATCATGTCATTGGATTCGATCCACAAAATGTCATCCTCCACTTTTTGAATCGTACCTTTGACGATATCGCCTTCCACGATGAATTGAAGCGGTGAGTATGCCTGTTTCTGAAAAGGTTCGCTCAAGTAGCGTATTTTGCTCATAATAGCGGGATTGGCAACATCGCTTGCTGATTGGACGGTTGGCTTGATGTCGATTGTCTCCCTCATCGATTCATCTTTCGGGACGAAGACGGACGTGCTTTCTTCCTCATAGACGGACACCTTCACATAGACAGGAGGCCCCTGCACAAATATCAACGGTTCATTGTAGGAAATGTTGATTCCCCCTTTTTCCGTAGTATATGCGCCTATCGGGAATGAAGTTCTTTTCCCATTCAGAGGCTGCCGATGAACATCGTTGCCAATCCGAGATAGATGATGATGCTGATTACGTCATTCAAAGTCGTAATAAACGGGCCGGACGCGACGGCCGGGTCGATTTTCATCCGGTGCATGAACAGCGGAATGAACGATCCGGAAATCGTAGCAACAAAGATCGATATAAATATGGCCGCACCAACGAGCAACGCGATGATGAATTCATGCTTCCAAATGAAAATGAGGCCAACGACAAAGATGGCGCAAATGAGCCCGGTTATCAATCCCGTGCCCGCCTCCCGCAATAAAAGTCTGAATTTGCTTTCATCCTCAACGTCACGAGTCGCGATTCCGCGGACTGCAACCGCGAGCGCTTGTGTCCCGCTATTTCCGGCGGTCCCGGAAATTAATGGAATAAAAGCAGCTAACAAAGCGACTTGCGAAATCGTATCGGTGAAAAGATCAACTAGATTTGCAGTCAGCATGCCAAGCATCAACAGGATGATCAGCCATGGGATTCTTTTCTTTGCAGCTGAAAGCGAAGTTTTGTCAAACGAGTCCATATTGGATACGGCGGCAAGTTTGGAGTAGTCATCGGATGCTTCTTCATCTAAAACGTCGATAATATCATCGACTGTAATGATCCCGAGCATATGCTGTTGGAAATCGACGACCGGAACTGCGAGCAAGTTATAGTCCTGGGTCGTCCGTGCAACGTCTTCCTGGTCATCCGAGACGAGCACGCTGACGACGCGCTCATTCATGATCGACTGTATCAACGTGTCCTCATCCGTAATAATCAGATCCCGAAGCGAAACGACTCCTGTCAAACGATTATCCTCATCGACGACGAACACATAATAGATCGTTTCCGCAGACGGGGCTTCATTCCGCAGAATTGTCATGGCAGATCGCACAGTCGAATATTGGGGAATTGACACATATTCCGTCGTCATGATTGAACCGGCGGTATACTCTTCATAATGCAAGAGGGATTTGATTTGTGCAGCCGCTTCTTTGTTCATTAATGTCAAATAGCTGGCGATCTGTGCCTTATCAAGTTCTTTCAGGACATCTACCGCATTGTCGACGAACATGTGGGAAATCATGTCCGCGGCATAAGTCGTGTCCATCTCCTGAAGGAACTGCTTATATTCGTCTTCATCGATTTCACTCGTCTCGAATATTTCCGCCAACTCTTTAGGAGAGAGGAAAAAATACATCGTTTTTCGATGATGTATGTCCACCTTCTCATAGAAAACAGCTCGATCATATGGGTGAAGCATTAAATATTCATCTCGGAACGTTTTAATATCTTGCTGTTCCAATGAATTTATCAGTTTTTCTTCGTCGATAATACTTTCATCGCGAATTTCCTCATTTACAGTCATGGCTGCACCTTCCTTTCCGCTCGACATGCTTGAAATACAGTAATAAAGGTATGATAGTACGTAACAACTCTTAAAAAGGAGAATCGATATGAAACTCGATATTATTGGCGATATTCACGGATGCTACGATGAATTGCTGTCGCTCATCGATAAGCTCGGCTATTCATTCACATCGGGATTGCCATTACATAAGGATGGAAGGCAGCTCGCTTTTGTTGGCGATGCAATGGATCGGGGTCCTTCATCATTGAAAACGCTGGAATTGATGTTCAAGCTGCAAGATAATCATAGACTTATCTATTCCCCTGGTAACCATTGCAACAAACTTTATCGTTTCTCAAAAGGCCGCAATGTCCAACAAAAAAATGGACTTGAAACGACTGTTGCGGAGTTGAATGCATTGTCTCCGAAGGAAAAAATGTGCTTTTTGGATCGCTATAGACAATTCTATGAAGCTTTGCCTTTATACGAAAATCTGGACAACGGAAAACTTATTATCGCACACGCGGGAATCCGTGAACAGATGATTGGAGAACCATTTTCAAAAAAAGTACAGTCGTTTGTCCTCTACGGAGATACGACCGGCGAAACGCTTCCGGACGGCCGCCCCGTCAGAAGGGACTGGGCGAAGAAATATTTCGGAGACGCATGGATTGTCTATGGGCATACTCCGGTTACGGAAGCAAGATTCGTCAACCGGACTGTCAATATCGATACGGGATGCGTGTTCGGCGGAAAACTGACCGCCGTACGCTATCCGGAAATGGATATTGTCTCCGTCCCTTCTAATCAAGCGTTCATCCCTGAGAAGTTCACTCACTTTGATTGACTTGAAACAGGATTCAACTGCACCATGTCTGCGGGCAAATCGCTCATAAATGTCATCGGCTCATTCGTCAACGGATGTCGAAAGCCTATGCTAGCGCAATGCAGAGCCTGCCGACCGATCAACCTGCGCGTGCCGCCGTACAAGTCATCCCCGGCGAGCGGGTGGCCGAGCCATTGCATATGGACGCGTATCTGATGAGTCCGACCCGTATGCAGCCTCAAGGAAACGGATGTGTATGGCTCGCCATTCCGTTCAAAGCGGCTAAGCACTCGGACATCTGTCCTTGCATACTGGCCATTTTGCCGGACCGTCCTTTCGATAATACTGCCGTCCTTCCGTCCGATCGGCTGTTCAATGATGATCGTATCCTTCTCTATATACCCTTCGGCAATTGCAATATAACTGCGCTCAAAACCGGTCGTTTGCATCTGACCACTGAGCAGATGGTGAATATGACGGTTTTTCGCTATGCAAACAAGGCCTGATGTATCCGTATCCAGCCTTGTAACGACATGCACAGTCGATGGGACATGCTCAGCTTCGAATTTTCCGGCCACAAAATTCGCAATTGTCCCGTTCGGCTGATCACGTGATGGAATTGTCCCTTGGGCGGCCGGTTTATCGATGATCAAAATCGCCTCATCTTCATAAACAATTGCCAGATTGCCAGTTTCAGGAACAAGACCTACACTCGGCTCTTCCGAAGGGAATTGGACTGTTACGGTATCCCCCTTCTTCAACAAATGCCGGACCGTCTGCTCCGAACCGTTCACGAGCAGCAGACCACCGTCATATTTCACCGCCGTCAATGTCCGTTTGGATATCCCGTGGCTATGAAGAAATTCCCGGAGCAGGACCCCGTCCTGTTCGACGATGAATTCGAGGATGAACTTCTTTTTATCCATAACCGCTTCACTCATCACTAGCGATGAAGGAATCGTGGACCCTCGTCCAAAACGGGAACGGGCGGAATCTGCCAAAGCGGACCTTCTCATCCGCCACCTTATATTCGATAGATTTCACATCTTTATGCAACAGTTGTAAATGATCGATCGTCACCATGAAATCCGGCCCTTTGACCGGCGTCAGCACACAACTATGATGCGCAGGGAGGACGAGCGGAGAGCCGACTGTCCGGAACACCCGGTTGTTGATCGAAGCCATTTCGGTTAATTGAATCGCATGCAAGGACGGGTGGATAATCGCGCCACCAAGAGCCTTATTATAGGCGGTCGAGCCCGATGGCGTTGACATGCATAGTCCGTCCCCGCGGAATCTTTCGAAATGCACACCATTCAATTCCACGTCCATGACCAACGTCACTTCAGGTGATTTCACCGTTGATTCATTGAGCGCCAAATATTTTGCGACCTTTTCGGAATGGCGATAATTGATCGTCACTTCGAGGAGCGGGTATTCGATGACGTTGTACTCTTGACGGGCAATGAGCAGGACAAGCTTTTCCAATTCGACAGGCTTCCAATCGGCATAGAATCCGAGATGACCGGTATGGATGCCGATGAAAGCTGTATCTTTTAAGCGATGGATATACTTATGGAATGCATGCAGCAGTGTACCGTCCCCTCCGATAGACAAAACGATATCAGGTTCATCTTCGTTGAAGACAAGCCCGAAATCAGTCAAGTATTCCTTCGCTTCATCTTTTAACCGATTCGATAATGAATCATTTCTCGTCTGGATGGCGAATTTCATCATTGACTCCCCTTTTCCGATTCTTTTTGCCGTCGTAGTTCCTCTCGTTCGTTTCCTTGAAAGCGCTGAAGTATTGCTGGGCATCATGTATTTCATCCCGAATCAACGACATTTCCTCATCTAACCTGAAAGCGGCTTCGGCAGCCCTTTCCAGCCGATGTCTAATTTCGTCCGGCAATTCGCTTTGATATTTATAATTCAAGGAATGCTCGATGGAAGCCCAAAAGTTCATTGCCAACGTACGGATCTGAATTTCTGCAAGTATCGTCTTTTCTCCGTGGATCGTCTGGACCGGATACTCGATGATCATATGGTAAGACCGGTATCCGCTCGGTTTTTTATGTGAAATATAATCCCTTTCCTCGACGACTTGCATATCAGTGCGTTGCCGTAATGTCTGTACAACTTTGCCGATGTCATCGACGAACTGGCACATAATACGGAGGCCGGCAATATCCGGCAATTCCTCCGCCAACTCCGCCGAAGGTTTGAATGGAATGCCCTTTTCAAGGGTCTTATCGTAGATGCTTGCGAGAGGTTTCACCCTTCCCGTCACGAATTCCACAGGCATATGGACGCCTTCGAGTTCGTATTGTGCACGAAGCCCCTTCAACTTCACTTTCAATTCGGCAACAGCCAATTTATACGGTTCAAGAAATTGCTTCCACTCCTTCATGAGTAGCCCTCCAAACTATAGGTTGATGTTTTGGAGGAAGGCCTCGAATTCCTGCTCCACTGCAGTCGTGAATGCCTCTCCATAATTGTCGTTCCCTTCGATGTTATAAACGAGCATCGTCAGCTCCTCTACAAAACCTGGCAATGGGAGTTCTTCATCATGCCAGATGAGGACCGGATCGTTGCCGGTTTGCAACGCCTTCGCCATGTACGGCCAAGTATCTTTCGGGAAATGTATGTATGTATAACCTTCGTCAATGTCCATCAAATAGACAAAAGCGTGCTCATCGGAATCGGTTATCATTTTCTTTGCAGGAGTGCCACTCGGACGGTCAGCTTTCTCGTCCAATAAAAACTGGATTTCATTGCCGTTTTCTTGCCCTTTTATCACTCGGTTTTGGATTCGCATAGGTCTTCTTCCTTTCAATGATCTTACGTTTAGTCTACCATATGATGGCCTCTGGTGCAGTCTGTAGCATGCGTTTTTATCTCGGACTTGATATACTTGATTCAAATGCAACTTCAGATAGTCCTAAAGAAAGGGAGTAACAAAATGGATGCACGCACAATACGTACATTAATGGATATTCAGGCGATGCAGACACTCGGTTCGGTGCAAACTTTTGCGAACAGTCAGGAGTCAACCTCTTCCCTGTTCAGTGTGATGATAAATGATATTTTAAATGGTATGACGAGCGATGCCCCGAGGACGGAGACGATTCCATTTCAGTCATTCGGCATGCTTGGAAGTCTACAGACGATGAACAGTCTCCAATATTCAGGGCCGAACAGCGTTTATTTGCCGGAAGGGTTTCAATCGGCCGTCTTCACTTCTCAGGCAATGAGTCGTGGAGCTGCCGTTTTAACAGGGGAAAATGATTTTCGCGACTTCATTAGACAAGCCGCGGAAACATACCGCCTGCCTGAAAACTTAATCGCATCCGTCATTAAGCAGGAGTCCAATTTCAACAGCAATGCAGTAAGTCGTGCGGGTGCGATGGGCTTGATGCAGCTAATGCCAGGCACCGCAAGAATGTTAGGTGTGAAAGACGGATTCGATGCGGAGCAAAACATTATGGGCGGCGCGAAATATTTACGTCAAATGCTCGATCAGTTCGGCAATGTCGAGATGGCGCTGGCAGCTTACAACGCCGGTCCCGGCAACGTCAGAAAATATGGCGGAATACCGCCTTTCAAGGAAACTGAACAATATGTTTCCAAGGTGCTAAACTACTATAATCATTTTGAAGTATGACAACTTTTCAGTCCGCGAGAAGGCAATTTGTTTGTGAAAGAATTGTTTGGTTGTTAAAATGTCCATACAGTCAGAACAAAGGAGATTGACATACATGACTCGAAAACCTTTGATCCCTTACGAGGAAATCGGTGCTGAAAAATTATCGGAGCTCATCGATCGTTTTTATGAAAAAGTGGCTGTCCACCCGGACCTATATCCGATTTTCCCTGAAGATCTGACGGAAACAGCACGAAAGCAGAAACAATTTCAAACACAATATTTAGGCGGACCGAATTTATTCACGGAAGAGCACGGCCATCCGATGATGAAAGCGCGTCATATGCCTTTTCCGATAACTCCTACCCGTGCAAAAGCATGGCTCGCCTGCATGGCGGAAGCGATGGACGATGTAGGCCTGGAAGGACCTTTGCGGGAAGTGTATTACCATAGGCTCGCCATGACTGCGAACCATATGGTGAATCGAAGCGAGGGGGATGAGCGGTGAACCGGGAAACTCTGTTGGAAAGCAACGCAACTTCTTCAGCCTCCTTGTCAAAGCCCATCGAAATTTACGTATTCGTAGATCCTTTATGCATGAACAGCTGGGCGTTACAGCCATTGCTTAGGAGATTGCAAGTCGAATACGATCGATATTTCACACTGAAGATTGTTCTCCGCACTTCTTTGACGAAGACGAACTCATGTTGCATCGTCAACATGAACGATGCGAAGGCTTGCAATAAAAACCATCCGGCGTTTCCGAGCATCGCATTGAAAGCGGCGGAATTCCAAGGGAAGCGCGCAGCTTTCCGATTCCTTTCCAAGCTATTCGAGTACACATATTTGAAAAATAGGAACGTCCTCTCCTTTTCAGTACTTGTTGAAATAGCTGAAAGCCTCGGTCTAGATGTCGACGAATTCATACTCGATTTCTCGTCACAACACGTATTGCGCTCCTTGCAAGTCGATTTGCATTTGGCGAATGAAATGGAAGTGGAAGACGCGCCTTCCTTCGTTTTCTTCAATGAAAACATTGAAGATGAAGGGTTGAAGGTGAACGGAATCCATTCCTATGAAATATACGAACAGATTTTGGAAGAGATGGTCGGTTGTGAGATCTTCCCAGACACTCCACCGACTCTAGATGAATTGTTCCAGCGTTTCGATTCACTATCGACAAAAGAAATCGCTAAGATTTACAACATCCCGGAAAAATCTGCCGAACGCGAATTAAAAAAGCAGCTCCTTCTCCAAAAGATCGAAAGGCTGCCACTGACAAATATGACATTATGGCGCAAACGCCGTTAATTGAAAAAAGCAGATTGCATGGTTGATATGCAATCTGCTTTTTTCTGTGCGGAAGTGGAGTATATGATCACTTGCTGGAATATATGATCACTTGCTGAGATATATGATCACTTGCAGAGATATATGAGCACTTACAGAGATATATGATCACTTGTTAAGATATATGATCACTTGCAAGGATATATGATCACTTGCGAGGATTTATGATCACTTGCGGGGATATATGATCACTTGGCGGTAAGCGGGCCCACCACTTTCCACTCGGAGCAATAATTTTTTCAACAAAAGAAAAGAGCATCCGCTCTTGGGGGAGAGGGATGCTCTTTTACAAAGGGAATGGGAGAAATGTTCACGTTCAAACAAAAGGGGTGTATGTTTGGTATGTGATTTATTTCACATCTATAACTTATCATAAAATAATAGTAACATCAACATTTCACATAAAATTTCACATCTCTGTCACAAATAAAATATGAAACAAACCCCATACCTAATGACTTATTAGAAGTCATAAAATTGAGCCTACATTCGTTCAATAAAATGAAAGCGCTTAACTTATTGTTATACCAATATAATCAAATAAGCACGAACCGAAAAAACCTGACTTAAGCGCCAAAAACGCTCAGTCAGGTTCATTTACACTGCTTCACTCTTATCCGAGCAATTCTTCCAACTCGTTCAATCTTTCTCCGAACACCCGGCACGCTTCTTCGATTGGTTGCGAGCTTGTCATATCGACACCCGCTTTTTTCAAGACTTCAATCGGATAATCGGATGATCCCGCTTTTAGGAAATGATTGATGTAACGGTCGACGGCAGGCTGCCCTTCCGTCAGGATTTGATGGCTGAGTGCAACCGCAGCACTAAAGCCCGTCGCGTATTGATAAACGTAGTAATTGTAATAGAAATGAGGGATGCGCGCCCATTCAAGTGCGATTTCCTCGTCATCTTCCACTGCATCTCCAAAGTATTTCTTGTTCAGCTCAAAATACTCTTCCGACAACTTATCGGAGGTCAATGCAACGCCATGCTGGTCGAGCTGGTGGATCAGATGCTCGAACTCCGCAAACATCGTCTGGCGGAAGACCGTCCCACGGAAACCTTCAAGCCAATGGTTCAGTAAATAAATGCGCTTTTGCTTGTCATCGATTGTTTTTAATAAATAATCGTTTAAAATTGCTTCATTTACCGTAGATGCGACTTCAGCGACAAAAATGGAGTATCCGCTATAGTTATACGGCTGAGTTTTGCGTGAATAGTAGCTGTGCACGCTATGCCCGAATTCGTGGGCCAATGTGAACATATTGTTGACGTTGTCCTGCCAGTTCATGAGGATGTATGGATTTGTTCCGTATGATCCCGATGAATAAGCGCCTGAACGCTTCCCTTTATTTTCACGGACGTCCACCCAACGGTTTTCAAGTCCTTCTTTGACGATTGAAGTGTATTCTTCGCCAAGCGGATGGAAGCTTTCGAGCATTGTTTTTGTCGCTTCCTCGTAAGGGATTTTCATCTCGACGTCTTTGACCATTGGCGCAAACATATCCCACATATGGAGTTCATTCAGGCCAAGGACCTTTTTACGTAATGCGACATATCGATGATGCAATCCGATATTTTTATTGATCGTATTGACAAGGTTATCATATACCTGTTCCGGAATATGGTTATTCGATAGAGCCGCTTCCCGCGCAGAAGAAAACTTCCGGATGCGTGCATTAATGTTATTCCGTTTTACATTTCCGTTCAATGTGGAAGCGAACGTGTTCTTGAACTCGCCGTATTTGCTATACATCGCTTTGAATGCATCTTCACGGACCCTTGCATCCTTGCTTTCAAGGAATCGGATATACCGGCCGTGTGACAGTTCAGCCTCTTCCCCGTCTTCGTCTTTCACAGTCGGGAACGTCAAGTCGGCATTGTTCAGCATGCTGAACGTTTCCGACGAGCTGCCCGTCACTTCGCTCATCTGCGCGAGGATCGCTTCCTGTTCAGCCGGAAGGATATGCGCACGGAAAGCGTTCATTTCCTCGAATTCATGCTTATATATTTTCAAATTATCGTTAGTTTCGGCGAGACGGCTCAATTCCTCTTCTGGGATGGACAGCAGCTCAGGTGTGAAATAGGAAAGCGCTGTGGAGATTTTCACATACAATGTCTTCGCACGGCTCTCCATCGCTTGGTAGAAGCTGTTTGTCGTGTCCTGGTCGCCTTTCAGATGGGCGTACGTATACAGTTTCCCTATTCTCTGATAAATTGTATCACGATAGGAAAGCGCCTCGAACAATGCATCTGCGCTTTGATTCAACGTACCTTTAAATGTTTCTGCTTTCCCTGAAAGCTCTTCTATTTCCTTGAATTCCTGCTCCCACTCTTCGTCAGTCGGGAAAATATCCTCGAGACGCCAAGTTTCTTCAACTTTTACTTGATCACGCGTCAACACTTTGTTTTTCGAATCAGCCGTCATTTAAAAATCCTCCCCATCATCTTTCTTCGTAAATCGAATCATTATTATTCTCTCAATTATATCCATCATTTGCAAGGAATCTTTCCGAAATTAATTGCAAAATTACATTTTCTCTGAAGAGTGTTTTTTGATCTACAGATTCAATGCCGCAATTGTTCAAGAATGCGATATAATGCTCGCATGCACGCGATTTATCGTTGGAATTCCCGACGAACCCGTTGACAAAACGGTCGATTGAATACGGAGACACATCCGAAAACGGGATATTATTACGCGTAAGGAAATGGATGAATCGGAACTGCCATTCAACATCCGATTCCCGAAATGAATGATTTTTAGGTACAGGCACCCCTAACCATGGCGGCAGCTGAGTCGGGAGCATTTTCATTTCATAGCAGCTTCTTAAGAATGGGTCTTTAATGCCTCTTCTATTCAATAAAATTCGATTTTGCAGCTCCTTCTGCCGATATGTTTCATAAAGATCACCATATTGTCCTACATCCTTCTCAGTTGGTGCCTTCGGACGCGCAAAAGGGAAAATTTGAAAATCGAGCGGTAGAATGCGGTGCATTCCGATATAGCGCTGTCCGGCTACATGTAACAGGCTGCTGAAATAGTGGAATTTTTTTGTGTGGGGATTAAAGGTGAGGAGAACGGCTCCTTCAGGCGGGGTGCTGACAATAAACCATTCTTGGAACTTCGAAAACTGGAATAGGCCGACACCTTCAGAAAGGTTCGTAAGTTTCACGGGTGTATGCAATATCCAGATCGGCTCCATGCCCGCTCGGCGATAGCCATCTGTTCGCTGTTCAAGATCAGAAATGGGGATTGTGCTGCATTGGAATTCAATCGGAACCTTTGTCTTTCCTAATTTGACGAGCAGATCGGGACGCTGTGAAATAGTATCCAATAACGGTTCTAGTTCCACTTCTTGAGGGCCTGCCGATAGGAACTGATACAATAATTGCTTTCCCTTCAAGTGTTGCGGTGATTCCCCTTCAGAAAAAGATTCCCTACACGTCGTATCTTTTCGATGCGCAAAATGAGGAATGATAATGTCTCCGACTTTCAACTGGAGCGGCTCTTTGCACTGCGGACAATAAAAGCTGTGGGTCTGCCTCCACCTTCGCAGTTCATGCTTTTCCAGTTCCGGGGATAGGATGATCAGCCGGCCTTTATCGGACCAAGCTGTTAGAATTGCCCTCACTCCTTTCAATTGTATTGTAAGGAACGGGACAAGTTATTTCAAATATTATGAATTCATCGCCATCAAAAAAACTGTTCCCCATTTTATCGGGGAACAGTTTTATGTTGATATTAGTCGAAGTATTTCTTAACAGTTGCCATTACGTCAGATTCCATGATGACTTTGCCGTATTCTTCGAGGCGGTGGATCGTCACTTGGGATAAGGAGCCGAATTCTGAAATGAGACCGCAGAAATCGGATTTATCGTCATCGTCCATTTTCGATTCATCATAGACTACGTACAGGTAGAATTTATTTTCAAATGAATAAAGAGATGATTTGACTGCGTATGGGGGAATGTTCTTTGACAGAGAAATGAGGTTTTCGAATTCATCAAATACGAACATATCGGAAGTCCATACTACAGGATCATCATTCAATTCATTCATAAGCTGTTCGGAATTGGTAAACATGCTTGGATCCGGTTCGAAATTCTTCCGGTTATCGTCTGAACCGAATGGCGCATCCGATTCATCATTATCCGAAACTTGTGCCCGTGTCACTGTCACTTCAATTCCGTTATTCATCGCATGGACTTGGATCCACAGCGGACCTTCAACTTCAAACTCGGTCTCGTCGTTGATTTCGTCCATCATCTCCCAGAAGAGCTCTTCGCTTTTATCGCGATTGTACCAAACTTCTTCTCGGGTAAAGCCTCGTTCCTCAATGTCGATATACGATAAATAAAACTTTACGGTATTATCATTGATTCGCTCTATTTCCATCCCTTTTCTCTCCTTTCCTTACAAACAGGCTTTAGCCCATTTCGTTTTTTCTGCAATAAACCTGCAATGCTTATACTTACTATATGACCGTCCCGCATGTTTTGAAAGGGTTATCCACCGGTATCAGTCTAATGTTACTAGCATTGTAGAGAACATCAGCCAGCAAAGCAAGGAGAAAATAAAAAGCCGATAGGATTGGCATATGCCTGTAAACTCCCTATCAGCTTTACTACGTCTTAAATTAGTTTACCATGCGCCGCGCTTCAAGCAGCTGATAGGCCCTTACTTTTCGAGGTAGGAAGCGTCTGATTTCATCTTCATTATACCCTACCTGAAGCCTTTTTTCATCTAGAATGATCGGTCTTCTCAATAGGCCCGGATGTTCTTGGATCAATTCATACAAGCGTTGCAGTGGAAGGCTTTCCACATCTACATTCAGTTTTTGGAAGATCTTGGAGCGAGTCGAAATGATTTCGTCCGTTCCATCTTCTGTCATACGTAAAATTTGTTTAATTTCATCGATATTCAAAGGCTCCGAAAAAATATTCCGTTCAGAATACGGTATTTCGTGCTCTTCCAACCACGCCTTCGCTTTTCTACATGATGTGCAACTAGGTGAGGTGAATAATGTAACTCCCATTCGCTGACACTTCCTTTCAATCGACTTACTATCTTATATTTAGAAAATTAAATTAGAATAATTTTAAAGTAATTAGCTTAACTCCTATTATACACATATTCATTCTCAGTGAATACACTTTTTCGAAAAAAAGTGGAACAGATGATTGCCTTGTCACATTTCCGCAATATTATAGGGTTTCCAGCTCCTTAAGTTATGTACTTTGATACTTCTTTACTGTTATACCCGCAGGAAGAATAGTTTAAACATCCCTGTTCCAAAAAGATCATTTTCTCATTTAGAAATATTGAAATGAAAACCGTCATTCCCCACTTAATAGTACGGCACAAAGGTATAAAAAGTTTCAGTAAACATAGGAAAAAATCCGGAAAACCTTTTAATTAAGGCTTCCGGAAAAAGATTAAGGCGTATAATCGACACCCTCTGTATATTTATTCCTCGCGTTCCATAAAAGGAACTCATCAATTCCATTTTCTTTCAACGCTTTAATTTGCGCTTCGACTTCTTCTTTCCCGTAGTGGAGGTAGTTCCCTCTTCCAAGCCATGGAGCACTGAAGTCCTGCAGCCAAGGCCGTGAAACAGGTGGATTTTCAAGAGCTCCCAGCTTGGCGTTTTCCACTTTCGCATACTCTGCCACGAGTCGATATGGTTCGAGATCGGGCTTTGAAATGCCGAAGTAAGAAGTCCAATGACTAGGATAAATCATCGACGAGATGACATCGACATTCTCGGAAATCTTCGAGAAGTTTTGTCCAATGCCAGGCGCTTCAGGCAAAGTAGCCGAGTAGCCGAAAATATCGACAGACACATCTACACCATACGGCTTCAGCTGTTCTCTTGCATACGCAACGAAGTCCGTTACCGCTTCAACCCTGCGCTGGATCGGGTCTAGCTCTGATTCAGCATAGTCGCCCATCGAGTATTTCAATGTTTCATGCCGTTTTTCGAATCCTTCCGGAAAACGTACATAATCGAACTGTATTTCCTTGAAACCCATCTTGGCAGCTTCAATTGCAATTTCGACATTATGATCCCATACTTCCTTCATGAACGGGTTGACGAATGATTCTCTTCTCCCGTTCTTCCACACTTGATCGCCTTCCATGAATGACAGTTCAGGTTGCTTCTCCGCAAGCACGCTATCCTTGAAAACGACCACTCTTGCAATCGGATAGACCTTTTTCTCTTCAAGCGTCTCCAACATTTTACGTGGGTCTTTTATGTATGGCTGCCCGATTCCCATTTTGAATAATGGCGAATCTTCCTGCGGTTTATACGTCAAATAGCCGAAGTCATCCTTAATGTCGATGACCATTGCATTCAAGTCGGTCGAATCAATCAGTTTCAATAATCTTTCGAAGGCAGAGCCGCCTGCCGAATGTCCCGTCACGTAGATTCCACGCACTGCATCCGGATATTCAAATACAAGGCCCGAATCATAGCTGTATAGCTTGGAGCTGACAACCATTCCTTCGTCTATTGTTTCAAAACCGTATGTACGTTCAGCAAATTCAATACCGATTTTCGACCCGTCGGCTTGCACCGCCATTGGGATTGCGATTGCGCTTGCAAGCATTAAGGAGCTCATCCACTTTAATTTCTTCATTCGACACTTCCTCTCTTTCACTCATTCTATCAAAGCAAAAAAAAACAATGAATAGGTAAAGTAATCTATTCCCTAGATTTCTCGTCGAAAAACCTGTTATTATGTCGAACAATCCTTATGAAGCTTGCGTTTGCATATAGTAAGCATCAAAAATATTTTTGATTTGCTTTATTCCACAAGTCGTATTATACTTTTGACAACTATTACGAAAAGCGAAGACGGAGTGAGTATTCTTGTCGCAGCATTGAAGAGAGCCTGTGGTTGGTGCAAACAGGAATGACGGACAAGAGGAATTGGGTTCCCGAGCTTGATTGGCGAAAATGGATTGTTTTATCCATCGAGTAGCCTTTCACGTCCCCCCCGCGTTAAGGGGTTTGAGTGGCCTGCTTGCAGGCTAATTCGGGTGGTACCACGGTTGATTCAACATCAGTCGTCCCTTTTTTAGGGATGGCTGATGTTTTTTTATCTTAATTTTTATTTAAGTGATTGAGCCGATTGGAGTGGAAGGCGGCGACTCCAGCGGGAAAAGCGTCAGCAGAAGACCCCGCAACGCAGCGTAGCGAAGTGAGGAGGCTGAGGCGACGCCCGCGGAAAGCGTCCGCCTGTAACAGAAATCGACTATTTTCAGAGGAGGAATTTGAATGAAAACTATTTTTTCGGGCGTTCAACCCACAGGAACAGTAACATTAGGGAACTATATCGGGGCATTCAAACAATTTACGGAACTTCAGCATGAATACGACTGCCGGTTCTGCATCGTCGACCAGCACGCAATTACAGTACAGCAAGATCCGGAAGAATTGGCGAAGACAATCCGTTCGCTCGCTGCCATTTATATTGCCAGCGGAATCGATCCGGAGAAATCGCTTCTTTTCATCCAATCCGAAGTGCCTGCGCATGCCCAGGCAGGATGGATGATGCAATGCATTTCCTACATCGGCGAACTTGAGCGTATGACTCAATTCAAAGACAAATCCGATGGGAAAGAAGGCGTCTCAGCCGGACTTCTTACGTACCCGCCCCTAATGGCAGCGGACATTCTCATTTACAATACGGATATCGTGCCTGTCGGAGACGACCAGAAACAGCACGTCGAATTGACAAGGGACTTAGCCGAGCGCTTTAACCGACGATACGGCGAAGTGCTTACGATCCCGGAAGTACGCATACCGAAACATGGAGCCCGCATCAAATCATTGCAGGACCCATTAAAGAAAATGAGCAAATCGGATCCGAATAAAAAAGGGACGATTTCGCTATTGGATACACCGAAGCAAATCGAGAAGAAAATCAAGAGCGCCGTAACGGATTCGGATGGCATCGTAAAATTCGATGTTGAAAACAAGCCAGGAGTGTCCAACCTGCTAACAATTGAATCTGCATTAAGCGGCATCTCGATTGCCGACCTCGAGTCGAAATATGAAGGGCTTGGCTATGGTGCATTCAAAACGGGTGTCGCCGAGGCAGTCGTCGGACATCTTACACCTATTCAAGAACGCTATGATGAGCTTCTCAATTCATCGGAGCTTGACGTGCATCTTGACCGAGGAGCGGAGAAAGCGAATGCGATCGCGTCCGCCACACTTAAAAAAATGGAGTCTGCGATGGGACTCGGACGAAGACGGTAATAATTAGAAGGATGACCGCCATCACGAAAAGTGTGAAGTCACTCGTTTGGACAATGAACAGCAGGATTTGCCTCCAGCTGTAGCCGAGCGATAGATAATTGAAATAGAAGATCATATGTGTAACCGTAATGACGATTAGTCCGTAACTAATGAGGAAGAAGAAGATGCGCATCATATACATCGCCCTTTTGCTTTTCTTCCATTGTATGAATGAAAGCTCCCCTTTTAGAAGAATTTTAATAGGAGAGCTTTTTATCTTTATGCTTATATTTTCTTAAATACGAGTGAAGCGTTATGTCCACCGAAGCCGAGAGAGTTGCTCATCGCATATTCGATATCCACTTTTCTTGCTTTGTTGACGACATAGTCAAGGTCGCATTCAGGATCTTCATTCACATAATTCATCGTTGGAGGAAGAATCCCTTCCTGCAAAGCTTTCACCGTGAAGATCGCTTCCAATCCACCGGCAGCACCGAGCAGATGTCCTGTCATCGATTTCGTCGAGCTCATTGCTAGCTTATACGCATGTTCGCCGAAAACCGTTTTCGCTGCCATCGTTTCGAACAGGTCGTTGTACGGCGTGCTCGTTCCGTGTGCATTGATGTAATCGATTTTGTCCGGATCGATTTCCGCTTCAGCGAGGGCCTGACGCATTGCGCGTGCCCCACCTTCGCCTTCAGGAGCCGGCGCGGTAATATGGTGGGCATCTCCTGTTGAGCCGTAACCGACCATTTCCGCATAGATTTTGGCACCGCGTTTCACCGCATGCTCGTACTCCTCCAGAATGAGGATGCCGGCACCTTCCCCGATGACAAAGCCGTCCCTTTCCTTATCGAACGGACGTGAAGCTGTTGCTGGATCAGGGTTCAGTGACAATGCAGTATTTGCACAGAAACCAGCTACTGCCATCGTCGTGATCGGGGCTTCTGCACCGCCCGTGATCATGACGTCGGCATCTCCGCGTTTAATGACTTCGAATGCATCCCCGATTGAATTTGTTCCGGATGCACAAGCCGTCACTGTACACGAGTTGATGCCTTTTGCGCCTAAATGGATTGACACTTGCCCAGAAGCCATATCAGGAATCATCATCGGGACGAAGAACGGGCTAACCCGGCGGTACCCTTTTTCTTGGAATGTCTTGAACTGCTGCTCATGTGTTTCCATGCCGCCGATACCCGAACCGATCCAGACACCTGTGCGCAATCCAGTCTCTTCATCCAATTCGAGATTTGCATCTTTCATCGCCATGATGGATGCTGCTAACGCATAGTGCGTGAAGCGGTCCATCTTCCGCGCGTCTTTACGCGGGATATATTCTTCAATATCGAAATCTTTCACTTCTGCCGCAACTTTCACCGGAAATTGTTCACTGTCCAGTCTTGTGAGTGGTCCGATTCCGGACTTTCCGTTCAATACCGCTTCCCATGATTCTTCCGCGGAATTTCCTACTGGAGAAACTGCTCCAACTCCCGTAACGACTACACGACGTTTTTCCATTAATGAAAACTCCCCTTCATTTTTACAAATAATAATTAACCATTTTGCTTCGGTCTAAAGTGTATCTCTTATTTAATGAATTATATAGTAATCCGATGTTATCTTCCCCATTTAATACATAGGGCGCCCCATGTAAGCCCTGCGCCGAATCCGACGAGCACGATAACGTCATCATCTTTGACGCGGCCTTCCTGCAGATCGTCGAATAACGAAATCGGAATGGATGCAGCCGAGGTGTTTCCGTATTTATGGACGGACTTGGACATTTTTTCGATAGGTAAGCCGAGCCGTTCACGTGATGCTTCCATAATGCGGATATTCGCCTGGTGTGGAATTAAATAATCGACATCCCCAGTTGTCAGTCCTGCCTTTTCCGTGACACTTACAGCTGATTCGCCCATTTGTCGGACTGCAAATTTGAAAACTTCACGTCCGTTCATATGGAGGTATTTATCTTGGTATAGGTGTTTGCCTCCCGTACCATCGGCTCCTAATTCGAAAGATAGGATTCCCCGTCCTTCGCTCACTTGTCCGACTATCGCGGCACCGGCTCCATCCCCGAAAAGGACTGCCGTGTTGCGGTCTTCCCAATCTGTAATCTTCGACAGTTTCTCGACCCCGACGACGAGTACATGTTTATACGTTCCCGCCTCCACGAAATGCTTAGCCGTTACAACGCCGTACATGAAGCCTGCACAAGCTGCGGATACGTCCATTGCTGCGGCATTTTTCGCGCCTAATCGCTCTTGGATCATTGTCGCAACGGATGGGAATGGACGGTCTGGCGTCACGGTAGCAACGATGATCATTCCGATGTCTTCCGGGTGGATGCCCGAATTTTCAATAGCACTTACCGCCGCTTCATACGCCATATCGGACGTATCGGTATTCTCATCGGCGATGCGTCTCTCTTCGATGCCTGTGCGTGTGCGGATCCATTCGTCCGACGTATCAATGCGCTTCTCAAGATCATGATTTGTCACAACATGCGAAGGAACAAACTTCCCTATGCCAATCAACCCTGCATTCATATTTCATACCCCGTTCCTTATCATCTAATATTAGTACCTGGTATTAATTATAGAAGATTACATATTACTTTTCAACATGTCGACACGATTTCGCCAAAGAAAAAAATAGATAGCATATTATTTTGTTTATTGAAGGGACGTGCTATGGTATGATGAACGAGGAAATAGTTACGATGGGGTGAATTTGATGAAATACATCATTACGTTTATTTGGTCTTTTCTACTTGTAACGATGGTCAACTACGTAGCCGGTTCAATCGCCGGTATCCAATCTTTCGACTTCGTTGGCGGAATCATCGCTTCAATCGTCTTGGCAGTTCTTATTCTTTGCATCACTGCAATTACTCCTGACGAGCAAGTCGCAGATTATTGATCCATCAGTAAAGCCGTTCACTTCGTTGTGGATGGTTTTTTTATTTGTGAGGAAGCAAAAAGCCTTGGACAGCGATTTGAAATCGGCATCCAAGGCTTTTATTATTTCTTATCAATCTTCAATTTCCCATCATCCATCGTCAACACCAATTTTTGGCCATCTTTCAAGTCACCTTTGATGATTTCCTTTGCGACAGCTGTTTCGACATGGCGTTGGATGAATCGTTTCAACGGTCTTGCACCGAACTCGGCATCTGTACCTTCCTTGACGATCCAGTCGAGAATGTCCTCGCCATACTCCAAGTCCACTTCCTGTTCATCCAGCCGTTTGACAAGATCCTCGAGCATTTTCTTGGCAATTAAACGGAATGAGTTGCCTGACAACGAATGGAAAATGATAATATCGTCCATCCGGTTCAATAGTTCTGGTTTGAAATGGCGACGCAATTCCGCCATGACCAAATCCTCTGCCGCATGCTCATCCGAATCGAACTGGCCTTGCAGCAAGTAGGCGGAGCCGATGTTGGACGTCATAATGACGACCGTATTCGCAAAATTGACGAGCCGTCCTTGACTATCCGTAATCCGGCCGTCATCCAAAATTTGAAGCAATATATTCGATACATCAGGATGCGCCTTCTCGATTTCATCAAGGAGCACGACCGAATACGGATTGCGGCGAACCGCTTCCGTCAACTGTCCGCCCTCTTCATAGCCGACGTATCCCGGAGGAGCCCCGACGAGCCGGGATACACTATGCTTCTCCATATACTCGGACATGTCAATTCGAATGAAGTGGTCTTCTGAATCGAACAACGTTGCAGCGAGCGTTTTTGCAAGCTCCGTCTTCCCGACCCCGGTAGGACCGAGGAACAGGAACGAACCGATCGGCTTATTCGGATCCTTAATGCCCGCGCGTGCACGCCAAACCGCTTCCGTGACGAGCTGCACGGCGTCATCCTGACCGATGACCCTCTCTTCCAATGTCTCGCGCAGTCGGAGCAATTTTTCCCGCTCCCCTTCCACAAGCTTCGTGACAGGGATGCCCGTCCAGCGAGCAACGATCATCGCAATTTCATCCTCTGTCACTTCTTCCCGCAACAACCTGCTATCGGAGTTAGTTACGAGTGACGCTTCCAATTCTTGAAGTTGTTTTTCAAGAGCCGGAATTTTGCCGTATTGCAGCTCGGCGGCTTTATTTAAATCAAAACGATTTTGCGCATCTTCCAACTCGCGGCGGAATCGGTCAAGCTCTTCACGCTTCACTTGGATTTCGCGTAACGCCTCTTTCTCTTTGTTCCATTGCTCCCGCATGCCGGCGGAGGAATCTTTCAGCTCCTGCAACTCGGTGCGCAGCGCTTCTAGACGCGTCTGGCTAATGGCGTCCTTTTCTTTTCTCAATGCTTGCTCCTCGATTTCAAGCTGCATGATCCGGCGTGTGACCGAATCGAGTGCTTGAGGCATCGAGTCAATTTCCGTCCGAATCATCGCGCTCGCTTCATCCATCAAATCGATCGCCTTGTCCGGCATGAACCGTTCTGTCAAATAGCGATCTGATAACGTAGCGGCCGCCACTAAAGCACGGTCATGGATACGGACTCCATGATGGAGCTCAAAGCGTTCCTTCAAGCCTCGCAGAATCGAAATTGTATCTTCCACCGAAGGTTCGCGGACGAGCACTTGCTGGAAACGGCGTTCCAATGCCGGATCTTTCTCAATATACATCCGGTATTCGTCAAGCGTCGTCGCTCCGATGCAATACAGTTCGCCGCGCGCAAGCATCGGTTTCAACATATTTCCTGCATCCATCGCGCCTTCCGTTTTCCCGGCGCCGACAATCGTGTGAATTTCGTCGATGAAGAGGATGATTTCCCCGTCACTTTCCTTCACTTGCTTCAAAACGCCTTTCAGCCGTTCTTCGAATTCCCCGCGGTATTTCGCACCAGCAATAAGTGAACTCATATCCAATTCAAAGATCTGCTTATCCTTCAACCCTTCCGGCACATCGCCTTTGACGATCCGTTGGGCAAGCCCTTCGACAATTGCTGTTTTACCGACTCCAGGCTCCCCGATCAGTACAGGATTGTTTTTCGTTTTTCTTGATAAAATCCGGATGACATTCCGTATTTCTTCATCCCGCCCGATGACCGGATCCATTTTACCGTTCTTCACATCTTCAACGAGATTTCGTCCAAATTGTTCAAGTGGTGTGCGTTGATCTTCTTGTACGCCATCCATTCTCATATCCATTCACCTCTATACTTTGACTTTGACTATCTTTGATTAATTAAATTATATGCCTTACTCATTGATTAGTAAAGCCATTCGCATCCATTATTTTTCCCTCTCCCCAACAGAATAAACACAAAACAAAAAGGCTGCTTGACGATGAGTCAAACAGCCTTCAGAGTGTAGCAAAGTCGTTTTTTGACTTTGTCTACACTCATTTTTAGGATAAAACATAATAACTAGGCATATCCTCAGCCTGATTGACGATAAGTCAAACAGCCTTTTTTCCGATCTATTAACGTACGCCGAGCGCCATCTTTGCATAGCGAGACATCATGTCCCTCGACCAAGGCGGGTTCCAAATGATGTTAACTTCAGCGTCTTTCACTTCAGGCAATTCCATCAGTTCCTGTTTGATGTTAGCAACGATTTGCGGTCCCATTGGACAACCCATTGATGTCAATGTCATTGTCACTTTGGCAGTGCCTTCCTCATCCAGCTCTGCATCATAAACAAGCCCCAAATTGACGATATCAATTCCAAGCTCGGGATCGATTACGTTTTCCAGAGCACCCATCAAGCTGCCCTTCATATCATCACTCATTGAAATTCCCCTTTCCGAATCTGTTCTAACTTCATCATAGCAAGGATGGCCTATTCATTCAAATAAGATGCGAACCAATCAACGGATTGCAGCATGCCAAGTCTTGAAACGGCGTGCCCCGCATTCGGGTCTTTGTAGAATTCGAACCGCTCAGGCGAATCCTCGTAATCCTTCTTAGCCGCCTTGTAAAAATTGAAAGTCGGCTCAAACGGAACCGTCGCATCATTTTCCCCGTGCCAGAAGAAAACGGGACGATTGTTAAGCTTGTGCCTTTGCTTTGTTAAATCAAAAATAGCGAGTGTATCCAGCAATGTTTTCCGTTCTTCATCAGTAATCGGCAACTTGAAGCCGCGACGTTCAAATTGGGACATCTGTGCTTTAGCAAGCTCCACATAACCTGGTGCTCCCATCATGACTGCCGCTACATCGATCCACGGATAAGCGGTCAAGCAGCCGAGCGTCGTTATGCCGCCCATGGAAGTGCCACCCATGCCGATTTTCTGTACGCCTCTTTCCTTTAATTCCTTATGGAGTATAGCCATTTCCTCGATGGAAGTAAGGACGATTTCCCAAAAACGCAAGCTCAGCTGGACTTCATCCAACTCTTCTTCCCGCGAACCGTGCAAATGGGCATCCGGCAACAGGACGCGGAACCCTTTCTTTGCGATATTATATGCGTAATGCAAGTTATGCTCTTTGGCACTCGTAAAGCCATGCAAGAAGATCACGGCTGGTAGTTTGCTATTTTCCATTGTTTCATCCACAATATGCAACAATGGTATATTACTCCAGTTTTCCTCTTTTACAATCATTCGAACACCTTCTGTACTTTTTCTAAATCGTACCAAAGTTTTACTAGAAAAACAAAAAGGATGGTTTCCCTCCGGAATGTTTTGACTTGCTCCGATAGATAACGATAAACTGGACAATATATATATAGCAAGCCTCAAAATCGTTATGAAGCAGTTGAGGAAATGGGTATACAACAAAGATACTTTCCAAAAGGGGGCGGAATTATGAAACCGCATTTGATTGTCCTCGACTTGGACGGGACATTGCTGACGGATGAAAAAGTGATATCGGAGGAAACTGCACATACATTGAAACGGGCGGAAGAACAAGGGCACCAGGTGATGATTGCGACCGGCAGGCCCTATCGCGCAAGTTCGATGTACTATCGCGAGCTCGGACTGAAGACGCCGATTGTCAACTTCAATGGTGCCTTCGTCCACAATCCAACCGACCGTTCATGGAAAACATTCCACGAAACAATCTCCCTTCCTGTCGTCAATGATGTCGTCGAAGCGATGCAAGATTTCCGTTTCCACAATATAATTGCGGAAGTGATGGACGATGTGTATTTGCAGTATCACGAGCAAAAGCCATTGGACATCGTCACTTTCGGAGATCCGGTCATCAAGCATGGGGACATCCGGGAATCGCTGCAAGTCGAGCCTACGAGCTTGCTTATTCAAGCTGATTCTAAATATGTCGAACCGATTCGGAGACATCTGGCTGAAGTCCATGCAGAAGCGATCGACCATAGACGATGGGGAGCACCATGGGATATCATCGAAATCGTACGCCATGGGTTAAATAAGGCTGTCGGCATTTCGCTCGTTGCGAAATGGCTCGGAATTCCTCGGGAACGCATCATCGCTTTCGGAGATGAAGACAATGATCTGGAAATGATTGATTACGCCGGTGTCGGAGTCGCAATGGGCAACGGGATAGACAGGCTAAAATCGATTGCGGACGAGATAACGTTAACGAATAACGAAGATGGCATCGCAAAAGTGTTGAAGGAACGATTGTTGTTAACAAAGAAAATATAAATAGAGAACTGAGGGATACGAAATGAGAATATTTGCTGATAGTGGTTCAGATTTACCGAAATCATTTTTCGAAGAAAACGATGTGACGCTCATTCCGTTGCGTGTGTTGATCGACGACAAGGAAGGCGATGATGTCCTTGACATCGATTCAAAGGAAGTGTTTGACGCAATTCGCAACGGGAAACACCCGAAAACATCCCAAGCCTCACCGGAGTTATTCCATTCCACTTGGAAAGAGCTTGCTGAGTCGGGAGAGGATGGACTGTACATCGCTTTTTCATCCGAGCTGTCGGGCACGTATAACACTGCCGTGATGATGAAGGATCAAGTGAAAGAAGTAAATGCGAACATGAACCTCGTCCTCATCGATTCACGTTGCGCTTCCCTTGGATGCGGCCTTCTCGTAAAGGAAGCTGTCCGTCTGAGAGATGCTGGCAGAGACGTGCGTACGATTGAACGTAAAATCCGTGACATGGCCAATCGCATGGAGCACCTTTTCACAGTCGAAGACCTTGATTACTTGGCGAAAGGCGGACGTGTTTCAAAGGCGAGCGCATTCTTTGGCGGCCTCTTGAACATTAAGCCCCTCCTTCATGTCGAAGGCGGAAGGCTCGTGCCAATCGAAAAACATCGGGGTCGCAAAAAAGTTTTTCGCCGCATGATTGAACTGATGGATGAACGCGGGGTAGAATTATCGAAGCAGACAATTGCCATCAGTCACGGGGACGACGAAAGCGCTGCTCTTGAAGTGAAAGCGATGATTGAAGAGAAGTTCCAGCCGAAAAATGTGGAAGTCCATATGATCGGCTCGGCCATCGGATCCCATGCAGGACCCGGCACAATCGCCATTTTCTTCTTGAATAAATACAATTAATAACACCCTATAAAAAATGCCTTTTCAGACATGGCTACAACCAAGTCCGAAAAGGCGTTTTTTTATTTACGCTGTCTTTTTTTCCGTCCGTCTTCTTTCCCGTCCTTTTTTGATAACTAGGAACAGGAAGCCGAGGAACATGACATAAACAAGAGTGGATGCGATTAAATAAGGCGTATTGAATCCTTTATCTTCATCCGCAATATATACTTCCGCAAGTTCCCTATCCAGAACGACACGGAACATCCCGTCATCGGATTCCCGGATGAGATCGCCATCCAATACTCCACGTAATTTCTTGTTTTCACCGATTTTTTCGACCGGAATTGCCGCACTCACCGTCTTGGATGTGTTGTTGATGGCAACTAGCCACGTTTCATCCTCTGAAGTCCGCGTGTAGATGAGAAAACCATCTTCATTATGCAGCATTTCAAACTTTCCGCTGCGGAGGGTCTCCGATTCATTGCGGAGTTCATTCAAATTGCCGATCAGATCCTTGAATTCCATATCCGTCTTGAAGTTGAAAAGTGGGTGGCTTTCAGGTGCTTCCTTTCCGTTTACTGCAATTTCCGTTCCATATGTCATGAGCGGAACGCCTGGTAGCGTAAATAACGCGGTTGCCGCCACCTTCCATCGGGTCGGCGGGAACATCCGGGCTTCCACGATATCATACGTAAACCGCGATCCCGTCAAGTCATCGAATTGGAGAATTCCCATTTGGCCATTATCAATGAAATTATCCATAGGAGATGAATCCGGGTCCGCTCTTACGAATGACTGACGAAGAGCGTCCATCTTCGCATCGCTTGGCTTCAAGTCAAAGGCAGCCCCGCTCTCTTCATTCGTCAATACGTAAGCGCCTTCCTTGGCGTCATGGATGGCATTGATCATTTCATTCAAGAACGCGTCGTCAAATCCTTCAAGATTCGTCAAACGGATTCCATCCAAGCCATATTCAGTGATGAAGTCAACCGCTGCTTGTTTCAAAGCGTCCTGTACGTTCGCATCAGCCGGATCCCAATCCACCGTACCATCCGCAGAAGGGATGAACTTATACGCCTGCCCTTTCGTCCATTCATGATTAGCGCTAACATTTCCTAGAGGGAAATCGGCGACCACTTTCATGTTCTTCTTATGAGTTTCCTTCACTAGCGAAACTAACTCTTCTTTCGTACCGAAATGAGGTTCCAATTCGTTATATGAAAGAACGCTGTTTCCGTCATACGTCTCCGTCTTGAAGACGGGACCTAAAGAGATCATCGTAAAACCCATATCGATAATATGCTGCAATCGCGCTTGGATACCGATAAAATCGCCCCCATTGAAGGCATTTCCTTTATGCGTATCAACATCGATATCGTTCTTTCCTGCGCCGTTATTGAAACGGTCTACAAGCAAGTCATATATGCTCTCATCCATTATGCCACGCTCACTCTCGGCAGAAGCGGCGGCCGGCATCATTGTGGAAATGAACAATAAAAAAATGGCTGCTACGCCAATCAAACGTTTCCCTATCACAATAAAGCCTCCTCAAACAAGCTATCTGTAGCCATTTTAACAAAACAGGGCTCTCCCCGCCATGTAATGAAAAGAAAATTCCATGTGTGCTTAAGAAATGAGTCGAATTTGTGTATATACAAAAGCGGAGGGCGCTCGCTAAGTTGCGACAGGCATAAGACAAAGATACGAAGTGGCGGTCTTTGCCACGCAGTAGCTTTGACTTATGACCCGAGCGACTAGCGCCCGGAGTCTAGACGGAATCAAAAGCGTAGGGCGCCCGGAGTCAAGACGATAACACACCATAAAAAAACCGCCGGCAATTTCGCCGGCGGCTTTCATGTTCAATAGATCATTTCAATTAAAAGAATTCAAAGCCCATCGGCAATTTGAAGCCGTAGAACATCGTTGCGAAAAGGAAGACAAAAAATAAAATCCATAACGTTGTAACTTTCTTCCCTTTTTCAGAACGAACAAGAACCATTTCCATCATTCCGATCGTCAATAAGCCGAGCAGGAATTTAATGCCGTATTCGGCACCCATTCCATAATCCATCCCTTTAATGAAAAGCGCGATGCCTGAAATGAGGATGAGCACGTAAAATAAGCGTGCAATCATATGAGTAATTTTTTTCCCTTTGGTTCCGTTCGCCATCACTGCCGAAACGAGGAAAAGGATAATGCCTACGACCCATGTGAAAATATGAAAATGGGGCGTGCTTGATAAAAAGTCCAAACTGTTCACCTCATCAATAATAAATTCATTTCAATCCTATCATAGAAGAGCTTTCCTTAGTAGGAAATGAACTCATACAAAGCGATTGACGAGCGTGCCGATACCTTCGACAGAAATCTTCACCGTATCGCCCGTTTTCAGGAACTGCGGCGGATTCATCCCTTTACCGACTCCTGAAGGCGTGCCCGTCAAAATGACGTCGCCCGGCTCGAGTGTGACAAATTTCGAGATTTCGGCAATCACATCGTCGATCTTGAAGATCATGTCAGATGTATTTCCGTTTTGACGAACTTCATCATTCACTTTTGTTACGATCGATAAGTTATGCGCATTCGGAATCTCGTCCTTCGTAACGATATAAGGACCCATCGGGCATGCGCCGTCCAAGCTTTTACCGAGGAAGAACTGCTTATGCCCAGTTTGGATATTTCTCGCCGTTATATCGTTCGCAATCGTATAGCCGAATACGTGATCATACGCGAGCTGCTTCGGGATATTGCGCCCTTTCTTGCTGATGACGACCGCTAATTCCCCTTCATAATCGAGGGTATCCGTAAGGTCTGCGTGCACCGAAAGCTCCTGCTCATCTGCAGCGATCGCAGTAGGCGATTTCGTGAAAATCAACAATTTTTCAGGCGGCGCTTCAGAACCCATTTCGGCGGCATGTTCGGCATAGTTCTTACCGACGCCAAGGACATTTTTCGGTGTGCGCGGTATCGGGGACAGCCATTCGATATCCGTGAAAGCATACTTGAATTGTTCCGGATTTTCACTATTCCGAGCTTGCTCGGCAAGTTTCCTCACCTTCTCAACAAACTCCAAACCTCCTGCGATGCCTTCGATGATTGTTGAAGGGAAATCCGTTTCGCCGAACGCTTCAGCGATCGATTTCACATCCCAGACCGCTTCCTCTTTCTTCACTTTCGGACCGAATAATGTTTTTCCTTCAAACCGGAACGATAAAAGTTTCATGTACAAGCCCATCCTTCCTCATAATATGAAAATATTTTCATTTTACTACACGAACATAGTTGTCAATCACATACTACAATTCTACAAAGCTTGCTCTTTCTCCTCTTTTTTCGGCATGTTTTTTCCGTAGACCCCTTTTCGCCATAGCCATTCGAAAGGCCCCATCCGGAATTTCAACAACCAGAGCTCCGCGAAAATGACCTGGATGGCAAAGATGCCGACAGCAATCATCGTACCTGTCTCCAAATCCACTTTTCCATAGAGCCCGAAACCGTAGCCGTAAAAGAGGAACGTCGCAATAATCGACTGCATCAAGTACGTCGTTAACGACAATCGCCCCGCCTTCCCAATCGGCCGGAAGATCGTCCGGAAAATAGGCAATGTACAGAGCAGAATGATGACGCACGCATACCCAATCGCCAATATCGGGCCGCCGATCAGCTGCTGGATCAATCGATTGTAAAATTCATACCCATCGATATACGGCCATGATTTAATGAAAATCCCCGCTGCTAATGTAATAATGCCGACAACGGCTATTCTTCCTTTTAATACAGCCGCGCGTTCAAACAGCTTCCACTTCGAGAAAGCGGCACCGAGCATAATCAATGGCAGCACCATGAAAATGCCTATGAAGGAGTTCGTCAAACCGATGAAGAGCCACTCCGATATCCGGAAGACGAGCGCCTCGCCATACGTCCCGTGTGCATATGCCGTGATCGCCAATTCTATTCGCTGGATGTCGACAAACCCTTCCATCAACTTATTCGGGTCATGCTTCGTCAGTAAATAAACGCCTCCAATGAATAGGAAAGTCGGAAGCAAATAGACGATGAGTGCAATCCATAGGAGCCATCTTTTCGGAACTCTAACGACCGCCAGCATGATGAATCCCATCAGCGCATACGTGAATAATACATCTCCCGACCAGATGAACAGCGCATGGATCAGGCCGAATCCCATGAGAATCGCCATTCGTCTCGCCATCATCGGCACGTATGACGTCCCATTCGCAATCGCTTTTTCATATTGCATATTCAATCCGTACCCAAACATCATTGCGAAAATCGGGTAGAAACTCGCTTCCACGAATAGATTGATCAACTTGTAAGATGCCACATCACTCGGCGTGCTGAAATACGAATGTGGATCTATATAAAAATAAGGTGAATGGAAAGTGAGCATATTCGCGATGAATATGCCGAGAAGCGCAAAGCCCCTCAGTATATCCAACGATTCAATGCGGTTTCCAATCGTAGGTGTTGCGTTCAAACAGATTCCTCCTGAACATGCATAATCCTCTCTCCGTCAAACAAGTAGAGGACCATTTCTTTTATTGTAATACCCGCAATCGATTCGATCGCTTTTTTATAAAGGCTCAATTGGATGCCGTACCGCTTTTGCATTTCGACTTGAATCTCTTCTTCAGATTTGAATCTTCCTCGGATCCTGTCCGTTTTATAGTCAAGCAGCACCCAGCCATCTTTTTCTTCGAACAGGCAGTCGGCGATCCCTTGCAAAATTTGGTGATCGCCGTCATTTGCGTCGAATGCGTACGTAAACGGCACTTCTTTCAACATCCTTGGAGATCCGGACATCCTCTTATACAGGGGCGTCTCGAAAAATCGGACGACCGCCTTCACATCGACAGCATTCGCTTCTTCCATAGTCAACAATTGGCGCGTCGTCAACTCGGTGACGAACCGATCCACGTCTTGCACGGTATGCGCCTTCGACAGATCGATATGCTGCATAATCGTATGCATCGCCGTACCGATTTCCGCCCCCGACAGCGCCCTTGACTGCATGAACGCAGGACGGTCATGTAAATAAGGAGTGCTCACTTCATCATCCTTCGTCGAGAAGAAATCGTCAAAGTCCGGTTCCATCTCGAGCAGCGCCACCCTTTTCAAGTCGCTCACCGTCTGCTTGGAGCGCTTCTCAACCGAAGTCATGTATGGATAGACATAGTCGAATCTCCGCTTCACTTCATCGGACCATTCTGCATCGATAATATTCTCCTTTCGTGCAGGTGCCGGTCTGTCAACGGTTTCCTCCTCTTGTTCCTCCATCGTCAAGAAAGAAGAAACAGGATACGCCGCTATTTCCCACTTTGACGGATCGTCGACGGAACGGCCACCGTACATGAACCCGAATTTCTCAAAATCCGGATGGCGTGCAATGGCAGGTCCAATCCAATCCAAATAGCCGTTTGCACGAGACCTTGTATATTCCGGCAGCATTTCGCCCGCCTCAATCAGCTGCGCATCTTGCCAACTGCCGATCGACTTTTCAATATCCTTAACGGTGGCAATTAATTCAAGATGCTCCTTCGCCCTCGTCATCGCCACGTAGAGCACGCGCATTTCCTCCGCCCGCATTTCGAGCTCCTTCTTCTCTTTCATCGCTAGGAACGGAAGGGATGTATACGTAATACGCAACTCCGGGTCGATCGCCTTCACCGCCAAGCCGAAATGCTGGTCAAATAAATAAGGTTCATTGAAGTCCATTTTATTGAACTGCCTGCCCGCTCCCGCGACGAAAACGTACGGGAATTCGAGTCCCTTCGACGAGTGAATCGTCATGATACGGACAACGTCTTCCGTTTCGCTTACGTAACGGGCAGCACCGAGATCATCCCCGCGTTTCTGCATCCGATCGATGAACCGAAGGAAACGGAAAAGCCCGCGAAATGACGTCTTCTCATAATCGATGGCACGATCATGCAACGCGCGCAAATTCGCTTGCCTTTGTTTCCCGTTCGGCATCGCGCCGACCATTTCATAGTAGTGCGTATCGGCATACACTTCCCAAATGAGCTCCGATAACGAACCGCGCCGAGCGAGATTGCGCCAATCCTCAAACATGAGGAAGAACCGTTGCAATTTCACTTGCGTTTCCGCGGCAATTCCCGCACCGCCTGTCGCCATGAACAGTTTCAGCGCTTCGTAAAACGGCTTGTTCTTCGCGGCGAGGCGTACTTGCGCCAACTCATTTTCCGTCATGCCGACGAACGGCGCACGAAGAACCGACGCTAGCGGAATATCCTGATACGGATTATCGATGACACGAAGCGTGTTAAGCATGATCATCACTTCGATCGCCTCGAAATAGCCGCGCGACAATTCCGCGTAGATCGGGATGCCCGCAAGCTTGAACTCTTCCGCGATTTCTCCTGACCATGTCATCGAGCGCATGAGGATGACGATATCCCGGTATTCGAGAGGACGCCTTTTATCCGTGAACGCATCTGTCACTTCTGCGCCCGAAGCCATCAACTCCTTAATTCTCCGAATCATATACCTTGCTTCTGCCTGAGAGCTTTTCAAGCTTTGCCCTGTAAGCTCCGTCGCCTCATCTTCCATATCCTCTTCGTCGGCCTCGTATAACAACGTCAATGCGGCAGGCGTTTCCTTATCGGGATAACGGGCGCCGTACTTCAAAGCGGCGGCTTCATCGTATTCGATTTCACCGACCCGTTCCCCCATCACTTGGGAGAAGATGAAATTCGTCGCATCCAACACTTCCTTCCGGCTTCGGAAGTTCGCATTCAAATCGATTTTCAGACCATTTTCTCCATCATCCGACGTAAATCGATTGTATTTCCCAAGAAATAACCCAGGTTCCGCCAATCTGAAACGATAAATCGATTGTTTCACGTCACCGACCATAAACAAATTCCCGTCTGCCTCACTGCCACGCTTGACGAGCTGAATGATCGCCTCTTGCAGCAAATTGACGTCCTGGTATTCATCGACGAGCACTTCCGCAAACCTGTTCAAATAATCAACCGCGATATCGGACGGCACAAGCTCCCCGTCCTTCTCCGCCGCAAGAATCTGCAGCGCGAAATGCTCAAGATCCGAGAAATCGACGAGTCCGCGGTCCATTTTAACTTCTCCGTACCGCTTCCCAAAATCGATGACGAGTTCGACAAGCGTATGCATCATCGGCGCCATGAGACGGATTTCATCCAGTAGACGCTTCGGTGTCCTTGTAAAATACGACTCTTTCAACGAATTGACGATTTTCTTCACGGAATCCCTGAGCGATTTCGCCCGTTTCGCCAATTCCTCATCGCATGTATTTTTCCGAATCGTGCCCGCCTTCACCCATGTGAGCGACCCGAAAAACGCATACGTCTCTTCCCATGTCCCTTCTTCTATCCGCCGCTTCGCCTCCCGGATCCATTGCAGATCCGCATCAGCTGTAGCAGCTAACGGCTCGGGACCTTCAGGCATTAATGCAATCCGCTTCATATCTTCTGTCAGATGGATTGCTTCCTCAAGCGTATGGCGGATCGCCGTTTTCAACGGGCCGATGAAATCGAGTTCATCGATCGTCACATCGTCATCCAACTCGTATTGCATCGGAATCATCCTGAGCCATCTTTCTGGTGACGGATGCACCCGCGAATAGTCGTACAGCCTGTCGATGAGCGTTTCGATCGACTGGTCGTTCCTGTCCGATGTGAAGCTGTCTGCAAGCCGGTACATCGCTTCCGGATTGTCTGCGTTATAAGCGTCCTCAAGCACTTCACCGATCGTATCGTCCCGCAGCAACGCCGCTTCCGTGCTATCCGCGATGCGGAACCCCGGGTCGATGTCGATCAGGTATGCATATTGGCGGACGACGTTTAGACAGAATGAGTGCAATGTGGAAATCTGTGCTTTATTCAACAAGCTTAACTGTCTTCTCAAATGGATGGAACCAGGATTTTCGGCAATCGCCTCTTCCAATGCTTCCGCCATCCTGTGTCGCATTTCTGCAGCTGCGGCATTTGTGAATGTGACGACAAGCAATTCGTCCACATCGATCGGATTGTGCTCACTCAACACTTTCTCGATCATCCGCGTAATGAGCACCTTCGTCTTCCCGGAACCGGCCGCAGCCGACACGAGCACATCTTTCCCCGACGCCCATATCGCCTTCCACTGGGCGTCCGTGAATGTCACGTCCGCCGGTTTAACTGGAATGTTCATCATCATTCACATCCTTCCGCATCATTTCAAGGGATTCTTCCGGATTCATGCTCTCATAATGCCTGTATTTCTGCTCGGGGTCCGTTGGGTCGAACTGGCATACCGAACGATACGAGCAATATTGGCACGGCATTTTATCCTTCAACCGGTACGGATACACCCGGGCATCCCCCGCAAGCATTCCATCTCCTGCCTGCTGGTGGCGCTGCCTCACAAACTTCCGGACGATTTGCAGATCATCCGTCGACAGCACTTTAGAGGCTTTTGTAAATGTCCCGTCCGTCTTCAAAGCGGCCGGAATGACAGTCGACGACTTGCCGAGCTGCGCATCCATCCCCATGACGACTTCGGGATCATCGAGCAAATAGCCCCTCATCTTATAGGATTTCAATATCTCTTCTTCAATCAAATCTTCTGTCAGCTCGAGCTCCGTGCGGATCATCGGGTTATGGACATGCAAGTAAAGCACTCCCGCGGGATCCGCCTTGAACCCGATCCACTCCTCCGCATGCTCGACGGCGACATCGAGATACGTCAACATCTGCAAGGAGATGCCGTAATATACGTCGGTCAGATCCAGCTGTTTTGAGGACGATTTGTAATCGACGATCCGTACATAATTCTTTCCGTCGATTTCCGTCGCATCCACCCGGTCAATCCTCCCGCGTAAATTCATTTGATTGCCACGGCGCAATGGAATTTCAAGAGGCGGCAGCTGCTCACCCGGTCCGAATGCCGCTTCGATGGCAATCGGACGGAACAGGCTTTTTGTCGCTTGTTTGCCGAGCGCAAAAATCGTGCGTGTCACGATATGGGTCAATTTCCGGCGGATGTAGTGGTAGCGGCTTGTCGAAAGCAAAATGCGGTTGAAGAACATCGGCGCAATATGCTCCATCGCGTCCCGCGCCAATTGCCAGCATTGCTCCTTCGATAACTCCGTCCATGATCTTCCCGTCCGGTTCATTTCATCCGACACCCATTTTAAAGCCGCATGGAACAGATCTCCGATTGATGGCGCCTCGAGTGTGAATTCCATCCGTTCCTGCAGTCCAAGCCCATAAGAAGCGAAATGCTGGAACGGGCAGCTGTAATACGATTCGATTCTTGATACGCTCGAGACGAACGTTTTGCCATACAAGCCTTCCGTGATAGCTGGCGCGAGCCGCTCCGTTTCATTGCGGTCCATCATCGGCTTCGTAATGTATTCCAAGACGGAGGACCATAATGGGTCTTCTTCGTAATAGGCGAGCACTGCCCGCCATTCGGCTGCAAGCTCGCTCGTCTGCTCCGCTTCCTTCACTTTCATCGATACGTAAGGGAGCGCTGTACGAGGGTGGATAATATAATCAGCCTGCTCCTCTTCATTCAACAATTCGGACGGATCCGACACCGCCAACTGCAGCCCGACCCCTGGTAATAGTTGCTGGAAGCGAGAGATGTATAGCGAAGGCAAAAGCGACTTCCCTTCCTCATCCGCGATTGGATACGAAATGAAAAGCTTTTCCCTCGCCGACGTGAACGCTCGGTATGCCATATACGATTCATCCATGAGCTTCATTTTCGAAGATGGGGCAAGCTCCAGTCCGCTCATCGCGAACCATTCCCGGTCCGAGTCGGATAAAATCCCCTCGGCATCGATCCGTTGAGGGAGCACACCGTCATTGACGCCGATGACGAAGCCTACTTCGATCTCCATGAGGCTCGCGAGCTCGATCGTCGTCACCGTCACTTGGTCGAGGGACGGCGGAATGCGGATGAACTCAAGCGTATCGAACCCTTCATCCAAAATCCGCGCGGCTTCCTTCAACTCCATCTCCTTGTCCCCGAACATGAGGACAAACTGGTCGAGGACATTGATCCATGAATTCCAGGCCTGTTCATGCTCGGTCGCGTTCAACAGACGGCCCGCACGCTCCTCCTCCGCCCGCAAGTCGATAATTTTATCGAATACTTGCAGCGATTCCATGAATAAAAAGAGCGCCTCTGCGACATCCCGTCCATTTTTCGAACGCTTTAGCCTACCTTCGAACTGCGTAAGCGGCTCCCGGATCAGATCGCGGATCAAATGCAGCTCCCGCTCCAACTCCAGTTCCTCATCGGTCTGCACTGTCGTATGCAATTCCAAACCACGATATCGTTTCACTTTCCACCGTGCCTCATCGAACCACCGATTGCCATAGATTCCATTTGCAAGAACATAATTTTCCAGACGATCCGCGCGCTCCCGCCAAAGGAGCTTATCTTCCCGGTGTGGAAAGAACAGATCTGTCTTCACCGCGCGGAATACCGATTCATACGACCAACCCGATGTTACCGCTTCAAGGACGGACCTTGTAAATTCGATAAGCGGATGGTGGAGCATCGGCTTTTTCCGGCTAATGAATACCGGGATATCGTATTGTGAAAATATCGTTTCAATAAGTTCATCGTATTTATCCGGCTGTCGATATAAAATCGAAATCTCCTTATACCGTCCGCCCTTCATGACGAGTTCCCGGATTTTCCTTGCTACTGCATGGATTTCCGCCCGCCGGTCCGTCGCTTCGATCAAGGAAACTGATCCTTCGGATGGCCTGTCCTTCGGAGGATATTTCTCGAACTCGTTTTCGAAATGGCGTAGCTCGTCATTTTTGAACCGGAGAGGTACACTCATATGAATTCCCTCTTCGATGTCGACCGCTTCATTGCGCGCAATTTCACGGAGCTTCAATGACGTCCGTACAGGATTAAAGAACAGCTCATGATCCGCATGCCCCGACAAATCGGACTCCATCGGCAAGACGACCGTCACCCGATTGCCATGCTTCATCAGTTCCGTAATGATTTCATATTCCCTCGCTGTGAAACTCTCAAATCCATCTATATAAAGATGTGCGCCTTTTATAAGTTCCGAGTGTTTGATTTGGGACGCCAACAACGCCAAATGCCCTTCACTATCGACATAGGACGTGCCGAGGCGCTCCTCGATTTTCGAGAGCAGCAATGAAAGATCGCTCACCTTGTCCTGCAAAGTCCTCGGGGCATCGGCTGTGGCCAGTTGTTGGCGGAACTCGGCCAACGTTTCCCGATCGAGGCAATAGCGGCTGAACTCTTTCATGAGATCGCCGATTTTTTCAGTGAAGCCCCGCTTGTTCGCAGCTTGCTTGAACAGCTTCAGCTCCTCCCGGTTCTCCTCCAGCACACTCCGCACGAGCATCCTGTACCCGAACCCATCGACTTCCTTCCGCGTAATGCCGCCCGTTTCCTGCAGCACCCGCCATGCAAGCCGCTTGAAAGTGGAAACTTGCGCGCGGATCAAGCCATTCAAACCGAAATTCACCGACAAGCTCAGCTCCATGGAATATGACATCTGATCAGGCACAATCAAGATGACCGCCGACCCCAATGGTTCCCGTTCAAGCTCCGCGGCAATCTCCCGCTCGATGACCGTCGTCTTCCCTGTTCCGGCTCGTCCGGTCACAAACCGCAATGTCATGGCACTCTCCCCTTTCTATAAATCAATTACGCCTCGGCGTAATTGCGTCCAGATTTTGAATTGTGAATCGAACAACGAAGGGTTCGATTCGCAATTAACTCCCTTCAAAATCTGTGACATCCGCCGGAGGCTTTATCTTCGTTCAGCAGGTGTTTTAAACCTTTTGAACAGAAAACGCATTCATATACCCACTCTATAAGCGGGAGTGCTGAATGAAGATAAAAAAAATCCTATCATCCTTCCCTTCATTGTACCGAAAGTTTAGGAGGACAGGAACTATTAACATTGATTCATTGATTTGTAAAATGCATCCAGCGCGCCAAGCAGAACGCGGGAATGAAATACCCCCGCGGTTCACGAAACACGCATAAATTCATTTATTCACGCATAAACCGTAAGAAAAACGCATAAACAGCTAAAATTGCGCATAAAACCGATTTTTCACGCATAACGCGCTAAACTCACGCATAAACGGAGAAATTTGCGCATAACCGCTCAATCTTTCTCTTCCTCTTGAAAGATCGAACTCGATTCCTCTTCCACTTTCCTGTCGAGCCGCTTCTCCAACCACTTGCCTACAATCCATAACAGAACAATGATCCCGATGACGATCCCCGTCCGCACTGGTTGTGTTAACAACGCCTTCAAATCATGACCGATGAAGCTGATCGTGAAAATCATGACGAACTTCCCCGCCATTAAAATGAACAAATAACTTTTCTTCTTCATATTTGACAAGCCCGCCACTAGATTCACAAGCGCGGAAGGCGTAAATGGAAAACAGATGAGCAAAAACAGCGGTGCAAACCCGTTCCGCTCCACCCAGCCGATAAGTTGCTGCACGCGCGCATTCCTCGTCAAGAAACGCAAAAAGCGATTACGTCCATAATTCCTGACAATCAGAAACACGACATACGAACCCGCAACAGTGCCCGCCCACGACAAAATGAAACCATACCAAAGCCCATAAGCGCCCGCATTCGCAAATACGAAAACAAACAGCGGCAAAAATGGCAAAAAGGACTCTATGAAAGGCAATAACAGGCCGATAAACGGCCCCAACGCCTTATACTGTCCTGACAATTCAACAATCTTATCAACATCTAACCATTCATCCATATGCAACACCCTCGCCTATCAACAATCGACCTACCCGATCCCTGCTATTAATATATATACTCTCGAATATTCCCTTTTCCCTTATAGAATAACACCAAAACGTCAAAATATAGTATAATTTCAATCATACATATTAAGAAAGACGTGACTGCTCATGAAAAATCAATTCATTGCCGGCCTGAAAGCGGGTCTGAGCATTGCAATCGGATACTTCCCGATCGCGCTCACATTCGGATTGCTCGCCAAAACAACCGGCCTCTCACTCATCGAAGCGACCGCCATGAGTATATTCGTCTACGCCGGTGCAGCCCAATACATATCGCTCAACCTGATTTCATTCGGAGTCGACCCATTCACGATCGTCATCAACACTTTCATCGTTAACATCCGCCACTTCCTAATGACGGCTTCGCTGAATGAAAAGATGCATCGCGCGCCGAAATGGGTGAAGGCGATCTACTCATTCGGCATCACAGACGAATCGTTCTCCGTCCTGGCGACAGGAAAAGAAGGGAAAATCCCGACTGCCTATGCTTTCGGCGTAACAATCATCGCCTACGGTAGCTGGGTCATCTTCACGATAGCCGGCCACCTTGTCGGCGCCACTCTGCCCGAATTCCTGCAAGTCGCCATGTCCATCGCCCTGTACGCCATGTTCGTCGGCTTGCTCGTGCCGGCCATGAAAGGAAACCGAAAAGTCGTCATGCTCGCAGCACTCGCAGCCGCCATCCACTGCGTCATCTATATCGGCGACTTGCTTTCAACCGGATGGGCGATCCTCGTCTCGACGCTCGGTTCTGCAATACTTATTGAAATCATCTATGCGAGGCACGGCAAAAACGCTCACGTCCTGCACAAGGAAAAGGAGGGATACTAATGGGACCGACATATTGGTGGATGCTCTTCGGAATGGCGCTCGTCACCTACATCCCACGAATGGTGCCCCTCACATTCCTCGACGGAAAGGAACTGCCCCCGATCGTCAGCGGCGTCCTCAGCAACATCCCATACGCCGTACTCGGGGCGCTCATCTTCCCGGCGATCATTTTTGTCCAGGAAGGCAATATCCTATTCGGCGTGCTTGGCGCTGCGACCGCCTTCCTCATCGCATTTTTAGGAGGCGGCGTCATGCCGGTCGTCCTCGGCACGATCGGCGTACTCGCCATCTACAGCTTATTTATGTAATTCATTTTTTGTGAATCGCGTCAAAGAGTGCGGAGGCTGTGCCAACCTGCGGCCATCCGCAAAACAATACAAGGGGCGTCCAGAAAGTCGGTTTTCACCAACTATCTGTGACGCCCCAGTTCCTGTTGTGCAAATGATCATATTTCTCCACAAGTGATCATATATCTCTGCAAGTGATCATATTTCCCCGCAAGTGATCTTATATCACAGCAAGTGATCATATTTCCCCGCAAGTGATCATATATCACAGCAAGTGATCTTATATCACAGCAAGTGATCATATATCACCGCAAGTGATCATATATCCCGGCAAGTGATCATATATCCCGGCAAGCGATCATATATCTCTGCAAGTGATCATATATCCCGGCAAGTGATCATATATCCCGGCAAGTGATCATATATCACCGCAAGTGATCATATATCGTCCCAAGTGATCATATATCACCGCAAGTGATCATAAAACGCTACCCACACAAAAAAGGCTGCCACAGAAAGTTGATTCATCAACTTTCCGGACAGCCTTTTCATTTTAATCTTCCGCCTGACCTTCTTGCCTCTTCGCCCTATTCACCATCCGCGTCGCATACCAGAAACCGACTGTCAGCGAAAGCGCGTCCGCCGCGTACAGGATCCAGTTATGCGTGTAGCCCGCATAAACCGATGCTGCGATGAGCGCGATCGTCAAGGCGAGCCCGACGAGATGATGGAAAGTGACTCGCGTGAAAAACACGACGAGCAATCCAGGTAGGAACAAGGCGAGCATCATTTTTGTTTCCAATGTGGCGATATCCATATTCCACCAAACCTTTTTGCTGAATTCAGTTAACGGACAACGAGCAGTCCTAACCGGTGATGATCATGACGATAGAGCACTTGCTGCATGAGCCGCACTTCACCGTCTCGGCCAATCACTTGCAGACGGCAATGGGCCGCATTTACTTGAATCGCATCATACAATTCCTTTTCATTCGACACTTGAATGCCATTGACCTTACGAATGCATTCCCCTGGAACCAGTCCGAGTTTTTCACCCGGCGAGTCCGGCAAGATGCCCGCTATGATGACACCTGTCGATTGTGGCGCCGCAGCGAATCCGCCTTTGCGTTCCCGCAAAGCGACAATAATCGATAGCATCACCCTGCCAGCAACTCCGATAATCAAAGCCGCCCACCCGAGGATCGGCATCCACCATGCAAATGCCCCAACTAGAACGACAACTACGCCAACCACAGTGATCGCTTGTCCAATTTTCGGGAACAACACATCCGGAAAGCTTGCCCGCGCGACTTGTGAGAAGCCGATAATGATCGGTACGGGTAGAAAGCTGAAAACGGTCGCCCCTATCGTAAATTGCGGCCAATATGGCGCGAATGCCGACAGGAACTCCCCTGGCACGATAAGAACGATTGGCAATAGCCAGAGCCGTTTGGATTTGAATGCAGCCGCCCGCAAACCGCGGTTCGTCTTCGTCAAGAACGGAGAAGCATAGGCAGCGGTATGTCGTCGGACGAGGAACCCTTCCACAATGAGGAGAAGTCCTGCAATGACCGGAACAGTAAGCGCCATGTCCCCAAACAGATCGACGTCACCTAGCGACCACCCGCGATACGCCAATGCGTCCGTACCCGGGATCCATTGCTGGAGCGCATACAAGCCAAAAAATGCAATCGCAGCAAAATAGATCGGTGATGCTGCCAGATAATAGAACGAGATCATCGACAGTATGGCGACTGCCGAAAAGAGCGCAATCCAACCTACATCGACAGACAGACCGATCCCGGCTATTAACACGGATACGATCAACGCAGGAAGCCACGATTCGGCGAGCACCCTTTTCATTTCCGTCAAGCCGGGGTGAAGTCGCACAAGGAAACTGCGCCGCTCCCGTTTCACCCGGAAATACCCTAAACCGACCGCCGCCACTATGGCAACCAACCAAACTGGATTTAGGAAAAATAGTGCAATAGCTTCTAACAGATCCATTAGTACTTGTTCACTCATCAACTGTCACCATCCATCCCCGAAAACATGATTATTCCCTATTGTATCAAAAGAAACGTCTCACGTGTGAGACAGCCGAGAAATTTTCTCTGAATTGAGTCTTCTCTTCCAGGCAATTACTACTATTCTCAATAAAAAAACTCCCTGCGAGCGCAGGGAGGAATGTTTCAATTGCTCAATAAATGATGCACATATCCAATTGCGACTTGCAGCTGGATATCATTTGCTTTATCTTTACGATAGTTCTCAACCTTTTCACGGATGGCTGCAAAGAATTTGCGGTCCATGATGCTCTCGGAGGACACTTTTGCATCTACCCGGAACTCGTGGACGGCAATGGCTGTCGACTCGTCAAAGTAGCCGTCGTCCCGTTCAAGTTTATAGCCCAGGCCAGACAGAAGCCGTTGTGCGTACGCGATATCCTCATGATAATCGCCGACTGCATAGACGTCAGCCGAGAATCGGATGTGCTCAGTAAAGAGGCGATTTTGCTCGGAGGCTAAGTCGACAGGTACCCCTTTTCCATGAATCCATGTCTCTTTCGGTGTGAGCCATTTATGGGTCGACAGTTTCATTTCTCCACCGTTCGAAAGCTCCATCGTATCTTGGACCGTCCCTTTACCGAAGCTCACTTGTCCGATAATGAAGCCTCTTCTCAAGTCTTTCAATGCACCGCTCAACACTTCGCTCGCGGATGCGCTCCCTTTATCCTGAAGCAGGACGACAGGGATCTTTTTCAGTTTTTCATCAAACTTGAATTTCTCGGAAGGCTCCACGACAAGCGGCGTCAATTGGCCTTTCGCGTTTTGCATATAGGCGAAGACCGTATCTTCCTGCAACAAACTTCCGGCTACTTCACCGACAGCGCGCAAATAGCCGCCCGGATTTCCGCGAACATCGATCACAAGCGCCTCGGCACCGCCTTTGATCATTGCATCGGTCGCCTTTTTCCATTCGGCAGCTGTCTCATCCCCGAACATCGTCAACGCTATGTAACCGAATTTCGTGCCCCTTTCCTCCATCAATTCAGCTTTCACCGTTTTTACAGGAATGACATCCCGCATCACTTTCAACTCAAGATGCTTATTCAAGTCCGGCCTGTAAATCGTCATTTCCAAGGCGGTCCCTTCCTTGCCCCGGATTTTCTTGACAACGTCCTGCAGCGTCAAGCCCCCTAACGGCTCCCCGTTAATACGGACGATTTCATCATAAGGCTGCAGCCCCGCTTTCTCGGCAGGGGACCCCTTGATTGGTGCAACGATGATATACCTTCCGCCGGACCTCGTAATTTCCGCTCCGATTCCGACTTTCTCCCCGGCGAGCGACTCCCGATGCGCCGCTGCTTCCTCCTCCGAAAGATACGTAGAATACGGATCCCCGATGACATCCGCCATGCCGCGCAATGCGCCTTCGATGAGCCTGTCCCCTTCGACCGGGTACACCGCCTTCTCCTGAATGAGGCCATACGCTTCGTTAATGACGGGAAACGCCTCTTTTAATGTCGAATCCGCCCTTTTCCCTTTTTCCGACGAGCAACCGTCCAGCACTAAGAATACGCCTGCCGCCATTACCGCTAATATCGCAAAAACTAAAAACCGGCTTCTGCGCATCGATAACATCCCTCCTCCGTCCACTATATGAACGGAATGGGAATGTTACCACAACAGAAATCCGGCTTTCCTCAATCTAAATCATCAATTAGTGTTTCCAAAGTTGCTTCATCCATCGGCCCTTTTACGATTTGGGAGATCGTCCCGTCCGTATTCAGCATATAGGTCGTCGGGATTTGGAACACTTGATACGTTTCCCCGACTATCCCATCTTCATCCAACGGAATCTTAAACGTCAATCCGTATGAATCAATGAATTCACGCACCACTTTCGCGCCACGATTCTCACTGCTCGTCAAATTGACAGCGACGATTTCTACATTATTCTCTTCCGCGGAATTCCGGTAGTAGTTTTGCATATGCGGCATTTCCGCCTTGCATGGCGGGCACCATGTCGCCCAGAAATTGAGGACGACTTTTTTCCCTTTCAGTTCAGACAATGTTAGCGTGTCGCCATCCAATGTCGTCAATTCGAAGTCGGGCGGGAGATTGCCGAAGTCCAGTCCAACTTCACCTGCGGCAGATTCTTCCCCAGATCCATCCTTCGATTCAATGAGCACGTTGGACGTATCAATCGGATCCGCTTTTTTCAAATTTTCATTGACCATGATTACGACCATCGATCCGATGAGCAATGCGGCGATTACGTAACCGATCACTTTCTTATTCATCTAATTTACCCCCGTCCGTTTGTTCAAGTGTTGGTTTATTCATGAAAAGCATCGTGTAAAATAAGCCTATCAATAACGTCACAAGCAGTGGCGGATTCATCAAACCTTTCGGCTGGATGGAAGCGACAAAGACATGGGCCGCAATGAACAGCAAAGCAAGCTGGACGATATGACTTCCGTTTGAATCGACGTTTTTCCAAATGAAAAATAGAAGTCCCAGAAAAATGACAGCCGTTCCAACACGTGCAATCAAGCTGCCTTCATTTAACAGCACCATCACCACTTGGAAGACAGCTTGGACAGAAACAGCCCCTATGAATAGCGCAATGAGCATATCCTTATCAATCCGGCCCTTCCGCCAATCGAGCAAAGTCCTGTACATGACAAACACCAGTCCAAGGATAAACCCGAACATCCCTCCGTTGAAATAAAGAAGCGCGAACGGTGCCTTGATGACAATCTTGAAATCGGTAATGATGACCGACAACTTCCAAATGATGATGAGATAAAAAATGGCATCCCCGAACCGGCTTACGGGCTGTTTGCCGAATTTTAGCCGGATAGCAATATATGAAAGAATGAATGCAATAATGAGAGCGACCCACGTCGACGGGGCCGTGAAATTGCCGATTAAAAACAGTTTTGTGACAGTCATACCAGGTTAACCCCTTTACTCCGTATATGGCAATGCTAAAGGAAATATATCGATGTTGCGAGCATAATGCTTCCAGTATCGCGTACAAATGGGAAGACTTTGTGAACTTGCAATAGAAGGCGAAAAATCATTCAGCGCAAGCTTGAAAAGGACCGCAAAAAAAGAACTGCACCTCAGATTGATGACCAATCCTGGTACAGTTCTAAAAGTTTTAGTTAAAATGATACATATCGCAACGGATTCACAGCGCTCGGACCGGATGCCGTCCAGTTCCCAACGTGCATTTCGAAATGCAAGTGAGGACCCGTGGATGCTCCCGTATTGCCGACGGCACCGATATAGGTGCCTTTGTCAACAACTTGTCCGCTGCTGACGCTGATTTTCGATAAGTGGGCATATACTGTCGTGAAGATGCCGCCGTTTGTTGAATGGGTAATCATAATGACGTTCCCGTAGCCGCCCATGCTCCCCGCATAGGAAACGACTCCGTCCCCGGCCGCTACGACCGGAGTTCCGATCGGTGCTGCAATGTCAGCTCCACGGTGTTGACGCTTCGTACCATAGATTGGATGTACCCGCCAACCGAACGAAGATGAATACGTTCCATTCGCCGGTCTCGTCCAGAAGCCGTTTGATACTTGCGGCAATGCGCCCGGTTTTTTCGCTGCAGCTGCCTCTCTCGCTTTCCGTTTGCGTTCTGCCTCTTTACGAGCAATTTCCGCTATACGCTTCTGTTCGGAGATTATTTTCTTCTCCAACTGTGCATCGACTTCAATTGCTTCATGGAATTCCTTCTCTAATTGTTGCTTTTCCCTTGAAAGCCTCTCCTGCTCTGCTTCCAATTGATCAATTACTTTATTTTTCTCTTTTTTCTTCGACTGAAGGTTCGCTTTCAATTTCTCAAGCTGTGCTTTACTATCTTTCAGTTCACTTAATTTCTTCTCAACGAGAGCTTTTTCTGCTTCCAGTTGCTCGATATCTTCCTGCTGTTTACGCATAATATCACGGTCTGCATCCATCAGCGATGTGACTGCAGAAAAACGGTCGATGAAATCTGCGAAACTGTTTGCTCCGAGCAGGACGTCTATATAATTTACATCGTTGCCCTTCACTTGCATCGCACGTACCCGTTCCCGAAGGACGACGTCTCGTTCAGCGATCTTATTCTCAAGATCCTCGATGGATTCCTTCAAAGCATCGATCTCTTCATTCGTTTTGTTGATCTTATTAATGACACGGTTCATATTTGCGTTCGTTTCTTCTATTTCTTTATTCAACGCACTGATTTGTTTTAGAAACTTTTGAATTTCATTCTCGGTCGCCTTGATAGCGTTATCTTTATTTTCCATACCGGATTTCAGATTTTGCTTTTTCTGTTGGTTCAGCTTTTGTTCCTTCTTCAAATCATTCAATGTACTTGCCAAAGCCCCTGATCCGCCTACAACAGACGTCAACAGGAAGACGATGGCGAAACTTGCCATAATCCATCTACGCTTGTTCAACTTCTTATTTCCCCCTTTAAGCTAATGCTGCAGGTTGTTTCGATCACAATCAGGCCGATATCGGGGGAACCCTACAGCACTCCCCGTTTTTGTGTGACAGCCTATTAGATTCTAAGAAATTTGCGGACAGACATGAAACTGCCCCACACTCCGATAAATACGCCCATGAATAGTAGAAGCCCATTCACTTGGAAAATGAAAGGTGTAGCATTCAATAATTGGAATAATTCATTCTGCAATCTAGGCTGCCATTGTGAATAAAGCTTGTAGTATGAAACGGAAATGACGACCATTGGAATGATCGACCCGAGTATACCTAGCCACACCCCTTCGAGTACAAATGGGATTCTAACAAAGCTATTCGTGGCGCCAACGAGTTTCATAATCTCAATTTCTCGTCCTCTCGCAACAATTGTGAGACGGATTGTATTTGAAATTAAGAACATAGCAGTGAATAGTAGGGCCAAAATGAGTACCATTCCAATGTTTCTGCTCATATTGAGCACATTGAACAATTTCTCGATTTTCCCTTCACCATAGACGACTTGATACGTGTTGTCATACGATTCGATTTTCTTGGCGACTTCAGCCGTTTTGTGCGGATCTGTCGCTTTTACATAGAGAGCGTCCCCTAATGGATTACTCTGTTTATAAAGGTTCAATTCATCCCCGAATGAACTAATCATCTTGTCCAATTCTTCGTCCTTGGACGCATGGATGACCTCACTTACACCGGGTGTTTTCCGGACTTGCTTTTCCAACGTTTTCACAGCCTCGGCATCTGCCGCCGGTTCCGTGATGACTTTGATTTCTACATCGTTCTCAATATTATCCGCCAATTGGTTCAAGTTCATCATGATTACGATGAACACCCCGACGAGCAGAAGTGTGACGGTAACCGCACTGACTGAGGCGAACGTCATCCAGCTGTTCCGGCCGAGGCTTTTCAGGCTTTCTCTGAGATGCCGCCCCATCGTCCTAGCTTTCATAACCGTATACCCCTTCATATTCATCTCTCGTGATCATGCCGCCATCGACGACGATGACCCGATGTCTGATTGTATTTACGATCTCTTTATTATGCGTGGCCATGACGATTGTCGTGCCTCGCGCATTTATCTGTTCAAATATCTTCATAATTTCCCAAGATGTATCCGGATCCAAGTTACCTGTAGGCTCGTCCGCTATGACGACCTTCGGGACATTGACGATTGAGCGTGCTATGGAAACCCGTTGCTGTTCGCCGCCCGATAACTCATTCGGGAACATCCTCGCCTTTTGCGTTAATCCGACCAACGCCAGTACATCATTCACTTTTTGGCGGATCTGCTTTGGTGATTCCTCGATCACTTCGAGCGCAAATGCAACATTCTCGTAAACATTCAATTTAGGAAGCAGTTTAAAGTCTTGGAAAACGACGCCGATCTGCCTTCTCAAATAAGGGACTCTCTTATTCCTCAACGTCGCAAGATTTATGCCGTTAATAATTATGTCGCCTTTTGTCGGGGATTCCTCGCGATACATCATTTTAATGAACGTCGATTTCCCCGCTCCGCTAGGTCCAACGACATAAACGAACTCGCCTCGACCAATTTCGACGTTGATGCCATTCGCAGCAACGACCCCGTTCGGGTATTTCTTATAAACATCTTTCATTACAATCATGTAAAAACCACCTGAATCGTATTGTATTCCGCATTTTTTGCCGACAAATTCATTATAACATGTTAAGGCTTGCTAAGTATTACAGATATGTTTCATTTGGCCCAGCATGATTCAACAATATAATCACTTCAAATGTAAAAATCCCACGAAAGGCGCGAGCTTACCTTTTTCACTATGAAAATAATAGTTGTTTTTTTGATATATAGCATGAAATCATGCATGTTGAGCCGCTCCGATGTAATCTCCTTGCAATAGTATAGGAATTACTTTCCATATGTTCTTCATCCACATAAAAAACGCAACAGGTTTGTTATCACCCATTGCGTTTTCGAATAAATTATTTCTTTTCAGCTAGCCATTTTGTAACGGCATCCAATTCTTCCCCTTGGATTAGACCACCTGGCATGCCGCCCTTACCGTTTTGAATAATGTCATGGATTTCCTTTTCAGAAAGCTCAGATCCGATGTTCGCCAATGCCGGAGCATTGCCGCGCCCTTCAAGATTGCCGCCATGACAAGTCGCGCAACTCTTTTGGAAAACTTTATCTGCATCTACGGCAGCCGTCTCGCCGTTTCCGTTGCCAGAGTTGTTTGCATTGTTTCCGCCTCCGCATGCGCCAAGTACAAGCGCCGCACCAAACATCATTGCTACTAGCTTGTTCTTCATGTTGTTTCCTCCTGTCAAAAGTTATGCTACATCCTCTAGTATACCAAAGGATCGGGATACTACACCGCGTGGTACGGTGCCCATTTTTATCAAATTGATGACAAAATGGAAAGTTTTTCACCCCTCGGTTTTCCTTCGCCTTTACCTTTTACTATACACATAAAGAGGAATTTCAAACCTTCCTGACTTCTGACCTAAATGATAAAAAACCTCAGGAAATGCTGAATAAAACAAAAAAGCGCACCTGAGTGCGCTTTTTTGTTTTCATTATGAAATCTTCGAACGCAAATATGCGTTGATGAACATATCGATCTCTCCGTCCATTACTGCGCCAACGTTTCCGGACTCCTCGTTCGTACGGTGATCTTTCACCATGGAGTACGGATGGAACACGTAAGAACGGATCTGGCTGCCCCAGCCAATCTCTTTTTGCTCGCCCCGAATTTCAGCTAAACGAGCTTCTTCCTCTTCAACCTTTATTTGATATAGCTTCGCTTTCAAGAGGTTCATTGCACGTTCACGGTTTTTGATTTGTGAACGTTCGGTTTGACACGTCACAATCGCACCCGTTGGAATATGCGTGATCCGTACTGCGGAATCCGTCGTATTGACGTGCTGACCGCCCGCACCGCTTGAACGGTACGTATCGATCTTCAAGTCTTCCGTCCGGATTTCGATATCGATGTCTCCGTCGAACTCAGGCATCACTTCTACAGAAGAGAAGGACGTGTGGCGACGGCCCGAAGAATCGAACGGCGAAATACGGACGAGACGGTGGACGCCTTTTTCCGCTTTCAAATAGCCGTACGCATTATGGCCTTTGATGGAAAGCGTCACGGACTTCACGCCGGCTTCGTCCCCGGCTTGATAGTCAAGCGTCTCCACTTTATAGCCTTGATCTTCAGCCCATCTTGTATACATGCGCAACAGCATGGAAGCCCAGTCCTGGGACTCCGTTCCGCCTGCGCCTGAATGGATTTCAAGGACGGCATTGCTGCTGTCGAACTCGTCGCTCAATAGCATTTGCAAGTCAAAGTCTTCCATTTTTTTCTTGAACTCTTTCAACTCGGAGACCAATTCTTCCTGAAGCTCTTCGTCGGCTTCTTCACGAAGCAATTCAAGCGTCATCTCCAAATTTTCTTGCGTGTCGTTCAATTCATGGAATGAACCGACTGACGCCTTCAAAGCATTCGATTCTGAAATGACTTTTTGAGCGCTGTCCTGGTTATCCCAGAAGCCTGGCTCCAGCATCACTTCGTCCAATTCTTGCATACGTGCCTCTTTGTTTTCTAAGTCAAAGAGACCCCCTGAATTCCGCTAATTTCTTAGCTGTTTTGTCTAGCTCGTTCCGCACATCGGATAATTCCATCATAGTTGTTCCTCCTGAAAATAAAAAAATGTGTATTAATAATATATGCCGGTGCTCCCAACGCTTCGCTTTTGGTCGCAAAAGCCGTTCTTCGTAACGGCTTTCGCTACAGGCGGACGCTTTCCGCCGGCATGCTTCAGCCAATCGAACAGCGAAGGGTTCGATTGGCCTTAATTTCTGCGTTCTTTGCAGAAATTAAGGCAGCCCCATCCTGCTCCCTTAGGGTCGCAGAAAACATTGCTCGCAACGTTCCACTTTTGCTCAGTCAAGGGTCTTCAGCTCATGCTATTCCGGCAGGAGTCGCCGCCTTTCGCTCCAATCAAAGCCACTTCAAAAATCGAAGTGACATAAATGAAACTTCCATCAGCGAGCGTGGAGATCCATGCTTACTGATGGGAAGTCAAGTTGTTGCGTTTCGTGCTGGGCAACAATTATTTACCGTGGCAGTTTTTGTACTTCTTGCCGCTTCCGCAAGGGCACGGATCGTTACGGCCGATATTGACCGCGCGGCGCACCGGCTTTTTCGTCACTTTCTCGCCGTCTTCTTTCGGGTTGACGGCCTGCCCTTTTGCGACTTCCTCACGCTCGAGGTTGTTGCGGATTTCAGCCTTCATGACATATTTCGCGGCATCGTTTTCGATAGCTGTCACCATTTCTTCAAACATGGCAAAGCCTTCTGATTGATACGCACGAAGCGGATCAGTTTGGCCATATGCACGTAAATGGATTCCGTGACGCAATTGATCCATCGCATCGATATGGTCGGTCCATTTTGAATCGATCGCACGAAGAAGGACGACCTTTTCAAATTCGCGCATCCGGTCCTCGGACATTTCAGCTTCCTTCTCATTATATCGTTCAATGACCGCATCGTGAATCATTGATTTCAATTCTTCTTCGGATTTTCCTTCCATGTCCGCAACCGTAATCCGCCCTTCCGGAAGAAGGTTTGCACCGAGGAAATCTTCAAGACCTTTCAATTTCCATTCCGAATCTTTATCTTCAGGTGCATGCATCTCAACGACACGATCGATGACATTCGTCAGCATGCCTTCAAGAACTTCGCGGATATTCTCGGACGCGAGCACTTCATTACGTTCCTTGTAAATGATTTCACGCTGTTGACGCAGCACATCGTCGTATTGCAGCAAACGTTTCCGGGAATCAAAGTTGTTCCCCTCGACGCGTTTCTGCGCAGACTCGACTGAACGGGATACCATCTTCGATTGGATCGGCGTTGTATCGTCCATGCCAAGCCTCGTCATCATGCCTTTCATTTGCTCGGAGCCGAATCGGCGCATCAATTCATCCTCAAGGGACAGGTAGAACTGCGTCACACCCGGGTCTCCTTGACGGCCTGAACGTCCACGCAGCTGGTTATCGATCCGGCGTGACTCATGCCGCTCCGTACCAATGACCGCAAGTCCGCCGACATCTTGCACGCCTTCTCCGAGCTTGATGTCCGTACCACGGCCCGCCATGTTTGTCGCAATCGTCACGGCGCCTTTTTGCCCGGCTTCCAAGATGATTTCGGCTTCACGGCCATGATTTTTCGCATTCAATACATTATGTGGAATGCCGTATTTTTTCAAGTAATTCGAGATAATTTCAGACGTTTCGATCGCCACTGTACCGACAAGGACAGGCTGCCCTTTTTGATGGCGTTCTTTAATGTCTTCGGCAACCGCCTTGAATTTCCCGTCCATCGACGCGTAAATTAGATCCGGACGGTCGTCCCGTGCAATCGGACGATTCGTCGGAATGGCGATAACATTCATATTGTAAATATTACGGAACTCTTCCTCTTCCGTTTTCGCTGTACCCGTCATACCGGATAGCTTGTCATACATCCGGAAGAAGTTCTGGAAAGTGATCGTCGCAAGCGTCATCGTTTCATTTTGGACTTCCAAGCCTTCCTTCGCCTCGATCGCCTGATGCAAGCCATCGCTATAACGGCGACCACTCATCAAACGGCCCGTGAATGAATCGACGATGACGACTTCGCCTTCTTGCACTACATAATCGACGTCGATATGCATGCTCGCATGTGCCTTCAACGATTGGTTGATCGCATGGTTCAACGTGACATGCTTCAAGTCGAATAAGTTTTCGATACCGAAAGCCTTCTCTGCCTTTTCGATACCCGATTCCGTTAAAACGACACCTTTTGTCGACTCGTCATAGGAGTAATCCTCTTCCTTTTTGAGCGTAATGACAAAGCGGTTCGCCAAGCGGTAAAGCTCCGCCGATTTTGCCGCTTGTCCGGAAATAATCAACGGCGTACGCGCCTCATCGATCAAAATGGAGTCGACTTCGTCAATGACCGCATAATGAAGCGGGCGCTGCACTTTATGCTCATCATACAAAACCATATTGTCGCGCAAATAGTCGAACCCTAGCTCATTGTTCGTCGTATACGTAATGTCCGCTGCATACGCCTCGCGTTTTTCCTCTTTCGACAAGCTGTTCAAGTTCAAGCCGACTGTCATTCCGAGGAATTCGAATAGCTCGCCCATCTCATTCGCATCACGGCTCGCGAGGTATTCGTTCACCGTTACGACGTGGACGCCTTTGCCTTCAAGCGCATTCAAATAAACCGAGAGCGTTGATGTCAACGTCTTCCCTTCCCCGGTCTTCATTTCAGCGATATTCCCTTCATGCAAGGCAGCCGCACCAACGATTTGTACACGGAACGGATACATGCCAAGTACACGGCGCGAAGCTTCACGGACGACCGCGAACGCTTCCGGCTGAATGTCGTCGAGTGACTCGCCGTTTGCAACCCGCTCTTGGAATTCTACCGTTTTCGCTTTCAGTTGTTCATCGGAAAGCTGCTCCATTTCGGTCGCATGCTCTTCGACTCTATCTGCAATCTTTTCTAGACGTTTTAAATCTCTTTTATTCGGATCAAACATTTTATTCAATACGCTAAGCATATACGTCACATCCTCATTAAGTTCACCCTTCATTTTAACATTGTAAAAAGCATGGTGCAAATAGTCCGGGTGATTTAGAAGGGATTTTTTGAAAAATCGTTTTATGTGTAGCTCTTTCACTTTCAAAACGGATTTCCGTTCCAGGCGGACGCTTTCCGGGGGGCGGGCGGTGAGCCGCTTCCTTCGCTTCGCTCCGTCTAGGGTCTCACCTGTCCCGCTAATCCCCCAGGAGTCGCCGCCTTCAACTTCAATCCTAGGTATATTCCGTAAAATAATAATAATCCTAAATAAAACCCCCGGATTTCTCCGGGGGTGGTTGATGACCATTTAATTTGTTTCGATTAATCCGTATTTACCGTCTTTACGTTTGTAGACGATGTGTGTGCCGTCGGATTCGGCGTCTGTGAAGATGAAGAAGTTGTGGCCGAGCATGTTCATTTGGAGGATCGCTTCCTCTTGGTCCATCGGTTTCAAGTCGAACTGTTTTGTGCGGACGACTTGGAATTCAGCGTCTTCACTTAATGCTTCTTCATTGCCGTTCCTTTCCCTCTCCACGGATTGAAGGAAGGCTGCGACGCCTTCGCGTTCGCGGAATTTGCGGTTCACTCTTGTTTTATATTTCCGGATTTGACGTTCGAGCTTGTCGACAATCAAGTCGATTGCAGCGTACATGTCGTCATGACGCTCCTCTGCCCGAAGTGTCAAATTCTTCATCGGAATTGTAATTTCCACTTTAGTCTGTTTGTCGTTATACACTTTCAGGTTGACGTGGGCTGTTGCGTTCGCGCCCTCTGTGAAGTATCTTTCGAGCTTCTGTACTTTCTTCTCGACGTACTCACGTATTGCCGGAGTTACCTCAAGGTTTTCCCCTCGGATGTTAAAGTCTAGCATATGAACTCCTCCTTTAATTAACCGTTAATGTATACTTCTACATCTATATTTTAATTTCCTTCTTTTAATTGAAGGAAAATTAAAACCTTGTCGAAATGTGACGGAATCATCACGTTGGAGTTATTAGCTTTTCTTCCCGTCCGTTGCCCCGACTTCTGTCCGCCTGCGAAGCTTCAGTTCATCGACGATCAACTTTGAAATGGAAGGATCTTCAACAAAGTCAATGCCGTATTGGAAACCTCCGACGGATTGCTTCTTCCAAACAAACTTCCCTCCGATTTCAATCGGCGTTTCAAAAAGGGTGAAGTGAAGCCGCACAGAAACTGGCTCCTTCTCTACCGGTAAATTGAAATCGGTTGCGATTTTCGTGCCTCCTGGACTGATATCGAGCAATAGACAATCTCCCGGATTGGACTCGTTCGCGCCCTCACCGACGAGAATCCGAAATGACGCTTTCAGCGGAGTTCCGAATGAATGCCTGAAATATTCCTGACGCTTATACAGCATTACACCACCCCGTTCCCTTTCTATTCCCTATATTCAGTATACCAAATCCCAGGAGATTTATCGAACTTCAGCCAACTCCCTCGTTTTTCTCATCGTTCCGTCCAAAGTCCTGACGATCTGCTCGTTGTCGGCAACTGTTGCATGCACCGTCGCATTCACTTCTTCCAGTGCCGCACTTGATTGCGCCAGCAGATCCGCAAAAGCTCCAGTCATTTCACCGATATCGGACGTTTCTTTAGAAATGATTTTCATTTTGGAATCAAACATTTCAAACTTCCGATGCAGGCCATCCAATGTTTGATGCATCCGTCCGATCTTCTGTTCCACTTGGACGGTCATCACTCCTTGCGACTGCAATTTGCCCGTGTTTGCCGTCAAATTTTCCCGAGAACGGCCGTTCATTGTATTCACATCGTTCAAATTGCTGTTAATTTCCGACAGCGTCTCCGCAGTCATATGAGCCAACTTCCGGATCTCTTCCGCCACGACTGCAAAACCTCTTCCATGATTCCCAGCGCGTGCCGCTTCTATCGACGCATTTAATGCTAATAAATTCGTCTGCTCGGTGATCCTCGCGATCGATTTTGCAAGCGTATTTGTCCGTTCAATGTTTTGAGTAAGTGCACCGAATGAACCATTCAGCTCATTCAACAGCTGCTCGACCTCTTCCATCCCGGTCCGCACATTGCGCATCAAGCCTACGATTTCATCGGATTCCTTACGTAATTCCGTTGCTTCGACAACCATCGATTGCGTATCATTCCGCATTTCCAACACATCTGTCTGCGTCCGTTCTGCATTTTCAGCAATCCTGTTGATCTGCTCGGCTTCCTGCTCCACACCAGCGGCAAGCGCATCCATTATTTCAAGCAATTCCCGCTGCGAAGCCAAATGACGTTCGGCCGTTTTTCCGATTGACGTCAAATCATCCGCCACTTGCTCGACGTTTGCATTCAAGCTGCGGTGCTTCCGTTCCTCTTCCTTTGCTAGCTCCGCCTGCTCCGTCGTGAATTGGTTTACCCGCGACTCCAGTTTCTTCGTCTGGCTAATTTGGATGAGCAGTCCAACAGCCATAAGGACGAGCGGGAGAACCATGCTCCCTTTGCTGGACGCAATCTGTTCCTGATACGGATAGTTCGTCAAAAATACAATCATGACAAGTATGGACAATGCAAAGCCGTACGACATGATCCGCATCGATACGTGGACGCTTGCGATTCCGGCAATGAAAAAAGCAATTCCAGCTGTCGTGATGGACGGATCCCCGACAACTCCGTTGAAAATGGCTGCAAACGCGGAAATACCAATAATTGCCCAAGGAAACAGCTTTTCAAAGAATATGATTTTCCGTGATAAAAGAAAGAGAATGACTGACGTTATTAAAGGTATCGTCATACTGATTGTCTTCAAGGCATCTTGCCCGGTTAAAAAATAGTAGACTGCGCCGATGAGGGCCGAAGCGCCGAGTGTGATGAATAATATGAAATTTTTCTTCGCAAATTGCTCTTGCATTAATTTATCTACATTGTCTACTTCCATTTCCATTCCCCCTTGCCAGTTCCGTTAATCTCTTATCTCTATTTTCAATGTATCACGAATAGTAAAATAGTTCCATATGAAAAATAGCCCCGAATTACTCCGGGGCACCATTCTTTATTCCTTTAAACGAATCGCTTCTTCATGCGTCTTTTCGATATACGTTGCCATCTGCTGCTGCTCATTGACGGCCTCTGTCAATGTCGCATTCAATTCTTCGGTTGCTGCAGTGCTCTGCTGTACGATGGATGCAAAATCCATCGTCCGCTGCTGGATCTTTTCGCTATTCTGAGCAATTGTCTGGAACTCATCTATGAACGACGTCAAATTCACTTTCAATGTGTCCATTGCCGTGTAAAGGGAATTGAAGGACTGCACGGACTCTTCCGCAACCGTCGACTGGATCGTCAGCTGTTCGATTCCCTGCTCCATTTTCGTTACTGCCAAATCGTTGTATTCATTCACATCACGCAAGTTCTGATTGATCTTATGCAATGTCTGATCCGTCATACCCGCAAGTTTTCGGATCTCATCGGCAACGACCGCAAACCCTTTTCCGAATTCACCTGCACGTGCTGCCTCTATCGAAGCATTCAGCGCTAATAAATTCGTCTGGTTCGTAATTGCTTGAATGGACGTTGCAAATTCATTCGTCTCCGTAATTTTTGCCGATAACGCTTGGAAAGTTTCATTGAGCTCCTTAAAAGATTCCGAGAATAGAGCCATATTCCTTTTCAAGTCGGACATGTTCGTTGCACCGATTTCCGCTTGCTCACCCGCATTATGCGACTGGGTGACGATGCTCTCAAACCCGAGGGATACACTGCTGACAACATCATTCGTCCGTTCCGCCTCGTCGGCGATATCCGAAATATGATCAGCCTGATGCTGACTGCCAACGCTCACTTCATTGATTGCCACGAGCATCTCTCGTTGGGAGGCGGAGGATGATACGGAACTTTCCTGCAGACGCGCCAAATATTCGGTGATCGTCTCGAATGCATTTTCCATTTTAGTTTTCAACCGCTCTTCTTCTTGCACTTTTGCTTCCGTTAACGCCATCAACTCTTCCACTTGCAAAAACACCTTGGCATTTTGCCGGACGACTAAAAACAAAACGATGCCAGCGAGGAAGAATAGCAATAGCAGATTTCTTCCGCTTGCGTTAACAAGTTCAGGTTCTACGAAATTAAAATTATTCAATAGAAGTGCAATGAAGCCTAGTAATAACCCGAACCCCATGATCAACATTTTGCCATGGATTGCGGAGAGAGCTAAAATGAGCACGATAATCCCAATGGTTCCTAAATTCGCTTCAGAGAAATAAATGACACCGAGTGCTATCGTGAAATTCGCCAGAAGCAGAACATAAGGAACGAAAGGGGTGAGTCTGTTCCATTTCACACTTGCAAAATAGAATAGAAGTGCAATCGTAAACGGTACGGCGACCGAAAGGATGATAGCAAGTGGTGATTTTTGAATAAGCTGCGCAATTAACCCTAGCCCTCCCGCAATCCCAAATCCTATGATCATAATGCGATTCTTCTGTAACCAATCCTGTTTCATTAACTGATCAATATTCATTAAAAGACCTCCAAGCGGATAACAACTTATGTGAATATGTAATGATTAAATGATTTCAAATTAAGTCGGTCAAGAAAAAACCAACCAGGTCTTCCTGATTGGTCAATTATTGCTTCGTATCGTAGAACGTGCCGTCCCGCGCCACCTTGCCATAAGGATTGACATAGCTTTTTACGTGCTCTTTCTTCGACTGGGCAGCGGTGATATCGGAGCGTATCAATTTCGTATAGGAGGCGAGGGCAGCAGCGACTTCTTTTTCGAGTGCGACGAGCTCCTTGCCCAGTTCCTCTTCTTCCGGAGTAAAAGGTGCGACGATTTCCGTCTGCAAGGCATCCCTTTCATCTAGCAGCCGATTGATTTCATCGATGACGGCATCCCGATGCTCTTCTTCGGTGCGGCTAGTCGCGGACAACAGCTGCTGCGCCGTTTCCTGCCACCGGATCATCGCCGGCCGTATCATATTTCGTCCGTGTTCGCGTACTGCTTCGAGCGATTGATTTGGATCACTTGTTTCCACGTATCGCGAAACTCCGTAATAATTCCTGCCGCTTCGTCGTAGAGCGCTATGTCGTTTTTGATATTGCCTTCGATAAGGCGGTTGTTGACGAAGTCGTAGAGCACCATCATGTTTTCGGAAACCGGTACGGACATGTCCAACGTGACCATCAGCTCGGACACAATCGCTTGCGCTTTTTGCGTCGCTGTATTTTTCTCTTCGATGTTTCCTTGTTCCATTGCCTTCTTCGCCTGTTGAATGAATTTCAAGCATCCGTTATAGAGCATGAGCGTCAATTCGCCAGGCGTCGATGTGTTCACAGTATTGTTTTGATACGTTGCATATGGATTATTAATTGCCATTGGTTGAATTTCTCCTTTTTATGGATAGCTTTGTTTAAGTAACATAATGATTTCCGCTCCAGGCGGACGCTTTCCGTGGGCGTCGCCTCAGCCTCCTCACTTCGCTATCGCTACGTTGCGGGGTCTTCTGCTGACGCTTTTCCCACTGGAGTCGCCGCTTTCCGCTTCAATCAACAAAAGTTACAAGCAAATATTAAAAAACATTCCTATCCTCATTATTACATTCCGCCGCCAAATGCGTTCATGAGACTTGCGGATTGCATGTTTGAACGTTGGATTGCGCGTTCCATTGCGGTGAATTGTTTCCACAGACGGTCTTCGGTCATGCGCAAGCGGTCCTCGAAACGCTCGATTTGCTTGTTCATGTCGTTCAAGTTTTTGCCTAATGTGAATGTGTCGTTGACGTCTCCAACTTTTCCTGCTCGTTTGGCGATGGTTTTTTGTGCATCGTCAACGATTGTCCGAAGTTGACGTGCGAAACCATGCTCAGTTTTATTTGCATCCTTGCCAGCATCAAATGAAAATAATTTATGCACATTACCCGGATCTTCCGAAATGGCCTGTTTTAATTTATCTTCATCGATAATCAACTTCCCATGATCTAAATAGTTTTTAGAAGTTGAGATACCAATACTGCTCAAAGATTGTTTATCAATAGACCCAGAAAGCGCCGTACGCATTTGCGTCAATAAACTTGATATATTAGAGTCGTTTCGAAGTGTGCCGCTTTTCGCTTTCTCTTCCCAAAGCTCAATCTCTTTCTCTTTCATCTCTTTTTTCTGTTCGTCTGAAAGAGGCTGGAATGAACGGTGTTTCGGCTCGCGGATTTGCTTGTTCAAGTCTTCGACAAGTTTATTGTAATCGTCAATAAATTTGATGACGTTTTCGAAGATTTTTTCTGTATCTGGTGAGGAGCTGAAATTGATTTGTTTAGTTTTATCGGCTTGTTTTAAGGTAACTTCAAAACCGTTGATTTGGAATGTGTTGGATGTCCGTTGTGTTTCAAGTCCATTGAAGGTGAATTTGGCGTTTTGGCCATTTTCAGATATACCATTTATATTAAGTGCCTGAGCAAGCCCTCCAGTTATTTGCATTTGACCCGTACCACTATTTTTAGCCGACATAGCTATTGTTCCGGTAAATTCATCATAAAACGCATTAACACCAGTTTCTTCATTAATTCGTTTTAGAACAGTACCGATCGTGTCGTCTGCAGTAAAAGTTAGACTAGCTTTATCTTTCCCCGGAGCCTCAACCGTAATTGTAAAATCCTTTAGGTCACTTGAAAACTCTGATATTTTAAGAGCTTGTAGCTCTTCTAGTGTATATTTTTCATTCTGCTTATTTTGGATTGTACCACCTTGCAAGGTAGCATTTTTAGCAAGCTGTTCAATAGTCAACGTCCCAGAGAATTCATTCGAAGAAGAAACATTTTTAATATCTACATAGTCAGGAGCGGATACCGATACATTCTTCTGATTGAAGTTCTTAGACAAAATCATGTTATTAAAGATGTTCTGGCTAAAATCAAACAACTGCCTGTTCACTGCCCGATAATCATCCAGCTGCCATTCCAATTGCTGTTTCTTCTGTGTGATTTTATTTATAGGGATGCGGTGGGCGTTCATCATGTCTTTGATGATCTGTTCCGTGTCCATCCCTGTTGCTAATCCGCTAATTCGCATATGCTAGGTACCTCCTCAAATTTTCCGGTCGATGAGCAATCCGACAAACTCCTTCATGGCTGCGTATACATCCATCAGTTTTTTCGAAGGAATCTCTCGGACCACCTCGTCTGTTTTCGAATCGACGATTGTCACGTAGTATTCCTTTAGTTCATTATGCAATTTGAACCGTAATTGCGTGTTTACGCTTTCCAGGAACTTATTCATACTATCGGTCATCTGCTGCGCTTTTTCAACGGGCAGTTGACGTTCTTCCCCTGATTGCTGATGGTTTTGTACTGAGATTGCCTGCACTTCCGTCACCGCGACTCCCCTGTCCGGTGTTGCGCTTTCCACTTTCGCGCTCATTTGCTGCGTGCCGTTCGCTCCTCCAATGCGTCCAACCATCTTCCCAGCCTCCCTGTCATTGAAAATCCCATTACCCTTTCTATCGGCTGTGGTCGAAAAAAGTTGAGTGGAAGCGGGAAAAACATCCGTATATTTGGAAATAAAAAAATGGCGGCAACCCGTTAGGTCGCTCGCCATTATTCGTGCTGTTACTTTAACACTTCCTGAATCACATGATTCGTCAGATTCGGGACGATTTCCAATGAATATGTCATTTCCATACGCTCAAGTTTTTTATGGCCGTCCATTCCGTACGGGCCTATGTTGATAACCGGAATATTCAAGTCGTATACGTCTTCATATGCGACTTGAAGCTTTTTGCCCCAAGAAGGCGTATTTTCTACCATGTATTCGATGTCATCCATTTGATCACTCATGGCGACAAAACTCATATCAGATATATGCGGGAAGAAATTTTTTGCAACGATCGGATAGCTATACTCCGGCTGCAACGCTTCAATTGCAAGATCCAATGCTTGCAATAGTTTTTGTTCATCATCTGTATCCCCTGTCAATGCTACGCGGGGCGAGTACAACGAAGAATAAAAGACGATGATCGCTGGGCTTTTATCCGGCATGAACTTCCATGCTTCCTCAACGACACGAGCAGCAAACATTCGTGGATCGAGCGATTCATCTCGTTCTAATTCCTCTTTGAATGCTCGCATATGATTTTCATATTGTTCCCCATGTGTGGTTGTTAACGTCTCTAACATTTCACTGTACGTAAATACTCTCGGTTTCCAAGAAATCGACCGATATGGCTGATTACTCATCTGGCAATAGGTTTTATAACGTTCTTCAAATGAAGTTAGGGCATTCGTGAAAGCGATTGTTGCTTGTTCTTTCAATAAATCTAGAACCTTCTCCGGCGACCAAGAGTGGACGAAGAAATTATAGTACACATACGCCGATAATGCTGTTTGTACAGTATAAGACGGTTTTAGATCAGTTTGTTTCAATGAAACCGGCGGCATTGTCGATTCTCCTAAAGCTGTGTCGCTCAGATCCGGATTGTAATTGATTTGCTTCGTTAATTCGGCAGCGACGAAATTCGGGTCAAGGCCATCAAACGCCGATCCGACGTGGGCTTCCTCACCTGTAATAAAAAAGGATGGCAATAGCTTTCCTACCGTCCCCTTATATACATAACGATTTTCATCACCTTCATAGGCAGGCGCGACAAAATCGCTATTAACGGCTGCTACATAATCAAATCCATGGTCATCTTTCCACTTTTTCAACGTTTTCAAAGCGGATAAAATGCCATGGGAGCTATCCTCTTCATCACATTCCGCAATGAAGACGAGGTTGCCGTCGAGTTGTTCCGGATGTTCCGCATAATAGGTGAGCAAATACATATTGCTCGCAAGGCCGCTTTTCATGTCAAGGACCCCACGGCCGAAAAGCCAATCGCCTGATTCCAATTGTTTTTGTACTTGTTCCGGAATGCTCTCATTCGATAAATTGTCCATCCAATCATCCGGTGTAAAAGCTAGATTACGCTGTTTACCGAAATCATCGACTCCGACCGTATCGATATGCCCCATCAAAACAATGGTTCGATTGCTTTCTCCCTTTGTTCCTTTAACGAAAGCGATGACGTTATAACGTTCTTTTTCATCATTGATCGTTTGTTCCATGACGAGTTGCGAACGGTTTTCCGAAAAATACGGATGAGACTCCAAATAATCGTAAATGAATTTGGCAATGTCCTTTTCTCCATCGGTATTGACAATACTTTCAATGCCAACAAGTTCTTTTGTAATCGACAACACTTCATTGCGACAATGAAGCTTATGCCTATCCTTCTTCATACGTCATTCCCCCTGGTCCGTGTCTACATTTTTATATAATATATAAGTTTCAGTTAATGCTATCTTCCATGTTACCAAATAAAATAGGCGTCTCCAAGCCACAATTCGGCTTACGAGACACCTATTAGTTCATTAGCATTTTGCACAAACTTCCATTATCAATCTTCCCGACATGGGTTTTTGGCAGCTCCGGCAAGACAATGATTTTTTTCGGAACTTTATAGGAGGCTAATGACTTTTTACAATGTGAAATTAATGAATGTTCATCAAAACCATCTTCTTCAATCGCCACAAACGCGACGACCGTTTCTCCCCATACTTCGTGCGCCATGCCGACGACCGCTGCTTCACGGATGCCGTCAAATGTGATAAGGCATTGTTCGACTTCTTGAGGATACACATTTTCTCCGCCTGTAATGATCATGTCTTTTTTTCTTCCGACGATAAATGCATCCCCGTCATCGTCAATTTTAGCGAGATCCCCCGTACGAAGCCATCCATCCTGCACGACTTCCGATGTTTCATGTGGTTTATTCCAATAACCCGAAAACAGATGCGGACCCCTCAACGATAATTCACCGATTTCACCGGTCACACAGCGATTCCCTTTGTCATCTAGCACTTGTATTTCATTGAACAACATGCTCTTCCCGACCGAACCGATTTTACGAACTGCTTCTTCGGGGCGTATGAAGAAGTTATTCGGTCCGGCCTCCGTCAATCCGTATCCTTCCTTGAACCGCAAACCTTTCCGATGGAATGATTGATAGATCGTCTTCGGACACGGCGCGCCTCCTGATAAGAATACATTCATCGACGGAAAGGAAGATTGATGGAAGTAAGGTGTCTGGATCATCATTTGGTACATCGTCGGAACAAATAAAGAAATCGTCGCTTCATAATGATCCGTTGCATGCAATGCCTCTTCAGGGTTGAACTGATGGCCAACGACGACAGTGCCTCCAGCCATGAGCAATGGGATGCTCAATGCGTTCAGTCCACCCGTATGGAAGAGCGGCATATAATTGACTGTCGTATCGCGTTCGGACAATCCCCAGCTTGTGATCGTGTTGAGTGCATTCCAATTGACCGCGTCATAGGAAAGCATGACTCCCTTCGGCAACCCGGTCGTGCCGCCCGTATAAATGATCATCCACGTATCGGAGCGGTTGCCGTGGTCGGCGAGCTGCCAGTTTACGGGGGCGACGACCGTCTCGATAACGGACAGGGAAATCGATCTTTTGACAGTCAATCCAGCCATACAATCTTGAAAATCATCATGGAAGAGGAGCAATTTCGGTGTGCAATCATCGAGCAATGCTTGCAGTTCCATTTGGCTAAGCCGCCAATTGAGCGGGACGTAGATAAGCCCTCGCAACTCGCAGGCGAACAGGACGGCGAAGAGCTCCGGACTGTTCGGAGAATAGACGGCGATGCGCTCCCCCTTTTGAAAGCCTTGCGCACGGAAAAAGGAGGCCCAGCGCGTGATCCGATTTTTCAAATCCGCGTACGTCCAGCTCGTTTCCGAATGGACGTCGATCAATGCGGGCCGTTCCGCGGAGAGTGCGGCCCTTTTCAATATCCAGCCATGCTCATGGAACACGCGGAACCCCTCCTTCCTTTACATCATGATGCCGCCGTCAACATGCAAAACGTGTCCGTGGACATAGTCCGATTCGGCGCTCGCCAAGAAAAGATACGCGTTCGCGATATCTTCCGGCTTCCCGAGCCTTTGTAATGAAACGGCGGATGCCATCTGCTTGATGATGTTGTCCGGCATCTTTTCGACCATCGCTGTCGCGGTGAATCCAGGCGCTACCGCATTGACATTGATCCCTTTCCGTCCGAGTTCCTTCGCCCACGTCTTCGTCATCCCGACGACCGCTGCCTTTGTCGCCGCGTAATTCGTCTGTCCGAAATTCCCATACACGCCGCTGACGGAAGACGTATTGATGATTTTCCCTGCGCTAGCAGAGATCATATGAGGTGCGACAGCTTGCGTGCAGTTGAAGACACCCGTTAAGTTCACATCAAGCACACGCTGGAAATCCGCTGGATCCATTTTCAGGAGCGTCGCGTCTTTCGTAATGCCTGCATTGTTGATTAACACATCAATTTTCCCGAACTGTTCAAGCGTTTGTTCCACGAGGCCGTCGACACTTTTTCGGTCGGCGACGTCGACTTGCACGAATGTGACGCCATGTCCTCTCTCCTTCAAAACCGCTTCCTGCTCTTTTCCTGCCTTCTCGTCAAAATCGGCCATGATGACGAATGCCCCTTCTTCCGCAAAACGCTCGCACGCTGCGAGCCCAATTCCGTTCGCCCCACCTGTAATAATTGCCACTTTCCCAGATAGTCTCATGCTGTCATCTCCTTATTCCAGAAACGTTTCAATTGTTTTTGTCAGTTGTTCCAAATTATCCACCAGTGGCGAATGCCCCATATCTTCAAGTGAAACGAACGTCGCATTGTCGCCGAGATCTTCCACGATTTCTTCCGTCATCTGTGCTGTCACGACATAGTCGCGATCCCCGCGCAAAACGAGTACTGGAATATTAATGTCCTTCGCTTGGTTAGTTCCTTCGTTTACGCCGTTATGCTGGGCGCTAATATTGAATGTGTTCAACGAATGATAGACGTCCGCCAAATTTCGCTGGGTGAGCATATCGTCCACGTATTCATCGTATTTGGATGGTTCCGGCTTGTTATGCGTGTAGATCAATGCATTCCATACCGCTTTCAGCCCTTCCCGATTCTTCGTGTCGTACAGCCCTTGCATAGCGAGCGTCTTGCCGGTGTCCTGCTCGATATCCTCGATCGTTTGAAGTCGATGGTTGAGATCCGGACTACCGTCCTTCTTCGTACCGAAAAACGGATACCCGCGAGTAGATGCCGATGCAAGCAGCACGAGTTTTTCGCATTTACCCGGATGGACCGCCACGTATTGCATGCAGACAGCGCCTCCCGTCGACCAGCCGACCAAATGGAAATCATTCAGTCCGTGCGCATCGATGAAGCCTGCAAGATCTTCCGAGAAGTCGCGGATTCCTGTCACGCGTTCGTTGTACGTCGATTCCCCGAATCCACGAAGATCCAGCGCGTAAATTCTATACTTCGGATCCAGCTTGTCGATCAGGACATCCCAATGCTTCGACGACGTCATATTGCCGTGAACGAGGATGACGACCTGCTCACCGCCTTCCCGTTCCCGGTAGGCAATCTGTTCATTGTTTGCTAGTTTCACTTTCTTCAGTCCCACTTGTTGAAGTGCCATATTCCTTCTCCCCCTCACTCTTTCCCCATTTCACCGTGATCGCCCCCCACGCATACCCGATGCCTGCGCTGACAAGCACAGCGATATGTCCATCATTCAATTTATTTTCCTCTAGTGCAAGCTCTAAAGACAAAATTTGGTCTATTTGCCCGATATGCCCGTATTCGTGTAAATAAATTGATTTGTCTTCATTCAGACCGAGCTCCCGCAGGACGTAATCATGCGCTGATTTCTTCATATGCAAAATCGCCAGATAATCGATGTCATTTTCCGTAAACCCGCTTTTCTGCAATGAACTGCGGATGACCTTCAAGAAGTTTTCCATCGACTTCTGTTCTAGCCGTGCTTTCATGCCGATTGGATCGAGCACATCAAGCCGGTAGAGCCCTTCTTCAAGATCACTCGCTGTAAGCGGCTTTTTCGTCCCGCCGACCGGGACAACGACATCTTCCGAGAACGAACCGTCCGTAATGAGGTCCGCCTCGAGCACAATATTTTCCGGATGGTCGCGCCGTAAGATCATTGCGGCCCCGCCCGCTGCTAAATTGAACATGAAGCGGGTTCGTTCATTTCCGTAATCGATAAAGTCGCCATTCCGATATCCTCCTGCAAGGAGAACCGTGCGGATTTCGGGATCGCCCGCCATCAGGCTTTTCGCGACTTTCATCGCCATGATCGTCGTTCCGCAACGGAGCGCGACGTCGAACGCCCATGCGTGATAGGCGCCGAGCTCTTCCTGCATTTTGATGGCAGCGGTCCATAACGGATATTCCTTATGCTCTTCACCGATATAGATGATGACGTCGATCTCTTTCGGGTCGACTTGCCCTTTCCGAAGCGCCTCACGAGCCGCCCAGACGCCCATCGCGACAGTATGATCATGCTCCCCGGGAATCGGCTTTTCCGTTATGCCCATCTTCGTCTTCACGACGTCGACCGGCAATCCGGACCGTTCCGCGATTTCCTCGGCAGTCATTTTCGTAGACGGGATATACGTGCCCGTGCTGACAATCCCGACAGTCGTCATGAGGCTTCCTCCTTCCCGACAGGCCGCGTTTTCGTTTTCCGCTTCCATAGTTTTTCACGTACCGTTCCGACGACGCCGCGCGGGAAGAAGATGACAGCTAAAATATAGACGATGCCGAAGAAGATGATCCACCGTTCGAAAATCGGATAGTCTTTTGCAAGCCCGGATAAATAATGCTGGGTCAATTCGATGATGCCCGCCCCGACAATCGGGCCGATCAGTGTTCCGACGCCGCCGATGATCGTCATGAGCAATGCGTCGAGCGTTATATCCATCGTCAATACGCTCGTGTTGACGAACCGAAGGGATACCGCGTAGAGCGAGCCCGCCAAGCTTGCGATGACACCTGCGACGACGGATGCGATTACTTTATAATGCAATGTATTAAATCCGAGTGACCTCGTCCGCTGTTCATTCTCTCGCACGGCAACGAGGACGCGTCCGAACGGGGAGTTGACGAATCTGCGCAACAACAGATAGACGACAACGAGACAGATGAGTGTGACGAAATAGAACATCATCCGGTCCTTGAAAAACTCGGGCGCTTTGAACGTAAACCCGTCATTCCCTTGCGTCATCGTCCGCCATTTTTCCGCTAGCACTAAAAACAATCCGGAAACGGCTAATGTGAGCATCGCGAAGAAATGGCTTTTCAACCGCAGCGTCAGCAGTCCGATGAAGAAACTGACCAAAGCCGCGAGCAACATCCCGCAAACAATCGATAGAATGAAGACGCCGATCGTGGGCTCCATCCTCTTCAGCATGACGGCAGTCGTATACGCCCCCATCCCGAAGAACATCGCATGCCCGAACGAGACGATGCCTGTATAGCCGAGCAAAATGTCATAGCTCATCGCCAAAATCGAAAAGATAAAAATCTGTGTCAAAAGAATCGTCCATGTCCTGGAATCCGAAACGAACGGGAAAACGGCGAGCACGAGTACAATGACGGCGAGAAACAGGTTGTTCCATTGAAATGTTTTTTTCATGCCGTCACCCCTTCGCCGTGAAAAGCCCTTGCGGACGGAAAATTAATACGATAGCCATGAGCATCATATTGACCGCAAGTGATAGAGCAGGAACGTAGTACGCCATATAACTTCCCGCAAGGCCGACGAGTATTGCTGCGAACAATGATCCCGGGAAGCTGCCCATCCCGCCGATCACAACGACGATGAACGCCAAAATCGCGAACTCGAAGCCCATTTCCGCGTAGATGACCCCGGAATACGGTGCAAACAGAGCGCCGCTCAATGCCGCAAGCGCAGCACCGACCATGAAGACGTACAGGAAAACGCGCTTAATATTAATGCCGAGCGCTTGCACCATATCTTTATCCATGACGCCCGCCCGGACGATCAAGCCGATTTTCGTCTTTTGCAGCATGTATTGGAACGCGCCGAAGACGAGGAAGCCGATGATAATGATGAACAGACGGTATTTAATGATGAGGACATCGCCGATTTCCCAGCTCCCCGCCAAATACGGCGGCACTTTTGCAGCAATTTGGTTCGGCCCCCAAACGACTTTCAGCATTTCAGCGAGCACGAGCATGAAGCCGAGCGTAATGAGAATCTGCTGGACATGATTGCCGTAAACTGGCGTGATGATCAGCTTTTCGGTAATGAAACCGAGAATGATTCCTGTAATGATGGCACCGAGAATGCCGACTAGAAAGCTTCCCGACAATGAATAAAACCAGACGCCCGCATAAGCGCCCCAGGCGAACAGCCCGCCATGCGCGAAATTCAACACGCTCATAAGACCGAAAATGAGTGTCAAACCTGAAGCGAGAAGGAAGATGAGCATGCCCGTCGCCAAACCGTTCACCGTCAAATTGATGAGTAATTCCATCGTGCAGCCCCCTTCATCCGATTCCTAAGTATTTTCGTTTCACTTCTTCATTGTCGATTAAATCCGCCATCTCGCCTGCATGGACCGTCTCCCCATCGTCGATGAGCGTATACCGATCGCCAATCCGGCTCGCCATCATGAAATTCTGTTCGACGAGCACAATCGTCGTGCTCTTCTTCATTTCCGTAATTGCCTCCATCACCGTCCCGATGACGATCGGCGCCAACCCTTTCGACGGCTCATCGATGAGGAGCAGCTTACTGTCATTGACGAATGCCCGCGCCATTGCGAGCATTTGCTTCTGTCCGCCTGACAGATGCCCTCCGTCCTTTTTCCAAAACGTCTTCAAATCCGGAAACAGTTCAAGGACATACTCCTGCCGCTTATATGCCGCTTCGTCTTCCTTCCGCATCGCGACTTTCATATTCTCTTCGACAGTCAAATCGCCGAAGATGCCTTGGTCTTCCGGCACATAGCCGATTCCGCTGTTCGCGATTGTATACGTCGCCTTTTTTGTGATGTCCTGTCCATTGAAAAGGACCGTGCCTTTTGAAGCCGGCGTCAAGCCCATGATCGTCTTGAGCGTCGTCGTCTTCCCCGCCCCGTTGCGTCCGAGCAGCACGGTCACTTCGCCTTCACTTGCTTCGAATGAAACGCCTTGAAGGATATGGTACTGGCCGATATGCGTATGGATGTCCTCAACTTTCAGCAAGGTTTTCATCGTAAAGCCCTCCCAAATACGCATTTTGCACGGTCTCATTGTCCATGATCTCCTGCGGGCTCCCGTCCGCCAGCAGCTTGCCGTTGAAGAGCACCATGATGGAATCCGACAGATCCAAAATCATATCCATCTTGTGTTCAATCAACAAAATCGTCTTCTCGCCGGTCTGTTTGATTCTCCGGATGACGTCCAAAATTGCAGGCACTTCCTCGAGCGACATGCCGGCAGTCGGTTCATCGAGCAGCAACACTTCCGTATCGAGCGCAAGCAGCATCGCGATTTCGAGCTTCCGCTTCTCTCCGTGCGACAATTGGCTCGCGATAGCGTGTTCCTTGCCATCGAGCAACACGAGCTCGATAAGTTTCTCCGCCTCTTCGATGAGCTGCTTGTAATGAAGAAAATGGCGGACCATTTGATACCGGATCTTCTCCTTTGATTGGACTGCCAACCGGACATTTTCGAGTACGGTTAAATTCGGAAACACATTCGTAATCTGAAATGAGCGGCCAAGCCCTTTCCGTGTCCGCGCGACTGCCGATAAGGAAGCCATCGATTCACCTTTGAAGAAGACCTCCCCTTCCGTCGGTTTCAACTCGCCACTCAATAAATTGAAAAACGTCGTTTTGCCTGCACCATTCGGTCCTATGATCGATTTCAAGTGCCGTGGCGGCATTTCAAAATTCACATGCGATACGGCTGTATGCCCGCCGAATCGGATTGTCAGGTTTTCTGTTCTTATAATCGGTTCCAACCGTTCTCCTCCTTTCCCGTCCATCCTTCTCGATCGGATGAAATATGTTCTTTCATCCGATTGAGAAGGACAGCAGTTACACTGTCCTTTTATTTTTCATTCCCGCATGTGATCAGTTATTGATCGGCGGCTCGGTTTCATCAGCAGAAAGCTCTCTGATGAGCACTGGAACCGGGTATGGGACGCCATCTTGCTTTTCAAGCCTGATGGAGTAAAGCGTCTGCAATGCCTGGTGGTCTTCCGCACGGAACGTCATCGTACCTTTCGGTGTTTCGAAAGACATGCCTTCCATCACTTTGATCAGTTCATTGCCGTCTGCGTTGCCATTCGTTTTCGTCAATGCTTCGACAATTGCAATCGCAGCCGACATGCCACCTGGCGTGAACAGATCCGGAACTTCGCCGTTATAGCGCGCTTTATGTTCCTTAACGAGCCAATCATTCACTTCATTGTTAGGAAGCGTGTGATAGTAAACCGAGAAACCTTCCATGCCAACGAGCGGCTCCATGATGGAAAGCGCCGGAATGTCCGGTGCACCTGTCGAGATCTTGATGCCTTTCTCTTGCATCTTCAAATCAGCGATCTGATTCCAAGGCGAGTTCGCCCCAGCCCAGACGACAAACATATAATCCGGGTCTGCTTCAATGATTTTCTGCAAATTGGATGTGAAATCCGTTGCTGCTGGATCCGCGAATTCCTCGATAATAACTTCCGCACCAAGTGCCTCAGCCGCCTTCTTGAACGCCGCTACGCCATCCCAACCGAATGAGTAGTCTGGTGCGAATGTCGCGATTTTTACGCCAGGACCCGCAATGGCAGCAGCTCCCGCGACAGCATCTTGTGACGAGTTACGCCCCGTCCGGAAAATGAATGGATTGAATTCTGAACCTGTAATGCTGTCCGCAACTGCTGGTTCGACGATCATGATCTTCTCGTACTCTTCCGCTAGAGGCAGAACCGCAAGCGTGTCGCCAGAACTTGAGGAACCGACGAGGAAGTCGACTTCATCTTCCTCCAGGAGCTTCGTCGCTTTTTGGACAGCGACTTCGGGCTTCGTTTCTGTATCTTCAAAGATGACTTCGATTTTCTTGCCTGCGACTTCCATCGTGCCGCCGGTTGCATATTCTAGGCCGAGCTCGAAGCCTTGTTTCGTTTGCTTGCCGTATGACTCAAGCGCACCGGTCAATGAGGCGAGGACGCCGATTTTGATTGTGCCGCCTTCTTCTTCGCTGCTTGCTTCTCCCGAAACGGGCGTCGTAGTAGATTCTGTTTCTTTTTCTGAGGACGATGCCTCCCCTTCTTCCGATTTACTGCAAGCTGCGCTGATGACCAGCATCATTGCAAATAATAGGACTAACCACAATTTCTTCTTCATACTGCAACTCCTCTCTCCACTCGTTTTGTAAACGCTTTCTTCCTGTCTACTACTCTATTGGATGGGAGTTGCAAAAGAGTTACAGGAAAGTTGAACTGCTGATTTCCGCTTCGGGCGGACGCTTTCCGCGGGCACGGCTTCAATCTCCTCGGCACTGCGTTCCTGTGGGGCTTTCAGCTCGTGCTGTTCCCGCTGGAGTCGCCGCCCTCCGCTCTAATCAACGGACCTCCCTAAAATCCAGAACATAGTAATAGAGCAAAGTAATAAAAAAAGGTGAAGAAAAATAATTTATTTCCTTCACCTTGTTGTCTATTTTATTTTAATGGCCCTATAATTCATTCATGATCATCTTGTACATCTGCTCTGTCGTTTCCATTGGTTCGATGGAGAGTTCTTCCAGCAGGACGGATTGGCATTTTCTGTACCATTTGATTGACTGCGGTCGGTTTTGGAGTTGGTAGTGGGCATACATGAGCAAGCGGTAGGCTTCTTCCCATGTTTGGTCGATTCGTAATAGTTTTTCTGCCCATTCGATTGTTTTGCCGTAGGCTTGCAGTCTTGTATATGATTGGGCGAGGCGTTCGAGTGCTTGAATGTATAGCTGTTCGATTCGCTCGCGTTCTTGTGCAATCCATTCGACGGTGAGCTTTTCCTCGAACAGTTTTCCTTTGTATAACGCTGAGGCTTTTAGTAGATGAGCCACTGCTTTATCTGCCTCTTTTTCCGACAGGCCCATTTCTACGTATTGTTTGAACTGGTCGAGGTCGGTACTAATGTCGGCCTTCGGGTTCAGGCGGTACATCGTCTGTTTGCGGAGGATGAAAAACGGATTTTCCCTTGCGCTCCGATTCGGCTCAATCACTTTCAGCAAGGCGTTCAATGCCACTTTGAAATCCCGGTCGGCACTTTTGTCGTCAGCATCCTCCCAAAGTGCTTGCATGATTTCCTCTTTCGGGACGTACCGGTTTTTATTCAACAGCAGATAAATGAAGATTTCCTTCGACTTATCCCGCTGCCATTTCCGGTCGGCCACTTCTTCCAGTCCTAGATGAATCATGAACGGTCCTAATAGTTGGACGTCGATTTTATATCCCGGGTGTGAAAGGGTATCCTCCAGTCCGAGAAGGTGGATGGCGTGATGGATGCCGGCATGCTCCTTATGGAAGCGCATAGCTTTCAGCACTAACGGATGGATGGATTGCCGGTCGAATGGGCCGAATATTGTCTCGGAAGTCAAAAAGAAGGAATAATTGTATTCCGTGCAAAGTGTGAAAAACCGTTCGGCGTGCTCCGAAAAACGGTCGTCATTCTCCGTTCTGTCATACAAGTTCATTGCCCAAAACGCAGTGACCATTTCTCCGTAAAAATCCCCGCACTCACGGAATAATCGTCCAGCTCTGTTCAAATGGCGTTCTGTTTCCGGTTCATCGTTAGCGTAAAAGCGGACAATTGCAAGTCCAATATGAATCAATGCGGATAGCCATCCGTCATTGACCCGCTCCGTCTCCCGCAGACCGGCTTCCCCGTATCGGATCGCTTCGGCGAATTCGCCTTGCCGCGCTGCAACAATCGACAACCCCATATAAGGCTCCGCATTGCCGCGCGACACGTTCAACTCATCCATCCTCTCGATCGCCCGAAGATAATGGTCTTTAGCAATAGCAATATCGCCCGGATCAGTTATCGTTATCGCATGACCCATCCGGATGAGCCCGACTGCTTCGATGAAGCCCGATTTCTCGGCTTTACCAAGCTGGATGCCTCTTGCTGCACTCTCCAGCGCAAGTTCGTTCTCGCCGGTCATCGAGTAGATGAGGGAAAGCAGGATATCTGTTTCACGATGCGAATCCGGCAATGTCAAATCATTAATTCGTTGCGCCAAGATCGCTTGTGCTTCCCGTAATCTTCCGGTACGAAGTGCAATCCTCGCATCTAAATTCCCTTCCCGAAGAATACTTTCATCATGAATTTCCTGTTCCACCCATTTTTCTGCGTCCGCGGCCTTTCCCAAGTTAACGAGGTTCTCCGCGAATTGCCGCTTCAGCAATTCCATTTCCAGTTCACTCGTCTTGTCGCTCTTCTCGGCGAAAAGAATTGCATTCATTAAATACGGATCCGCGAGGCCAGGCTGGATCGTATCGAGATAAATATTCGCGATGCCGGCATGGGCACGGCCCGCATAATAATCGTCCCCACACCGCTCAGCTGCCTTGATGCATGCTGAATATGCCACTCTCGCCTTCTCATAAAAGGCGCGATACCGATGCGCTTCCCCCTCGAAATAATGGAGAGGATAGAAAGTTTCAAGTATGTCAGGCGGCAAGCCTTTGAGAATATCGAGCAGCCATTCAAACTGCCCGGCTTTGATCAGACTTGCGCCATTGTCAACGATGATTTCACCGATAAACGAGGGATTCCCGCTTTTCACGGCATGGGAGATGGCTTGAATCGGGTTTGATTGCCGAATATAAAATTTCGTCGCTTGTTTTTGGGTTGAATAAAATTGCTCCGGATCGACCGCTTGCCATTTCCGCTCCAAAAATTGCTGGAAGAGGGCATGGTACCGATACGTCCCTTCCCCGAGCGACTGGATGAACACGTGGCGTTCCGCAAGCTGCTGGAGTGTGTTTGCTGCTTCATTCCCATAAAACTCACTGACAAGCTCCAATGAAAACGTCGGGAAGATGGAAAAGGCCAATAGCCAATCCTTCTCTTCCTCACCCATCCGGTTAAACACTTCCTCGGAAAGATAGGCGAACAGCTCATGCAGGGCGGGTTTCATCGCTGTCGGCAAATGAGATTCACCCCCGGTGAGATGGAGCGCAAGCAAATTGACCGCAATTGCCCATCCTTCCGTTAACCGGATGACGGAAGCAGCCTCCGCCTCCGTGAGCGACTGATCAAAATAGTCTTCGTAAAAGACAGCGACTTCTTCTTCCGAAAAAAGAAAGTCTTCTTCAGTCAGTTCGCATAGCTGCCCCGTCACTTTCAGCTTGACGAGGCTCGCCCAGCGCGGACGGTTCCGTGTCGCGACGATAAGATGGACATTCGGCGGCAATGAACCGATCATCTTTTCTACGAGATAATTTACTAAAAATACGTGGTCAACATGATGGAAATCGTCGATGACAATGAAGAGGGAGGTGTCGATTTCACAAAGCTCATTCATGAACAGGGCGAGCCATCGTTCGAGATCCATGTCTTTCGGGTGCAATGAAGGCTCATCCCATTCGGATAACGATAAGCCGAATTCCGGCACGGCACGTCGGATGCTTTGCGTCAAGTAAGTGATGAACGGAAGGACGTCGTCGTCTTCATCCGTCACGGTATACCAGCTATATGCAGCGTTTGTGTCATGGAAATAAGCGGATAGTCCCGAACTCTTCCCGTACCCTGCCCCGCTATGCAATAACGTCAGCTTCACCCTGTCCGCCATCTTCATCTTCTTAATAAATGAAGCTCGCCGCATATACGTGGCGGATGGCGTCGGAGGCATCAGTTTGGAAAGCAAAATGGGCTTTGTCTGCATCGATTCTCACCTACCCTAGTGTCTCTTTGTAACTAGTTTATCATAAGAAGGTTCTGAATTGGATGACATTGGTGGACAAAAATAAAAAAACACTTCCTTTATCGTGAGCCGAAAAGGAAGTGTAATTATTTCTTTACTAGTTTAAGTATTCCTCACCAGACCGCAATCGTTCCGTCTGTCCTCGATTCGGTGCCGCCGGAAAGGACGCCTGTTTCCGGGTCGCGCCAAATGATCTGTCCGCGGCCGAATGATCCGCTGTCCAATGTCGGTACGATTTGGTGTCCAAGTCGAGAGAGCGCTTGCGCGATATGGTTCGGGAAGTTCGGCTCAACGTGCACTTTATTCCCTTCGATCCATTGCCAACGCGGTGCGTCCAACGTCGCTTGCGGATTCAAATGATAGTCGACCGTGTTGACGACGACTTGGAAATGGCCTTGCGGCTGCATGAAACCACCCATTATGCCGAACGGGCCGACCGCTTGTCCGTCCTTCGTCAAGAACCCCGGAATGATTGTGTTATAAGAACGTTTGCCTGGCTTTAATACGTTCGGGTGCGCGGGATCTAGAGAAAAATCCATGCCGCGGTTTTGCAGCGCAATGCCTGTCCCCGGCACGACAACACCGGAACCGAAGCCCATATAATTGGACTGGATGAAGGAAACCATGTTCCCCTCTTCATCCGCAGTCGCCAAATAGATCGTCCCGCTCCTTGGCAGCTCATACGGTTCCGGAACTGATGCGCGTTCCGTAATTTCAGCGGCCCGTTTCTTCGCGTATTCCTTCGATAGCAAATGTTCCACTTCAATCGGCATATCATTTTCTTCGGTAATGAACGCTTTTCCGTCGGTAAACGCGAGCTTCATCGCCTCGATTTGTTCGTGAAGCGATTTCACATCGTTCAGCACTGCAGGGTTCATTTCAGAGAAGATATTAAGCGCCATAAGCGTCACGACACCTTGACCGTTCGGCGGAATTTCCCAAACGTCATAACCCCTATAATTTGTGGAAATCGGATCTACCCATTCGGCCTTATAGTTTTCGAGGTCGGATTTGCGAAGGTAGCCGTTGTTTGCAGCTACGTGTGCATCAATAGCATCCGCAAGCTCGCCTTTATAAAAGGACTCCGCATTCGTTTCGCCGATGGAGCGCAATGTCTTTGCATGATCCGGCGACTTCCACATTTCTCCGATTTCAGGAGCCCTGCCGTCCGGCGCGAACACTTTGAACCATTCCTCGAATTGATCGGAATCAAGCGATTTGTACTTGTTGTAGGCGATTTTCCAATACTTCCCCAAAATCGGCGTGAGCGGATACCCTTCTTCCGCATAGCGGATCGCTGGACCAAGCGATTCGATCAACGGCAAATTGCCGAACCGTTTCGCAAGTTCCGCCCATGCAGACGGAACCCCTGGCACCGTGATCGGCGCGTAGCCGAATGTCGGGATCTTCTCATGTCCCGCTTCTTTCATCGCTTCAAGCGTCAACGCTTCCGGCGCAGGTCCGGACGCATTCAAGCCATACAGCTTGTCTTTCATCCACACAATTGCAAACGCGTCGCCACCGATGCCGTTCGTCGTCGGCTCAACGACAGTAAGTGCAGCTGCCGTTGCAATTGCGGCATCCACCGCATTCCCGCCTTTCCGCATAACTTCAATGCCTGCCTGCGATGCCAACGGTTGAGACGTCGCCACCATCCCTTTCCGTGCGAACACGGTGTGGCGGGTTATTGGGTATGGGTTGTATAAGTAGTCCAATGGAATTCCCCCGTTTTTCTTCTATTATACGATACTTTCACCATAATGGATGAAAATTTTAGAATACTTGTACTTCAACTTAGGTGCCTGTGCAGCACACATTTATGACAATTCAATAAAATTCATAAAAATACAAATAAAAGTCAACCATCCCGCAGGACAGTTGACTTCTTCATTTTCTTTATACAATTGTAGTGTATAATCTGAATTGTTTGCTGCACAGGCACCGAAAAGATTCTGAAAACTTATTATCTCTTTAAATACTCGAGGAATGTTTGTAGGAATCTTTCAGAGTCTACGCCGACGCAGATGTTGACGTTTGGTTCTTTTTTATAGATGTTGCGGAAGTCGCAGATTGTTTGGCCGTAGGTTAATTCGCCTTTCGTTTCTACATCGACGTAATATTTTTCTGTTTGAACGATGCTTGGATCTAAAGCGACGCCGACGGATAGTGGATCGTGCATTGCACAGCCGTTAATTCCGTAGAGGTTGATTGAAAATTGTCTGTAATCGACGGTGCTCGTCTTGACGAAATCGTAATACTTCGTACCTTTCAATTCCTCGATATGCTCTTCTGTTAATAGCACTTGTCTTGTTACATCCAAACTAACTAGCGTAATGTCCATTCCTGAATGGAACACAACTTTTGCTGCTTCTGCATCCGCAAAAATATTGAATTCAGATGTCGGAATCGTATTTCCTCTTCCTGACGATTGGACGAGGCCGCCCATAACGATAACTTCTTTCAGCCATTCAGCTAGTCTTGGCTCTTTACGTACTGCCAACGCAACGTTTGTAAGCGGGCCGACCGCTATGAGAGTGAGTTCACCTTTATGCTTTTTCGCTTGCTCGATGATGAAGTCCGGAGCAAAGACGTCATTCTCAGGAATATCGATGTCGATATGGTCAAGCGCACCGCCGACACCGTCATTTCCATGTACTCGGAACTCGTGGTAAGGCTCTTTTAAAAGTGGACGGTCTGCACCTTTATACACTTTAATTTGATTTTCCACTTCTAGTAGCTTCAAGACTCTGTTTGTATTGATGTTCACTTGCTCTAACGGGACATTCCCGCTAACAGCCGTAATCCCTAGGATGTCTAGTTGCTTACTATTCACTGCATGCATAATGGCGAGTGCGTCATCCACACCTGTATCAACGTCTAAAATGACCTTTTTCAAACCGATCACTCCTCTTGCTTAATTTGTTTTATTAATGAATTCCTGAACTTCAGCATCAGTTGGCATTCCTGTTTGTGCACCAAGCTTTGTCGTCGAAAGGGCCGCTACTGCATTGCCATATCGGCAGGCAGCGTCTACAGGCAACCCTTTGCCTAATGCAACCGCAAATCCAGCGTTGAATGAATCGCCGGCACCCGTAGTGTCGACTACGTCAATTGAATAAGCCGGGATATTTAATTCCTCATCATCCTGGAAATAGGAAACACCCTCGCTTCCTTTTGTCAGGATCACTTTTCCAATAAGCTCTGCACGATTATCATCAATCGTTAAATGCTTGTATTCATGTTCGTTCGGAGTCAAATAATCTACCTTCGTAAGTACATCAGCTGGAAGTTCGCAGATAGGAGCTGGGTTCAAGATGACCGTAACTCCGTTCTCCTTCGCGATTTCAATCGCTTTTTGCACACCTTCCAACGGAATTTCAAGCTGAAGGATCAGAATATCACTCGCCGCAATTACCTCTCTCTTCGCCTCCACGAAAGATGCCGTCACATGATTGTTCGCACCCGGTACGACAATAATATTATTATCTTTTTTAGAAACGATGATGGAAGCGGTTCCTGTCTGATCCGAAACTTGTTCCACATGGCTCACGTCAACACCTTCGCTATTCAGATGTTGGAGCAGCTCCTTGCCGAACATATCTTCACCAACACAGCCGATCAGTTGAACTGCTGCACCGAGTCTAGCGGAAGCGACCGCTTGGTTTGCACCTTTTCCACCAGGATTCATTTGAAATTGTTGACCTAAAATCGTTTCGCCCATTTTCGGCAGCTGGTCCGTAATCGTAACGAGATCCATATTGATGCTTCCTACGACTGTTATTTTAGGGGTCTGTCCCATTATCATTTCACCCACCTTACGTCGAATCTCTTTCTATTAACTGCACATCAAACTGATAAAATGTCTTTTTCACGTCTTGCCCTTTGATGAGCTTAATGAGCATCTTTGCCGCTTTCTGGCCTAACTCATACAAAGGCTGTTCGATCGTCGTCAGTTCGGGTATCGATGCTTTCGCCAAAGCGATGCCGTCAAATCCGATGATTGAAATATCTTCAGGCACTTTTAATCCGTGCTCATACGCCGCTTTCATCGCACCGATCGCCATCGTATCGTTCGCAGCAAAGATCCCTTCAATTTCGGGATGCCGCCGGAAAAGCTCCAACGTCGCCTCTGTTGCCGTATCCATACGATAGTGTCCATTCACAATATAACTTTCTTGAAACCATTCTTCCCCTGACACGACTTCCCGATAACCTTCGCAACGCTCTTCTGCGTTTATGATTTCAAGAGGCCCTCTTATATGAGCAATTTTTCGGCGCCCTTTTTCTTTTAAAAAACGGGTAGCCATTCTCGCGCCTTCTTTATTATCAACGACAATCGTCGGGATATCTTTACTAATCTCCCTGTCTATGCAAACAACAGGGATCGTCAGTTCACGAATCGTTTTTTCTTGTATTGTGTTCGAGGAGATGATGATGCCATCTACGTATTTTTGAAGCAATACGTCTATGTACCGCTGTGCTTTTTCCTCATCTTCATCAGAATTGCAGAGGATCACAGTATAACCAAGTTTGGATGCTGTATCTTCAATCGCCCGCGCCAATTCAGGAAAGAACGGATTCATAATATCCGGCAAAATCAATCCGAGCGTGTTCGATTGCTTATTAAACAAGCTTCTTGCAACTTCATTCGGTCGATAGTTCAGGTCCGCGATGGCGGCCTCGACTTTCTTCCGTGTTTCTACACTCACATACCCTTTGTCATTTAACACTCGGGACACGGTTGCAACAGATACGCCCGCATGTTTTGCGACATCTCTAATCGAAGCCATTTCAATCACTCCATTGGTAATTGTCGGTAACCGGTTACACATAGTGTGCATGACAAAGGGTTGTGAGTCAAGATTATCTATTACATTAATTAAACGAAGAACAATCCTACAATCGCACCGTTTAGCAAGTTCGCTAACGTTGCCGCAATCAAAGCTTTAAAAGCCATCGATTGAATATCTTTTTTACGATTTGGCGCTACACCAATCATGATTCCAAGAATGATTCCGATCGATCCGATATTCGCAAAGCCAGACAATGCAAATGTAAGAATCGCAATCGATTTTTCCGAGAATTGCTCCATCATTGTTGAAAGCGATGTGAAAGCAACGAATTCATTTAAAATCATCTTTTGACCTAGCAAGTTACCAGCAGCTAGTGCTTCACTCCAAGGGATACCGATGATGAGCGCGATTGGCGCAAAGATATACCCCATAATCGTTTCAAATGACAGTCCAGGGAATCCGACCAACGATCCTACTCCGCCTAAAATTCCGTTCAACAAAGCAACAAGTCCGATAATCGAGATTAAGATGATCCCTGCATTGACAGCGAGGTTCAACCCTTCTCTAGAACCATTGATAATGACATCCATAATATTGGAGTCTTTTTTAGAATCTCCCATGTAGTCGTCCATCTCTTTCCATTCATTCGGATTGAGAGGGTCTGTTTCAGGAATGATCAGCTTTGCAAGCATCAATCCTGCGGGTGCAGACATGATCGCTGCTGAAAGTAAGTACTTGATAGGAATGCCCATCGCAGCTAACCCGATCAACACGGCCCCTGAAACGGAAGCTAATCCACCAACCATGATGGCGAAGATTTGCGATCTTGACATCCGGCTAATATACGGTTTAACGGAAATAGCCGATTGTGTCATCCCTAAAAAGATATTCATCGCCGCATTCGTCGATTCTACATAACCTGTTTTCATGAATTTCGAAATTAATCCACCGAGCACTTTTACAAACATCTGCATGATTCCAAAATAATATAGAAGTGAAATCAGAGCAGATAAGAATACCATAATTGTTAGTACATTAATTGCAAATATCGACCCAACCGGACCGTTTTTATCTGCTAAAGATCCGAATACGAAGGAGAGACCTTCCATCCCATATCCCATCACTTTATTGACACCGTCAGATACAAACTCAACGACCGCCATTCCTGCTCCCCATTTCAGGACGATAAATCCTAAAAGGACTTGCGAGAAGAACCCAACGAGCGCCGTTCGAACATTAATAATCTTTTTGTTTTCAGACATCAGATATGCAATAAATATAATCACAGCACATCCAAATATCCCCCATAAAATACTCATTCCTTATATCCTCCTCGTTTTCGGAAAAAATAGGTAACCGGTTACACATTATCGATAAAAAAATATGGCAACCTGTTGTTTTTCCTTCTTCTTAGACAAGTTTATCTCTATGTCCAAATACTTCCTCAGTGTGTAACCGGTACCACATGACGGTGCACGGTTTTCTAAAATAACGTTACTCTATTGAGTATCTCAAGCAAATAGTGTAACACATTACTCAAAAAGTGTATTCTATTGAATTTGGATTGTCAAGATGAATTTTTATGGCGGAAAGTGTTCGACTTTTCATCAAAATTAGTCGCCTCGTTCAACTCATGTCCAAATAAAAAAACGTCCTATCGTACACACTTCAAGTAGTGAATACGATAGGACGGTTTGTCATAGTGTTTTTAGTATTTTCCCTTGCCTACTGAATTGCTAGAACGATTTTACTGATCCATCTTTGTTCCCTTAAACCGCGGGTAACCAATCAATATCGCAATGACACAGCAAATCCCCATTAGTACAGGGTAGAACGAATAGACGATGATGCTCAACGGTGAAATCGCCGCTAATCCCGCGGCCGCCAATACTTGGACACCGTAAGGCAAGACGCCTTGCCAGACGCTTGAAAACGTATCAAGCAAACTGGCGGATTTGCGGGGATCGATGCCATACTCATCCGCAATGCGCTTTGCGACCGGCCCCGTAATAATGATTGCGATTGTATTATTGGCGGTCGCAATATCCGCCGCGCTCACTAATCCTGCAATGCCAAATTCGGCACCTTTTTTCGACTTGATCTTGCGAGAGATGACCCGCAATAAGTAATCGATGCCTCCATTATGCTGAATGATCCCGACGATTCCGCCGATTAAGATGGAAACAATCGCCAAATCCTCCATCGACATAATGCCCTCGGATACGGTCTGCAAGAAACTCCCCAGCTCGTAAGAACCATCCAGCAGTCCAATGACTCCGGCTAATATCGTTCCGCCAACGAGTACGACCAATACATGCGCACCGAGCAATGCCGCCACTAACACAGCCAAATACGGCAAGATTTTAATGAATTCAAATGGGTATTCACCAGTAAGTTCCGCCGAATTGCCATGCGTCAACAGAGCGAGGAGAATCATCGTCACGATCGCTCCTGGAAGAACGATGAAGAAATTCACTTTAAACTTGTCCTTCATTTTTGTCTGTTGCGTCCGGACCGCCGCAATCGTCGTATCCGAAATCATCGACAAATTATCCCCGAACATCGCGCCGCCAATGACCGTTGCCATAGCAAGTGCTACGGGGACATCCGTTTGGGCCGCAATCCCCACACCAATCGGCGCCAACGCGACAATCGTGCCCATTGACGTCCCCATCGAAATCGAGATGAAACAGCCGATGACAAACAAGCCGACAATGAGCAAGTTCGCAGGCAGCAAGGACAATCCGAGGTTGACCGTCGACTCAACGGCCCCCATCCCTTTCGCCACGCCCGCAAAAGCGCCCGCCAAAAGAAAAATGACAGCCATTAAAATGATATTCGGATGCCCCGCATGTTTCATAAAAACATCGACCTTTTTACTGAACGCCTCCCGCCGATTCATCATAAGCGCCACAGCCGCAGCAATTAGCATCGCCACGTTCAAAGGCATATTATAAAAGTCTTTCGTCACGATCCCTGACCCGATAAACAAGACAACAAAAACAATAAGCGGCAAAAACGCCAAAAGACTCCCTTTTTTCAATTGTTCATTTGACATATACATTCCTCAACTTCATCGTATTCAATATTACAAGCAACCCAGTATAACATAAAAATCAGCTGTTCAGACGAGTTAATTACTCGGTTGAAAGCTGATTTTAATTGGGAATTTTTATAAATGCACAATGTCTTTACGCAACAGATTATTTTCAATGCATTTGGTGTTTACAAGTCAGTTCAAATTCCTCCGAACAAACTCCGAATCAATCGTCTCTCCAAATTCCTTTTCTAGCCGTTCAAAAATCGGCAACAGGCCATTCTTAATAATCGTCGAAATTTGATTGCTATTCTTCTTTTCAACCGCTTTTCCAAGCTTCGCCAACTCGGATTGCATGTTGGACTTCAATTGGTGGAAGGTTTCCCAGTTCGAAGGACGTTCATTGCTTGTACAAACGACTTTCAGCATATCATTCAGCCATTCCATCCCGCCTAACAGCATTTCAAACTTGCCCCACGTCTCACTTGTCGGAACACGATTGAAGGCATCGGTAAGTGACCTCACATCAGGAATTGCACGTTGCAAATACTCCTCTGCCGATAGAAGGACATCATTCATGAATTCCTTCTCTGTCTTAATGACAACTTGTAGCTCTTTGATCTCGTCCAAATGACTCTCTAAATACTCCTCATGCTCATCGTAAACTTCTTCACCATCGGCAATAAAATGGCTGAAATAATACCCTTCCGTCAAGCTCTCATTGATTCGTTCAATCACTTCATCCGCTGCCGGCTTCTCTTTATACTCAATATGTTGTTCCCCGATAATTAATTTCAAAATTGTTGCCTCCATCTAAATCTAATTTGCGGTACTAATGGTTATATCGGTTAGTATGGGCATTATTTCAGTGCATTATCTTACTATGCTTCTCCTTTCGACAAATCCAATACAAATTCGTCAGGTCGCCTTTTCGGCAGGTAGTGAACTTGTCCTCTGCGCATCTTGTGCTTCTGCTTCACTTGCGCTATCAGCTGACCAATTTCTTCTCAATCCCGTCGGGGAGATAACCTTCTGTCTGAATTGATGTTGCCAGGACCACGTGCCGAGGGTCTATCTGTAAAATTGCCCGTTGATTTATTTTTATAGGTATATTGAATTAGATATATATGGTATAATTCATATGCTGGAAAATTAGGCAACGCATCACCACGAACTTAACAAATATAACTGAGGCTAAAGATCCTTAATACTTACTTCAGACAAATAGTTATTCAACACTAAGTACATAACACAAGGATCTTCCGTGGTAGTGATCCCCAAGTTATTTATACTCTACCAAGTTAAAGTTTTCTTCATTTTCTATATCAGTCAAGCAGACAGATCTTTTTGTTCAAGACGGTCAGAGTTCAGCGACTATTTGTCAAAATATAAAAATCTAGTTTGAAAGAGGCCATTTTTATGTCTAATATTAAGAAGCTATCCATACATAAATTTAGAGGTATTAAAAACGAAGAAATTATTATTGGTAAGCAGCTGACAGCTATCATGGGTCAAAACGGGGCGCAGAAATCTACCATATTAGGAATGCTAGCTCAGCCTTTTAATTACAGTAGAACTAGAAACATTATTAAACAACCATTCGCAACTAAATTTAGCGAAATTTTCAACTTCAGCGAGGACTTTGATTTTGCAGGTGAACACAAATATACAATGGAAGTGTTCCCCAACTCTGCATTAGTGAAACAGTTACCAAATCATTCAACTACTTTTAATGTTAATTCCAGAAAAAGAAGTGGTGAATTCTGTCTTTTCACTTTTGATACAACCGAAACAGAATTTAACTTAAATAAAGATGAATTTAAAGGGCTAATTAACTCCTACACAAGCTTTAAAAATTACATTTCTAAAGAGAAGATCACAAATAAAAAAATTACAAAGTCTCACTTGGATAATGAATTATCTCTTAGAGAAGTACTAACTCATTTTAAAAATGATGAGATTGAAAAAATTTATTACTGCTCACCACCGAATGACGACATAAAAAAAACAAATTATATTATAGAGTTAAAACCAACAAGTACCCATTTAAGGTTTGTAACGGGTAATACCAACAGAAGTGGAGAAGGTAACCTTACCTTGCCAGTAATCTATCTAGGCTTGTCTCGAGTAGCCCCAATTGGCGAGATTGATCGTGATCTTATTACTCTATCTAACTCAGTAAAAATGAGGGATTTTGAAGAAGAAATCGCCAAAAAGTCCAGAAGAATTTTACTAGATTTAGAATCCTCAGAGTACCAAACGACAACATTAGACATCAAAGATTCGCCAGATAACATCCGCGTGGGAATTCATACTGAAGATTATTCACCTATTTCGATGTCCGCTGGCCAGGATAATATTAGTAAAATAATCTCCTCAATTTATTCTTTTCAGCAGTTAAAACAGGAAAACGAGGATGACTATATAGGCGGCTTGCTCTTGATTGATGAATTAGATGCAACCTTATATCCGGGAGCTCAAATAGAATTAATAAGGTTCATGAAGACAATGAGCCGAAAACTCGATTTACAGATAATATTCACAACACATTCTATTCATATTGTCGAAGAGATGTATTCTCCTGAAAATAAGGATAAGTTCTCAATTAATTATTTAAAACGTAGGAGTGATGGTACATTAATAAATAAAACTGATATGACACCAGAAACAGTATATTATGATATAGCAGTAAAATCAAAAAGTAAGGTACCTAAAATACCTTGTTTTTGTGAGGATAATTTTGCTGCCAACATGTTAAAAGCATTACTTTTTGTTTCAGAGGATTATTCAAGCGATGATTTCGAATATATTGATACCCAATCTTCTTATAACACATTGAGGAAATTGATAGAAAACCAAAACAAATACATGCAGCACAATATTTATGTTATTGATGGTGATCACCCAGAAATAATAAACAACTTAAATGAAAGCAATATACAGCATACAGGTGTTACTCTTCCATTAGATGCACCAGAAATTGTTTTAAGTCTGTTTATTACTGAAGAAATCCCTATTGATCACCCTATTTTTGAAGATTATTCCTACAACAAACAACAATTAGCTTCAATTTATAACCAGATACAAAATCCTAGTTCTTCTGAGAAATCTAAAATATTTATTAAACAACAAATAAAAAGCGCAAAAAAAATATTTCGTAATGACTGTGAAGAATTATTTGTACTTTGGGCTGAGTGGTTTAAAAATAATCACACTGAAAAGTACAACAACTTTATTAAAGACTTCAAGAAAGCTCATGATTTGGTATTAAAAAATATTAGGTTATAATCATATGTTAAGGTAAATTACTGATCAATTAATCCAACATACTATTATTGAACATGGAGGTGATATTATGACCAACCTATCTCCACTAAGATATCCCGGGGGAAAAAACAAAACCTACAATTATGTGAAACATTTAGTTGTTAAAAATGATATTCGGACTTATATTGAACCCTTTGCTGGAGGAGCTGCGGTTGCAATTCGCTTATTAATTAATAACGATGTAGATTGCATTATTATTAATGATTATGATCGAAGTATATACTCTCTCTGGAATATTATTAAAAATAATTCAGAAGATTTAATTGAACTTATACATAAAACACCCATTACTATGGAACAGTGGTATATACAAAAAGAGTTTCAGGAAAATAAGGAGATTGTGGATGAATTATCTTTGGCATTTTCTACTTTATTCTTAAACCGAACAAATTTTTCTGGAATTATAAAGGCTGGGGTAATAGGAGGAAAAGATCAAAAAGGAGCGAATAAAATTGATTGTCGTTTTAATAAAAATTCTATAATCAAAAGAATTGAACGAATTGCCTCCCAATCTGATCGTATAAAAGTTTGCAATGACGACGCGAAAGAGTTTATAGAAAAAGAAATTAAACACACTAGAAAATCTTTGACATTTTTTGATCCTCCATATTATAAAAGAGGACCAGAATTATACACAGATTTTTATACTCACGAAGACCATGTTGAATTAGCAAAAGTTATTAAAAGCCAAATGAGAAACCGATACTGGATTCTAACTTATGATATTGCTCATGAAATTGAAAAATTGTATGGTAAGCATGAGTATGAAAAATACTATTTAAACTATTCAGTTGCGAAACCTACGTACGGCCAAGAATTTATCTTCTTCTCAAAAAAAATAGATTCTGGCAACATTGGCGACTATTTACGTTTAGTATCTCCTTAAATAAAAGCGTCTACAGCCTTTACCATTAAATGTTAGGGATTTTGACGCATATATGTATTTTATCAATACGAAAATCAGGATGAGTGATCACATCAAAAGCAAGTCATTCAATAAAGCCAGTTGCAATACTATAAGCTGAACTATCCATTCTTGCTATCGGCTTTGAGCCAGTAATGAGATACGTTTGCAAGCAGTTCGCGAATACATCAATCCCCTTCAGCTTGTCACAGACTGAATAGACAACAATCATTAATCGTTCATTTGTATCCGTGAATTAAGTGTTCCAACACGGAACGGCACGTGATGAGGATCTAGGAAAATTAGCATGATTGGTCTTTTACACGGTACCTTCCGATACACTCAATATATGCTCTCGTCTGGCCGGTATTTTTATCTGACGGCTGAATCCCCTTGCTGTACGTTTCATTGACATGCTGGACATCCTAACCCTTCAAAAGACCACTTATCAAGCATTTATACCAATTCTATTCCCAACGACTTGATAGAGTATTGTTTAAGCGTATCAAAACCATTAATTTTGTCTTTCCTTTTCCTATGTCGGTTTTCCTACAAGATTATATATAGCCTTAACTTTAATATAACCCTGCCTAATCGATTAATCAGATTCCTTAGAATGGTGGTATCTGCCCTCCTCGACGCCATTTGGAATGTAATTTAAGCATGTGACAATTGTATTCAACAAGATTGTTTGCTGTAAGATACAATATAAAGAGGACAATAACTATGGTGTTTGTATCATTGAATAAGGTTTCCTTCATTTAAGACATTGATCATACAATAAATGCTTTAGAAAAATATGTGTTGTTTGATTTGGGACTTACAATAACGTATTTCCAATGAACTAATTTATTCTGATAAATATAGAAAACGCGGCCGGAAATTACGGACCGCGTTTTTATTAACCATATTAACGAAGCAATTGAAGTACGCCCTGAGGTTGTTGGTTCGCTTGCTTTGCGACTGTATCTTTCGATTACAGAATAGACTATATCTTCACCCTTATTGTATAAGGGGCTGGGCACTTCGAATGTTACGACTCGTAACACCCTACGGATTTCATCGTCATAGCCATCGCTTTAGACGGTCTATCCTAGTCGTTGAACGTTCCCCACGGTTTCCCGACAGGGGCTTCGCTGCTGATTGTCCAATCTCTCCATTTTTCAAGCCGTCACGTTTACCGTTTCCAGTCCCGCTGTGGCAGAAGAGCTCTAAGGAGGTTCCAGCAATTCACCCAGTGATTATCTAACTCGTTACCAAGTTAGACGCCCGTTCACAACATTACCGAAGAAGTTGTAAGACTCCTTGCGGGGATTGCTGTGCTTGAGCCAACATTGCTTGTGCTGCTTGAGTAAGGATGTTGTTCTATGTGAACTCCATCATCTCTTTCGCCATCGTGCGCACATTAGCTTCACTAATGACCAATCTAATAGACCTTATACTGTAGGTTACTATAGTCACTTATATTATTTATAGCCCAATTCTTTAATTAGAATATCACCAAGCTTTTTAGCTCCTAGATCATTAAGGTGATCATAGTCTGCAAAATCAGCTTCCTTAAATACATCTGAATTAAATAAATCAACCAATTTAAAGTCATACTGTTTTTGAAGCTGCTTCATGTACTTGTAAAAATCATCAACTATTGCCGGAGAAATAAACTTACGATAATATACCGTAACTGGGGGCACAAACAAAATAATCTTTATGTCTTTAGAGTTCATCTCAGATAAAAAGTCTGAAAATAACTTGTGATTTTCTTTGACTGTTTCCTTATACTTGAAAAACTTGTTATGGCTAGAAGCCCGTTTTTCAGCATTTTTTTCATTCGTCGATTCATCATTTTTAATTACTTCACTATCGATACGTTCATAGGGGTAGTAATTTGAGTTTTGCAAGCGTTCTTTTATCTTTGATAAATAATTCTTTTCGATAAAATCGAGCGATAATATTTTTTTCTCCAGAGGGGTGGCAGATTTTAATAAAGAAACTATATCTTCGTCTGGAATTCCTGGAAAGTTGCGCTTGTCCTTAAATATGGGATAATTCACCTCAGTGATCCGTCTATATTGATAGGTAGATGTTGAAAGCGATAAATCGTAACCCCAAAAATAATAAGCAAATGAAATGATACAATATTTAATATCGTTATTATAATCAAGTGCTGTCCTGATTGTTTTTAGTGTATAGTATAAATCCTGAGCATCTATTGCTACATTTCTAGCGGGAAGTGGCATCTGTTTTTCAAATAATCCACACATCGTATATGAAGAACCTGCTAATAGGATCTGAATATCTTGGCGTTTTTTTAAACTTTCTAATTTTGCTTCAAGATAAAGTTTATCATACATATAATAATCAATACTATTAATTCCATCGGCAATAAGATTTAATAAATCGGATATTTTTTCTAAATCAAGTATAAAGTCATAGGATGTTTCTTGTCTATCCAACTGATTAGAACTGATTAAGACAGAAAAGTTATGTCCTCTTTCATAATCTTCTTCTGTTTGACTGGATACATCAATTATTTTATCTACATACTTTGTATTAAACGGGATGTTCTTTTTACTTAGACCTTTATTTAAAAAAACATCAAAATTAGTGTTTCCTATCAATGAAAGCTCGAATTTTTCCAAAAGCAATAGAAACTTTTTTATTTTCTCATCGGCAGCGTTTATACTAGACTGATTAGACATCAAGTTGTAAGTATAATTGAAAAATGGAACAAAAAGATCATTGCTTCTAAAAATGGGATGTATCTTTTCCAAGATATTGACTACAATAGGTAATTGGTTAATAAATTCTAATTCAGTTTTATTTTTCCTGGAAAATAGAACGTATAATTTATCAAGCAATTTAATTATAGAAACCTTTTCTGATTTGTTTATTTCCAATACTCCCCCCCCTTTGAAATTATTTCTTTGATATTAATTCGCATCGTATGGGTCAAAACAAATACCCCGAACAATTATCCATTATTTATCAGTTTACATACGTCAGAATAACTTCCCTGTCCCGGATTGGATCAAATTCGATTAAAAACACGGTTTGCCATTTTCCGAGCAGTAATTTACCATCTTTAACAGGTATATTTTCAGCTGTTGAAAAAAACAACTGCCTCATATGTGAGTAACCGTTAACTCTTTCATTTATAGGCACGTCACGTATTTCTATCCTGTCATGCATATATTTCTTGTCCATTGGAAATGTTTCATCTAAATAATTATTTATATCTGCTAACAGCAATATTTCGTTTTCGATAATTTTAATTGCACAGGTGGTATGAGAAGTAAAGATATTTACCATACCGTCTCCTTTTTCGTCTTTAATAAAATCTGCTATTATATCATTCAAGGGCGTGAATTGTTTTTCAGTCTTTATGGTGATAAATTTCCTATTCACTGTAATAGCTCCTCTATATTATGTATATTCACGTCAATGTTTGTCCCATAATCGTATTCCCCTTTAATTGCTTTTAATACGACTTGTGCAAATTGACTCGTAGTTAATAAGGTGTTTTGATCTTCATTGGGATACAATGCTTTTCTCATCTTAGTTGCGGTTCGTCCAGGTGATATACAAATAGTTTTTACTCCTTCATCCGCCCAGCACTTTGTTGCCATAATAACGCCAGCCTTAGCTGCGCAATAAGAACTCCACTCTCCACGGGCTTTGGTTCCGGCTGAAGAACCGATATTAATTACAATTGCTTCACTGTTTTTGTTCAATACTGCTCCCGTACAATTAAATAAGCCGAATAAATTTATTTCAATAGACTTTTTATCATTTCTAATATCATATTCAGAAATTGTAGTCGGGACAATATATCCAGCATTATTTATTAAAATATCCGGATCGATTGAGTTGATATAATTTTTAACTGAATTAATGTCTGTTACATCCATCTCTTCTTTTCCAGGGGCATAAATTTCATATTCTCCATTGATTTTTAACTCACTTATAATCCCTTTTGCAATATCCCCATTACCCCCGGTTATAATTACCTTTTTCATTAATTATCATCTCTTTTCTTTGTTGTTTTAACATAGCTTCAATCACATGTAAATCCCTTTTATAAGTGAGTTTAATTAGGTTTTCTTCCCCCTCAATAAAAAAAGGTTTTATTTTATGGTATTCATATATTACACGTGTTTCATCAGTCATATCAAAAAACCTGTTACTATTATACGCTTGTTTTAAAAGTGCAAAATCAAATGCTTGAGGTGTTAGTAATTCATACATTTCTTCTCGATTCAAAAAACTTCCATCTCTATTAACGACAGTATTAATTAGCGGCATAACAAATGAAGCTGAAGGATGTGTACATAATAATAGTTCTTTTATTTGCTCCTCTTTGACTAAAGGGCGAGCAGCTTCTAAGATTATTACTCTTTCTGTATCGCTATTAAGATAATTAATTCCCTTTTTGACAGATTCTGATCTGGTGCTACCGCCCGGTAAATCTACTCCAACAACAACTATATTATCCAAGCCGATAATATTGGCCACCTTGTCATACACATGCTTCCAAAGGACTTTCCCATCTAAACTTACAAATTGCTTCTTCCCATTAAAGCGATTCCCCTTACCTCCAGCCAATACAATTGCTCCGTAATTCGACATTTTTCACACCCTCTTTGTCTTCCCGAAGATTTTCAAGTTATGTCAAGTTTATAATTTTCGTTTTATTACCCCTACAATATTTGTAACCTTTTATTTTATCAACTTTGTCTCTTTGTTGTATCCACTTATGCTTGTTTTTGAAGTTCTGCCAATAAAAGATGACAAACTTGCTCACCAATTTTCCCATCTGCATAGGGTAAATCATCAGAAATAATTTGCATTCTTTTGCTAAGATTTTCATCAATACCTTTTTTTATGTTCGTGATGAACCTTTCAATGTCCGACTGATTTTTTGCTTGTTCAAGTAAACTAGTTTGTACTAGTTCCTCAGTATTAGCTACTGCTCCATTTCCCTTTTGCAAAACCAGAATTGGTTTTTGGGTAAATAGGTATTGTACAATCATAGAACTATAATCACTGATTAACGCATCAGAAAATTCAAATGCAATATCATAGGAATTATTTGTATCAAGAACCATATTTCCTGAACCTTCAACAATGCTCTTACTCTCTTCCCAATGATCAGCATATTCCGGCAGGTATAGTTTGAAGATTGTATCCGTCATAGGATGCGGACGCCAAATAAGCGCAATATCCTCGTTTTTTGAGAATAAATCAATAATAGATCTTCCATATTCCAGAAAAGTTGAGGTTTGCGAGTTAATATCGAAATGACTATTCCATAGAAATACTTTCTTGTTATTTAATTTTCGCTTCCACTCTTCGTTAAACTTATTCGATGAAATAATGGAATCACACATACCATCCCATTTTGGTAATCCTGTCACTAAAACATTCTCACCTTTCTTCAACGAATACCTCACATGCATATCTTTTACTTTTTCAGACTGGGAAATTATTCTCCAAGCATGCCTAGCCACAGGTAATTCACAATTCACCTGAATACTCGCATCATTAATGCTCATTTCTGTATAGTAAGGGATATAAACCAATTTAGTGTACTTTGCAATATTTTCCGGCCAAAATTGTGGCAGTGTAACTCCTTCATAAGGGTTACTTATAAATCCAATATCTGGTAGCTCTTGTGATAAATCATAATCATCGTATGGTATATTTTTTATTCCCAAATGTGTTAAATAATCTTCATAGATAACATCAGTTTCAATCTCTCCTGCTTCTTTTTCAACCGCCCTGAAAATTGGTGTTTGCACAACCTTGACACTACAGTCATCTCGTTTTTTGAAAGCATCATAAACACTCTTCATTGAATCCCACTTTTGTCCAAGCTCTGCAAAGAAAACGATGTGATAAACCAATTTTACATCTTGTGCAAATAAAATTTGTACTACTTTCACTTCATCTAATAGAATATTGAATTCACAATCTTCAACACTACCATCTTTATATTTCCTATAGAAATAATTTATCTTCTCACTTATCAACTCTAATTGTTCAATTAGCCTATCAGATATGCTATTTTTGTTATCATTAAGGGCCTTATTAATAGCCTCTATGAATTCAAGGCTATCCAGACATAATTGCATACATAGCTCTCTATCATTACCACTTTGAATATATTGAAATACCTCGGTTAAAGTTGTTAGCATATCTTTTATTTTAATATATAGTGAAAATCGCATTTTTTTTTCCTTCTATTAATTATTTTTAAATTTTCTCTCTCGTGTTTTTGCTTAAAAAGGCTCTTTTTCCAGACAAAGCCTTTATTGATTCTATATCTTGTAACACCTTTGCTTGATCATAAATAGATATAAACAAATTTTCTTCAGTAAGAGAGAGTTTTCTATTTTTTTTCATAAAAATCATATTATACAAATTCTCTAATGACTGATCGTAGTTAATACTATACAAACTTTCCTTGAATTCACTGTTCCCTGTTTTTAAAGCCAATAATATAAAGTCAATTACACTAAAAAAACGTGTGGAAAGTATTAAGACAACTTCTTGTTGGGTCTTCCCTTTTAGTATTTCACTAACCTCATCTTCATTTCCATCTAACTGCAGATTTTTTAACAAAAGGGCTTCATTCTCAATAATTGAGAGAATTGATTGATCCAAAAAGGAACGACTTAATTTTTGCACATTAAGAATTGGAACAGAAAGTAAAATTTTCACTACCCTAACTGGAGTCATAAAACTTCTATTCAACATATTGTCATTCAAAAAAGCAGTCAATTCTTCTAAAGAAGAATATTTTCCAAGTAAAGAAATTAATTTCTTCCATAATTCATCACTCGCCTCGTTCAAAGCTAATGCTTTTGAATAACTTTGGACCGCTTTCTGAAGTTCATTCTCTATTTCATATATTTCTCCTAAAAACTCTAATGGCAACAACTCCATAAAATCTATACTAGTTTCAGCAATCAGATTATCCTTTTGTAAAAGAATATCCTCAAATACTGCTCTCGCTTTTTCATACAGTTGCTTCTTAAAGTAGATTGCTCCTTTATAATATTTGAAATCAACCAGCCTTGGATATATTTCTTCACATGCTAATAATATTTCCATCGCTTCATTATCTCTATCATTTTGATGTAATGCTTCAGATAAATATAGCAGTAGCTTTACAACCCAATCCTTATCGAAATCCGGTTTTAATTTATATGCTTTTTGATAAAAATAAATAGCTTTATCTAAATCATCCAAGTTTCTGTATTCATTTCCTATATAAAAGTAATCAATTGGTTCTTTGCATTTGTTATCTAATAGTATCGTGAGATTCCTGTTTGTTTTATTTTTCAGTTTTCTCGTATTTGACATATATCCTGAATGGTAAAGTTCAAAATCAATAAATCCTCTTCTTTCCATTGCGGGATCTTTATGCATTAACCACTCATGGATACTCCTACGGTAAGTAATTGTTCCATCATTTCTATATAAACGTTCATGGTAGTTTAATGATGTATTTTGACCTCTCTCTCCAACAAAACTTACTATCTGAAAGGCTATGATATTATATATAGGTGGGTTTTTAACAAGGTCAGTCTTCAGTTTTCTAAAAGCTGTTCTATCTACATACTCATCAGCGTCAATAACAAAAATCCAATCGCCTTTTGCTTTCGATGCAGCATAATTTCTAGCTTTTGAGAAATCGTTTTCCCATTTAAAATCAAAAATTTTGTCAGTATATCGATAGGCAATTTTCTTAGAGTCATCATTGGAACCCGTGTCAACAATAACTATTTCATCGGCTATTCCACTTATAGAATCAAGACATCTTTCGAGCACTTTTTCTTCATTTTTCATAATGATACAAATAGATAAAAACGGTTTCATATATATCACATCCTAAGTATAAGTTCATCAAAAAAGCCGTACTTAAGTACGACTTTTTTGGTGAACCTACCTCATTATTGAGATAGGTTCATTTATTAACGAAGTAATTGAAGTACTCCTTGCGGTTGCTGATTCGCTTGTGCAAGCATAGCTTGAGCTGCTTGAGTAAGAATATTGTTCTTAGTAAATTCCATCATTTCTTTTGCCATATCAACATCACGAATACGTGATTCTGCAGCCGTTAGATTTTCAGATGATGTTCCCAGGTTGTTTATTGTATGTTCTAAACGGTTTTGCATAGCACCCAACTTAGAACGCTCTCCCGAAACTGCTTCAATAGCATCGTTTAAAGTAGTTATTGCAGCATCTGCATTCGCTTGTGTTGTAATTCCAGAATCTTTCAGGGTAGAGATCATTTTCGCAGTAACTGCAGTACTACCTGAACCAGAAGCTTTTGTTCCAATAGCATCAGTTTTCATAGAACTAATTTCTAATAATACTTTTTGTCCATTATTAGCTCCAATATGGAAAACTAATCCTTGGTCAGTTGCTGATCCGTTACGATCACCGTTTAGCAGTTTTTTAGTATTGAATTCCGTATTATCGGCAATACGATCTACTTCCTCAAGTAATTGATTCAATTCTTTTTGCAATTCAGAGCGATCTGTTTGTGTATTAGTATCATTAGCTGATTGAACAGCCAACTCACGAGCACGTTGAAGAATAGAATGTGTTTCGTTCAAAGCACCTTCTGCAGTTTGGATCAAAGAGATACCGTCTTGTGCGTTTTTCTGAGCCATATCCAAGCCTCGGATTTGACCACGCATTTTTTCGGAGATTGCTAGACCTGCAGCATCGTCTCCTGCACGGTTGATTTTCAGACCTGATGATAGTTTTTCCAAATTTTTGGATGCTTGCATGTTGTTAGCACCTAATTGACGGTGTGTGTTAAGTGCCGCGATGTTGTGATTAATTCTCATTATAATTTTCCTCCTTGAGTGTTTATGGGTTCACGTCCTTGTGACCCTAGATAGTTTATTGCTCACGGAGTAAGAGCCGGCCGAACTCTTTACTGCCGCTTACACTATTAGTATCGGACAAGCTGGTTAGGAGTTTAGCGTTTTCTAAAAGTTTTTGTTGAATTTTAGTTTATTTTAAGGAAAGTACGTTTCGGTTTGAAAATGGATGCCTGGAAATATTACAAGGCATCCACTCTGAGGAGTTATTGCTCTTTCTTTGTTAGCTGAGAAAAGAGGGAAGCATCTAATGTAAGTGCCTCTGTATTTGTATCGGTGATTGACTGTACAAGTTCACCTCGGAGGATGTCTATATTTTTCGGAGCTTCTATACCGATTCTGATTGCGTCGCCCTTAACTTCAAGTATGCGAATCTCGATGTCATCACCGATTTTGATCGTTTCATTCGTTTTACGAGAGAGGACTAGCATGTTATTTTGCCTCCTTCGATTGGCCGATTGTGTGGCGGGTTGTAAAACTGTTATCGTTTAAGATCATTTGCTTTGCTTTTCTGCAGTTCATTTGGAATATAAGTGGTGCTTGCAGGTTGATTGTCGATGTTTCGAATGGCTGTTTTAGTGTGAGTATACCGAGTACGAATACATCTTCCGGTTTTTCGATGCTGAGCAGTTCGATTGTCGGTTCGTCAATATCGAATGAATAGTCAGCAACTAATGTGTACGGATTTGTGACGATAAACGCAACTGTTGGCGTATTTCTAGACTGCAATACTTGGAACATATCGTTTCCTTCAATAGGAAGAAGGAGAAATTCTTTTTCTTCTTCAAATCCTGGGATGCCTTTTGGGAAGTTCCAAAGTTGGTCCGATTGGATTTCAATTTCGCCGTGGAATTTTGTTTGGATGTTCATGTTTGTCGCTCCTTTGTTGAGATTACTTGCGGTGCCCCTATTATTTCTTTTCAAATAGCATAGCACGTTACTGTTTTCTTGCATAAAAAAAGAACGTTTAGATGACGTTCTTCATATCTTCCAATCAATTTGGATGGAAGGGTGTTGTTCCATTACACCGGTCACTTTGCCAGGTGTATAGTTATGGATTGGTTTATTGAGTTGGACGTTGTTGATTGCCTTTTGAGGTGTTGCAATGATCGTAAGTGAACCAGGTTGGAAAGCCATTTGTATTTTTGTTCGATTACCGACAAATCGAATATCCAGTTGCTTTTGGGGTGGCGTGCCGTTCTGCTTGGCGATGTCGACTATTGCATTACCGCCGTTTTCGATTTGAACGAGTTGTTGGCCTTCTTGCGCTCGGCGTGCGATGCCTTCCATGACACTTTGGTGGCCGTATTGGGCATTTTCAGCTGACCGTCTCAATGCACTTTTCAAATCGATATCCGCACGAACTTCGGTCGTATCCAATGAAAGTTGCGGTCCTGACGTAGACATTTCCAGGATGGCAGCAGGTTGTTCCTGGGTGAGCGTTGCTCTTGGCTGATCGATTTCCTGGATTGGTTTATCTATATGAAGTCCTAAGATACCGCGGGTTGTTTGAATTTGTAGTTGTGGGATGTTCATAGGATTCACCTTTTAGAAAGGCGTTCGGAAAGTTTCCAAACGCCCTCATTATTAATTATCGTAAAAAGTCTACTAGAGATGGTTGAATGATCCGAGCGCCTACCGATAGAGCCGCGCGATGGATCGATTCTTGGGTAATCATTTCAGTGATCACCTTTTCGTAGTCGATGTCTTCGTTTTCGGATTGTTGTTTTTTCGCTGCGCCCTCTTGCATTTCAAGACGGTTGTGCATTAGTTCCGCGCGGTTGGAGCGTGCTCCGATGTCTGCGCGGGCTGTTAGGACGTCATTCATTAAGCCATCAATAGTTGAAATTCCATTGCTAAAGCCTTCTCCATCTGCACCGATTTGAGAAATACCCTCAAACATATCATTTATTTTCTTGAACATTTCTCCCGCGGCTGTATTGACTTTAAGACTTACTCCATCGAAAACTTCGATTTCAATACCTTTCTCATATGCGGTCAAAGTAGTTGCTGGATTATTCGGATTCGTACTCAATTGAGGATATCCACCGTTACCATCGTCGTAGAGTGGCTTGTCAGTCATTGTTCCACTAAAGATATATTTGTCCCCAACCTTAGTGTTAGCAAGGTCCTGTATTTGTTTTTGAAGTTGCACAAGCTCAATCTTTATTTTCTCGCGGTCTTCAGGTGTCATTGCCCCTGTGTTCGCTGCATTCGTTACGAGCTCTTTTGCACGGTGTAAAGCTTGTCCGACGCCGTCAAGCGCGTCATCGGAGCTATCAAGCCAGTTGTTCACTTCTCCGAGGTTCTTCTGGAATGTAGCAACTTTGTCGACTTGCATCCGGTAGCCCATTCCTTTCATAACGACGACGGGGTCATCAGATGGGCGGTTCACTTTCTTACCGGAGCTCAGCTGTTCTTGTAGCTTGCCCATTTTGTTGTAGCTCGTGGATAAGTTTCGGAGCATATTGTTGGATAGCATAGATTGTGTTACGCGCATTTAATTTGTTTCCCCCTTCTTATCGGCCGACTACACCCATACCGTTGATGATTTTGTCGAGCGTTTCGTCTACGACTGTAATCATCCGAGCAGAAGCATTATACGCCTGCTGGAATTTAATCATGTCGGTCATCTCTTCATCTAGCGAGACGGAACTGATGGAGTCTCTTCGGTGGGAGACAGCTCCAAGTAGTGTTGTCGTGTTAAATGTAAGACGTTCGGCTTGTTGTCCATCGACTCCTAATTTCCCTATGACACCTGAGTAATAGGTTTGAATAGTCGAACCGCCTAAATCTGTTAATCCACTAAATTGGACATCTGCAAGTGCTTTCGCATTTTTTCCGTTTCCAACTTCAGCAGAGCCGGCTGGAGAGTTTGACGCTGCTAATAAATTCGGATCTTTTTTTAATTTTTCATTTACGACAAGATTTGCAGCTGTAAACGCATCTCCAGGCACTTTCGCGTCAAAGAAATTAGTGCCTTTATTACCATGAAGGTCCGTACCTGAAGTGTGAACTTTATTCATTTCATTTGCGAAAGCTGCGGCCATTTTATTCAACTCAGCAATCATATCTGGGTAGAGACCTTTTGCCGTTGTCACATCTGTATAACCGTATGAATCGACTAGCGATTTTAATTTTCCTGAATCCAGGAAATCTGAATGCGTATAATCATCTGATGTTCCGCTCGCATCTTTTATTGTCATGCCCGTTATAGCTATATTTTCTTTTGTAGTTGGATTGATAAGTGTTGAAGGGTTTGGTTCTATTTCTCCAAACTCCTTACCTTTTACGAGTTCAATAGCAGGACCATTTTTCATTCTTAAAGATACAGTTACCGTACCTTCCGCAATCGGCAAAGCACGACCACCGGATTTCTCATACGACGTTTCAATCGGTACATAGCTTGATAGTTCATCCAACAACATATCTCGTACATCGTACAAGTCGTTTGGCATATAGCCATTCGGTTCCACTTGCGCGATTTGACGGTTTAAATCCGCGATTTGTTCGAGCATGGTGTTGATATCCTTCGTGGAGACGCCGATTTCTTTGCCGAGATTCGTTTGGATTTCGGTCAAGGATTTATGCATGTAGTTAAAGGAATCTGCCACAGCTTCCCCGCGTTGTACGACGACTGCTCGTGCTCCCCCGTTTTCAGGGTTTGCCGCGAGCGTCTGCAATGATGACCAGAACTCACTCAATGATTGTTGCAAACCGTATGCGGATGGTTCTGCTAGGACATCTTCCATCTGACTAATAGCCTTCGATCTCGATTCCCAATATCCTAACTTATTCGATTCCTGTCTGAACTGATGGTCTACAAAGGAGTCTCGGATCCGTTGGATGGAGCCTGCTTCCACGCCTGTTCCCAGGAACCCTGGCATTGTCGGTGTATTGAGACCGACACCTGGGAAGCCGGCTGTCGCCTGCATGTTGACGCGTTGGCGGGAGTAGCCGGGTGTGTTGGCGTTGCTGATGTTGTGGCCGGTTGTATATAAGCCGGATTGTTGTGTGAACAAGCCGCGTTTGTTTGTTTCGAGTCCCATGAATGTGGAGCGCATGGTGAGTGTTCCTCCTTAGGCTTGCGAATCGAAGTTCGGTATGTCCTTCTTCTTTTTTCTGCCGTTTATTTCAGTTTTTGAGTAGGTTGCCGATTCCAGACGCGGGCGGATCATGTCCAGCGATAGATTCACGAATTGAAGGGATTGATACGTCAGTTTCTGGTTCAGGTCGTTTTGCCATTTCAATTCATGAATCGCATGCAGGAGACGGTCCTTCGCCTCCTCAAGTTGGTTCTTCTCCGGTTCGGGTGTTGCTTCAATCAGGTTGGCAATTGTCGGGTTCATCGGCACGGGACGTCCTTGTCCCTTGAGGTATGCGATGACCGCTTTTTGCCGGTCGTTGTCCATTTGAACGATGGCTGCGAGGTGAGCCTGCTCGTCTTTCATGAGCTGGTCTAGACAAGCGATGTCGCCGTTTTTAATGAGCGCCGTTTTTTCGTTTGCGATGCGAAGCAGGCTCTTATGCAGTTTTTCCAAGTTGTCGAGTATGGAAAGGATTGTGTCGATGGACATAGGGATCCCTGCTTTCGTCTTCTTTATTTTTTGTAGTACTTGATCAGATTGGCAGCGAGTTTTTCAGGCTCGACTTTGTAGGTCCCAGATTCAATCTGGGCTTTCAATTGTTGCACGCGCTCGTTCCGTTCTGTTGTGATCGGAGACGTTTCGGATAGTTTCTTCGCTTCGGAAGAGATTTCAAGTTTATCCGTTTTGATTTTGGATTGTTCCTTCGCCTGTTCCGCTTTCAGTTGGTTTGTCCGGTACGGGTTGACGGGAGGGATGTTGATTTTATTGATTTTCATGTAACTCGCTCCTTTCGATTTGCTCTTATTGTTTATTTCGGCAGATTTGTGACAACGTTTAGGGTCTTTTGGACGAAAACAGGAAGTATGCTTTTTTCCTTGGGGATCCTAGGTCATTGTTCCCTTATAAATGAGGAAAAAACCGACTTCTGCAAGTCGGTTATGCGTGGTTCGATTGATTTTTGCGTGAATTGCGCGATTTATGCTTATCCCGTAATGTTTATGCGTACTTTTTGAGATTTATGCGTCTCTAGCAGCTTTTATGCGCGATTGTTGGGATTTACGCGTTTTTCACCAGCCTATATTGTATAAGTTGGCTTTCCTCTCCCATATAATCCTCGCGGCCATGTCTGCTTGTTTCCTCGAATCCTAGGTTCTGCAGCATTTTCCTTGAACGGGTATTTGTTTCGTGTGTTTCTGCAGTATAAACGGTGATGCCTAGTTTCGTGGATGCGTAATTCATTAGACACAACGTTGAATGATAGCCAATGCCTTTTCCCCATAGTGAGGAATCACCGATCGCTATGCCTATTTCGGCGGTGTGTCCTTCTATATTGGCCAAGTCGGCATAGCCGATTAGTTTCCCCTTTAATTCAATGCCCAATCTAATAAAGTCTTCGGCTTTGTTGTTAACGCAACGAATCCACCATTCGTATAACTCATCATCGTTTCGGTTTAATTCCCATTCATTTGCGGAGCAGAATAGGTCGTCTTTGCTCCAGTTCAGAACGATTTCGAAATCCTTGATGCGTAGTGGTCGTAACGTTATTGATTCCTTATTCATCTTCTTTTCGATCAGCCAAGTACGTGCCAGATTCGCTTTTTTGGATAGCTTCCCGAAATTCTTGAGCGGCTTCGAACTGGCGGAGGCCGCTTTTGAGTTCGTCTACACAGCCTTCACATAGCTTCCCTTTCGTCGTCAGCTTGCCGCAGTTATCACATGGGTAACCGAGGTTCGGGAACAGCGCCGGTTGCAGTCGGCCCTTTCGTACCCATTTATGGAGCAATGTTTCGGTGACGCCTGTCACTTCGACGATCCGTTCGATTGTGGCGGCACGGTTTTCGCGTCTTCTTAGGAAGCGGTACACTTCCTCGTACATCGCTTCTTCGTTGCCAGCACATTTCGCGCATACTTCGCGGATTCCTGTGTAATTGAAAAAGTCCCCGCATGTCGGGCAATGTCTTAAATCTGCCATGATGGCTTCCTCCTAACTTTCGGCACGGATGAGCGTGACCGCTTCCACCCGAGCAGCACCCGCCTTCTTCATGATGGACGCTGCGTGCCGGAGTGTCGTGCCTGTTGTGTAAATGTCATCGACGAGGATGTAGGTGGTATTTTGAATGTCACTTCCGGGTTTAATTGAGAATAAATTGCACATGGAAAGCCGCTCTTCCCTCGACTTCTCCCCCATCACTTCAGTGTTCGTCTTGATGAGCAGATCTTCGAATGGAATGCGTGCCGCAATCAACATTTCCTCGACGTGCGCGAAAGTCCGATCGATCTTCTTCTGCGGGTGCATCGGAATTGGAACGATGATTGCATCCTTCCTGGCGAGTTCCTCGCGCAGTTCATTCGCAAAGACGCCAGCGAGCGCGACGTCTTGCAGGAATTTGTATTGGTGGAGATATTCGCGCATCGGTTCGTTGTATGTATAGATGGAAGTGACGTGATCGACTACATCCCCTGCCTCTTTTATGTCGACGCGTTCGAAGCTTTTTGAACAGTCTTCGCAAATTAATGATGACTTCTCGATGGCTAACAGGGACTGCAAGCTAGGGGTGGACGCCAGTTTCTGTTCGCAAAGGAGGCAGTTCATGTATGGATGCCTCCTTTATTCAACTTTTGTATTTCGGCTTTCGCTTCGTCCATCGCGTATGTGATGCCGTTATGGAAAAGGATGAAATCTCCGGACGGGAAATCCGCCGACCTGCCGACCCTGCCACCGATCTGGATGAGAGCGCCTTTATCGAAGATTTGCTGTTCTGCCCCGACGACTGCGACTTGGACATTCGGGATTGTTATGCCGCGTTCAAGAATTGTTGTTGTGAGCAAACCCGGCAGTTCTTTATTCCGCAATGCTTGGACGTGTTCTTTCCGATCCGGATGCGATGCATGGACGGAGCGGATTCTCGAATCGATCTGTTGGAATAAAGGCTCTGCCTCCTCCATCAATCCTATATGATGGAAGAAGATGAGGAATGGTTCATTCCTCACAAGGCGCTGTTCCGTCCATTTGACGAGTTTCTCCGGCAGTTTCCCTTTTCGAATCTGCTTTTCGTAGTTCCATAACGGTGTGTAAGTCGGGACGGGTAATGGATGACCGTGGTAGCGGCGGTTGATGATCGAGACGAAGCCCGTTCGTTTTATTTCCGAAAGGAGCTGATCCGATGGGGTGGCAGTGACGTAATGGACGGGGGATCCTCGTTTGACCGCTTTTTTTACAGCCTTCTGCAATGTCGCATCCGCCTTGTATGGGAAGGCGTCCGCTTCGTCGACGAAGACGGCGTCGAATGCGTGCCGGAATCTGTACAGCTGGTGGGTTGTCGCGAGGACGAGCTGTGAGGCTTCCATCGTCGGCTTCGCGCCGCCGTATAAAGCTTCGATTTTTGTATCCGGAAATGCTGCCCGCAATCTCGGTTCAAGTTCGAGGATGACGTCGACGCGAGGTGCCGCGATGCAGACTCGTTTTCCTTCAATGAGCAATTTATGTATTGGCAGGAATAGGATTTCTGTCTTTCCCGATCCGCAGACGGCGTAGATGAGATGGGACACACTTTTTCGCTGGCTTTCGGTCAGTTCGTCGGATGCTTTTTGCTGATGCGGCGTGAGTGTTCCTTGCCAGGCGATTGTGTGGTCTGTCGGGTATTCCGGCTTCTTGCCGTTCCAGACGATGAGTTCTGTGCAGGATGAAACGCGGCCCATCTTTAGACATTGCCTGCAATACGTGCAAGGGCCTTCGCATTTGGCACAATTGAATGTTGTGAACCGGGTTGGATCGTCGTTTTCACATCGGTTGCAGAAGTGCCGTTTTTGATTGAAGAAGGCTGGTTTTGATTCGATGCCTTTGATTGTTTCAATTTGGCCTGAATGGATAAGCGCGTTGATTTCCTCGCGCGGAAAAGGGGTGTGCATGCGCAACCAGATACGGCCGTCCAAGAAATCACGGATGGCCGGATTGAATGGTTTTGTCATGTTCACACCCCCAGTTTTGTTTTTTATTGTATACGAATGCTTACGCTTTCCGTTTCACCCATCCAAGCCCCATCGATCCTTCTCCTAAATGCGTACCAATCACTGGACCAAAATAGCTGATCGTGAAGTTGACGTCAGGCATCCGTTCTTCCAACTCCTGTTTCCACGCTTCCGCTTCCTCTGGGCGGTTGGCATGGATGATCGCTGCTTCGAGCGGCAATTTCTCTGCGTCTTCTGCGAGCATGTCGGCGATTCGTTTCATCGCTTTTTTGCGTGTGCGGATCTTCTCGAACGGGACGATCACTTTGTCTTGGAAGTGAAGAATCGGCTTCACTTGGAGCAATCCACCTATTAACGCCTGTGCGCTTGATAGTCTTCCGCCACGTTGCAAATGAGCGAGGTCGTCGACCATGAAATAGGCGCGCATCGTCTTTTTCATTTCCGCAAGCTCTGCCATGATTTCGTCAGGAGCAGCTCCTTCCATCGCCATTTCAGCTGCCCTTATGACGTAAAATCCTTGCACATAGCACGACAGTTCCGAGTCGAATGCACGGACGTCGACGCCCTCCGCCATTTCCCCTGCTTGGACGGCACCTGCGTATGTGCCGCTTATGCCGCTTGACAGATGGATCGAAATGATGGCGTCATAATTCTCTTTCAATGATTCGAACAGCTCGACAAATTTCCCGACCGGCGGCTGGGATGTTTTTGGCAGCGGCCCTTCGCCTCGCACTTTATCGTAAAATTCCTCCGACGTCAGATCGACTTCTTCGTCATACACTTGTCCGTCGATCGTCACTGTCAAAGGGATGACGTGGATATTGAGTTTATCTATTATTTGTGGCGGTAAATATGCCGTACTATCTGTTACAATTGCTGTTTTCACTTTCTATCAACTCCTGCATCATATTCTACTTGATATGCAGGTGAAAAGAAAACCCCGTTCAGCTCATCTTTCGAGCATGCGCGCCCACTGGTTCGCTTTGTTCGAGAATGCCACGAGCTCCTTTTTCGTCACATCTAACCGGTTGCCGATTGCAACGATTTTTTCCAAATCGAATCGTTCAGTCGCGATGGCGAGCTCCAAATAAGGGGTCAGGTTGGTCTGCTTCCCCTGCAAAGTTGTTGCCACTTCATCTGAGAATGGAAACATCGGCAAAACATCTTCCCAGCTGCGCTTCATAATGACGTCGAGCAACGAAAACAGGCCGACGAAGAAATGCTCGTCCCCGTTCGGATATCCCGTGCGGACTGCGACAAGTTCACACATTTTCGCGCGCGACATTGAGTAGGAAACGAGTGCTTTAACACGGCCGCTCGATGAATGGTCGCTAATATCCTGCAGCATTAAAATCCGCATCCATTTCCTCAATTCGCGCATCCCGATCAGGACGATCGCCTGTTTGACGGAGCCGACGCTCTTCGGGACGCTGAAGTTCATCGTGTTGATGAATCGCAGTAGTTTATACGTCAGTGAGATGTCATGGAGTATGAGATTTGCGATTTCATCGATGTTCGGATCGCTATCATTCAACCTGTTGATGATTTGCAAATGCAGATTGAGGTTCGCAGGTATTTCGACGCCTTTGATAATCTCCGGCTTTGCGAAGAAATACCCTTGGAACAGGTCGTAGCCGCTTCTTTTCGCATTTTGAAACTGCTCTTCCGTTTCGATTTTCTCCGCTAGCAACTTAATATGCGGATACTGTTTGATGAACTCCTCGATCGGAAGTCTCCCCTTTTCATCGACGGCGAGGAAATCGACTTTCACGTAATCGATCAGCTCGAACAGTTCGGTATGTAAGGCATATTGGTCTTGCACGATGAAGTCATCGAGCGCAAGTTCAAACCCGTCCTGCTTGATTTCCCTAATTCGAGAAATGAGCGCAGGAGTGATTTCGACGTCTTCCAAAATTTCGATGACGACGCATTCCGGCTTCAAGTTTGAAAAGATGTCCTTAATGAGCAGTTCACCGGAAAAATTAATGAATGACTTCGAGTTCCCTGAAATCTGATCGACGCCGATCGACAGAAACGTATTGACGAGCAATTGGACTGTCGCCTGTTCCGGGTCGATGTCCGGGAAGCTGTTCCGTTCACTGTTGCGATACAGCAGTTCGTAACCAAAAATGCGTCCTTCGCTGTCCAAGATCGGCTGCCTGCCTACAAATATATGTAACTCCATTTTCCCACCTCTCAATGCAAATAGTATAGCAAAACTGGTTCTCTTTTACTACCAATTTTCAAACTATTATAATAGCGGTGGGTTAGGAAAAATGATATGTTGGAAGAAAGTTAAAGCAAATGGGGGAATTCACAATGGAAACACTACTGTTTGAACAAAAGGGGCATGTCGCGAAGGTGACGTTGCACCGCCCTGATGCGATGAATGCTTTCAATTACGATATGCTGACGGAATTAGGACAAGTAATCGAGTCGATCCGCATCAATCCCGATATCCGGGTCGTTGTCTTTACGGGCTCAGGGGACCGTGCATTCAGCGTGGGGGCTGATTTGAAGGAACGACGGATGCTGACTGATTCGCAAGTGAAGCGGAATATTTATAAGATCGGTGAAGTGTTCACGATGGTGGAGAATTTGCCGCAGCCGACAATTGCGGTGTTGAACGGCTACGCGTTCGGTGGCGGAATGGAGCTAGCGCTTGCTTGCGATTTCAGATTCGCAGCGGATTCGGCAGTGATGGGACTGACGGAAACGGGGCTTGCAATCATACCGGGAGCTGGCGGAACGCAACGGCTACCGAGGCTGATCGGCGAAGCCAAAGCGATGGAGCTCATTTTGACGGCGAGACGATTGAAGGCTGAAGATGCGCTATTGTATGGCATGTTGACGGGAGTCGCTCCAGTGAATTATTTACAAGAAACCGTAGATCGTTTCATAGAGCAGTTGCTTGCGAATGGACCGATTGCGTTGCAGCAAGCGAAGTTTGCAATCAAGCACGGTATGAACGCCGATTTGCAGACGGGGCTTGCGATCGAACGTAAGGCGTATGAAATCACCATTCCGACGGAGGATCGGTTGGAGGCGCTTGCCGCATTTGCGGAGAAACGGAAACCAGAGTTTAAAGGAAAATGATAGGGGGACGTCCTGGGGATTGCGAGTGCTCGCTGATTCCCAGGATTTTTTTGTTTGTGCGGGAGGAATTCTCGTTCCTTCCTCGGGAGTTCTCGTTTGCGCGGAATGAGTTCTCGTTCTTGCCCGAAGACTTCTCGTTTACGCGGAATGAGTTCTCATTCTATCCCGAGGACTTCTCATTTACGCGGAATGAGTTCTCGTTCTATCCCGAGGACTTCTCGTTTACGCGGAGCGAGTTCTCGTTCTATCCTGAGGACTTCTCATTTATGCGGAATAAGTTCTCATATTCCCCTGGGAATCTCGCATTAATCCAAAAATCGCTAGTTCACAAGCGGTCTGTCGTGAAATTCCTGCGGCGCGTCACTTGTTTAGCGACTTGCCATGACGCGATTAACTGAACGGTCATTTCCTCGACATGGCCAAGCAGTTCGTCCGTTTTCGTCATATGCGTCTCTACGAGGCATTGGTTCATGTGGACGTAGATTACCATGAGTAGGTCGCTTCGTTCGGCTTCGTGGTCGGTCGTTGTCATTAGTTCGAATAGGAAGTCCTGTGCTTTTTGCAACGAGCGGTCGCGTTCGTCTGAGTCCCCTGCTGCTATCGCCCACTTGCATTGCTGGACGTTTTTCTGGAGTTCGTTGAGCAGAAGTAGGACGTATTCCATCATCGATAATGTGGAGGCGCTTGCTTCTTTATAGATTTTGATCGCTTTTTCGATGTCTATTGTTGTCATGGGGGGCCTCCTGCCTCTTTTCTTTTTGTATCGGCTTTTTTCTGTTCATTTCAATCGCTTTGGGTCGATATAAAGGTGGAGAAGTTGATGAAGTTGAATTGGGGTGATGGAATGCGTGTTTTGAGTTCTGAACATATTGCGGTTTCGGCGAACCGGTCGATTAGAAATGCTGGGCAGATTGAGAAGAGTTTGGTGAAGCTCGGGTCTGGCGTGAAGATTGCGAAGGGCAGTGACAACGCTTCGGGTCTGTCGATTTCGGAGACGATGCGTGCGCAGATTCGCGGGATTGCCCGGGCGCAGAGCAATATGCAGGATGGGCTTTCTGTACTTGAGGCATCGAATGAAGGGCTGAATAATGTGAATGGCCTTTTGCAACGGGCTCGTGAACTTGCGGTGATGAGTGCGAATGATACACTAACGGTGAATGACCGGGCGGCGAGCCAGGTGGAGCTTGATCATTTGCTAGGTGCTGTGGACGATACGGCGACGAAGCTTGAGTTTAATACGAAAAAGATTTTGGGCGAGAACGGGTCGTTGACGTTGCAAGTCGGAGCGAATTCCGGACAGCAGATGCAGATTACGCTTGTGGATGTCAGTTCGAAGGCGCTCGGCCTGGAAGGCGCTTCGTTAGAACTGCGTGACCTTGCGGATGCATTGATTACGAAAATCGATGAAGCAATCAAGACGGTTTCCGGGCATTTGACGCGGATCGGTTCGAATATGGAGGCGGTCGAGCATCATTTGACGAATGCGCTCGTGTTCGAGAATAATTTGACGAAGTCGCTCTCGTTGCTTGAGGATACGGATATGGCGAAGGAAATGATGAATTTTGTCAGTCTGGACATCCGTCAGCAAGGCGATCATTTGCTTGTGAAACAGGTGAATCAGAATATCCATAGTGTGATGTCGTTGTTTTCGAAGTGAGTAGGCGTTGGGATTTCTCCCTGCCTACTCTTTTTTTGCGTTATCGCAGCGCGGGTTTGTGGAGACGATGCGTGCTGCTTTGACGACGGTTGAGAGGATGTTCGTTGCGCCTTGCCGATCCGCGACGTGTTCTGCACGGATGTACGGACTTAGTTTGCTGTTGACGATATAGCGCGGTTTGATTTCGTTGAGTGCGATTGCCATGATGTCTTCTTTGCATCTGACGCAGTTGCATGTAAGATGGAGTTCTTTTTCGTACTGTTGCAAGACACCTTGGACGACTTCTTCCATTACGTTGTATACCGGCATGTTTCGGTACCCCCTTGGAATCGATTCCGCGGCGGTAGTCTTTCGAGCTCTGGAGATGGACCGCCAATGGGATTGGTATGATTTTCATTAATTGTAGCATTGATGGGGATAATTGTGAATGAAAGGTGGAAAACATTTCTTGTGGTTATGCGTAGTTGTGGGCGGTTATGCGTGATTTTGCGGATTTATGCGTTTCTGGAGGGATTTATGCGTAGATTGCTGGGTTTATGCGTGTCTGGTGGGATTTATGCGTGATTACGGGAGTTTATGCGCTTCTGCAAAAGCAAAAGAGGCAAAATTGATGTGTCCCATCATTTTTGCCTCCTCCATTTATTGGTTTATTCTTCGGCTTCTTCATAGCTTTTGTATTCTAGTATATCTCCAGGCTGACAGTCCAACGCCTTGCAAATCCCCTCTAACGTTGAAAATCGGATTGCTTTTGCCTTGCCGTTTTTCAATATGGAGAGGTTCGCCATTGTAATTCCAACCTTCTCCGAAAGTTCGGTTACGCTCATCTTCCTTTTAGCCAGCATCACGTCTATGTTTATAATAATCCCCATTGTTTTCACCTCAGACCGTCAAATCATTTTCTGATTTTATATTGATTGCTTCCTGCAACAGCCTTTGTAGAAGAGCAGCAAAGACCGCGATCACCAACGAAGCAAAAACAGGCACCATACCGATAATGACGAGACCTGGTGCATCATCCAGCTCAGCTACCATGAAAACAAATGGCAAAATTACCGCGTACAGCCCACTGATCGTCATTGCACAGAATTTAATTTTCTGTAGAGCTGTAACCGAGAGTTCAGAAAAGGCAAGGTTCTTGTCAATATAGCTTAACAACTTAAACGCCTGAAACAATGCAATGAAAAACGGTATGACGGACACATACATACCTATTACGATTGGATAAAGGATATGGGCATAATCCGGGTTGGCTGGATTTTTCAATAAATAATAGATCCCGAATATACCTAACGCAAGCACGGGAGTTCCGATAAAAAATACTGCCATCCTTAGAAATAATGTTGACCCACGTTTCATAAAAAGCACCTCACTTGTTAATATGGTTTTATCATAACTCATTATTTATCGTTTATCAATAATTAATTATTGTTTCAGACTAAAATATTGTTGATAAGGGATGTGGATACGGAGTGTATGCGAGGTATCGAGGGAGTTATGCTTATCTTGAAAGGTTTATGCGTCGATTCGGAGATTTATGCGTATTTGGAAGTGGTTATGCGTTAATTTGGAGATTTATGCGTTTCTGGAAGGAGTTATGCGCAGATTCGGAGATTTATGCGTATCTGTAGAGTTTTATGCGTGTTTAAAGTGATTTATGCGTAAATCGAGTTGATTCCAACAAAAAAAGAAGGTGCGGGACCTTCTTTTTCATTCCTCAGGCGCAAGGCCTTTTTTGAGGAAGTGGATCATTTGGTTGATTTCATCGTCATCGTTCCACTTCGGATCGATGATGTATTTTGTGGCGAAATAGCCCATGATTGTCGAGGCGGTTAGCCGGATGATGGTTGTTGGAGGCAGTTGGACAATTTGGCCTTTCGATTGGTAATGCTCGACGATTTGGATAAGGCGGCTGACTACCTTTTTTCCGATATGTTCGATGAATTGCTCGCGTAGTTCTTGGTGGAACGGGATTTCCTGGAGGAAGATTTGTACCACTTTTATGTTTTTCTCGAGGAATTCCTGACGGTTTTTAATCATTGCCCGCACGAATTCTTCGAAGTGCTCGAAGTCTTTGTCGAGCACTTTGTTCAAGTCTTTTATGATGATTGGACCGAACATTTTGACCATCATCGGCGTGACGATGGAAAGGAGCAGGTCCTTTTTCGTTTTGTAATGGCGGAAGATGGTTCCTTCCGCGACGCCCGCTTTTTTGGCGATTTCATTCGTCGATGTTGCGGCGAAGCCTTTTTCTGCGAACATTTCTGTCGCTGCAACGAGGATTTTCCGCTGTTTATCTGTCAGGCTGATGTCTTCCTGCCACATTTCCTCGAGGAGATAGTTTTCGTCAGTCATGGTGCCCTCCTTAAATTCTGCGATATTTGCTTAGTACGGCGATGTTTATTCCAATGAACAACAGGCAGAAGCCTGCAAGTATGAGCAAGTTTGTCATAATGTCGGCAAACCCGGCGCCTCTCACCATGACGTCACGCAATGCTTCAGCGGCATAATAAAGTGGAGTCAAGTAGCTGATCCAGCTGAGCCATTCGGCGATCGTCTCCAAGTTGAACAGGCCGGAAAAGAACACTTGCGGCACGACGATGATCGGGATGAATTGCATCATTTGAAGCTCGTTATGTGCGAATGAAGAGAGCAGGATGCCGAGCGTCAGTGCAGTCAACGCGAGGATGAGGATGATTAGGAGCACATAGATGAAAGCTCCTTCCATGACCATGCCGAGCACGTAAATCGCGTACGCTGTTATGATTGTCGACTGGATTGTCGTGAAAAGTCCAAAGCCGAGGACGTAGCCGGCGACGATTTCCCATTTGCGTAAAGGGCTAGCGAGAAGCCGTTCGAGTGTGCCTGTCGTCCGTTCTCTAAGGAATGAAACTCCTGCGATGAGGAAGACGAAAAAGAAGACGAAAAATCCAAGCAGGACCGGGCCCAAATAATCGAACTGTCCCATGTCGCTTGAACCGTGCAAGTAGTCGATCGTAACTTCCGGAATATCGACGGCTGCCGGCGGTTTCGGCAATGCGTTTTGCAGCCATTTCATCGTGGCACCCGTGACGCTCGGATCGCTTCCTTCAAGGACGATGGATGGGGAGTTCCCTTCGATTTTCAAATAGCCGTCAAGCTCCTGTGCGGCAAGTTGTTTCTTCGCTTCGGCTTCAGTTTTGAAGGTCGTCACTTGTGCCCCTTCTGTATCGATTTGGTCAGCGAGCATTTCCGGTACATCGACCAATCCGATTTTCGGGATGTAGTCATCGCCATTGAAGACGAAATAGAGCATTGTCAGCACGAGGATCGGCGCGAAGATGAGAAGCCCGATTGTCCGCTTATCCCTGACGAGTTGTCGGAGGATCCGTTTCACCAATGCCATCACTCTCATCGTTCCGCACCTCCGAAGACGAGGAAAGCTTCCTCGATTGTTCTTGATGCCGTCTGTTCTTTCAATTCGGCTGGAGTACCGACCGCAATCAATTGTCCGTCTCGGATCAGGCCCAGCCGATCGCATTTATCGGCTTCATCCATGACGTGCGTCGTGACGATGAGCGTCTTCCCTTGCGCCTTCAAATCCGTGAATGCATTCCAGATGCCTTTCCGTAAAACGGGGTCGATTCCGACGGTCGGCTCGTCGAGGATGAGTAATTCGGGTTCGTGGAGCAATGCAATGGCAAGCGAAAGGCGTCTTTTCATTCCACCCGAGTAGTTCGATACGAGTTTTTTAACGTCGCCGGAAAGCTGGACGAGCTCCATCACTTCACTGATGCGCCGCGCTTGCTTCTGCCCTTTTAACCCATAGATTTCCGAGAAGAATTGGAGATTTTCCTTCGCCGACAATTCCTCGTATAAGGCGTCCGATTGCGCCATATACCCGATTCGTTTGATGAGATTCAAGGAAGGCATCTTCTCGTGGAATAAATGATTCTCCCCTTCCGTCGGCTCGTCAAGTCCCGCCAACTCTTTCACTAGCGTCGTCTTTCCCGCTCCGGAAGGTCCGAGCAAGCCGAAGATTTCCCCTTCATAAATGTCCAAGTTAATGTCTTTCAGAACTTGATGTTTGCCGAAGCTTTTTGAAACGTTGCGGATGGAGACGCAAGCTTCGCGTTCGTTCATGGATTGTCACCTCTTTTTCAATAGTGAGTGATTACTCACTTTATTGTATTCTATGAAGTTATCGATTGTAAAGTGAGTAATCACTCATTTCTGTAAGTAAAAAAGAGAGGGAGATTCCCCTCGCTTCAATAAGCGGCCATTCCATTATATTGTTATAACAACTTTCCCTTGTGAATGTCCCTCTTCAAAATAATTAAATGCTTGTTGAATTTCACTTAAGGGATAGGTACGGTCAATAACCGGCTTTACTTTCCCTTCTTCAATAAGCTCTTTCATTTGCAGTAAATCTTGCTGATTGGCCCTTTGCAAAAAGGTGATAAACTTCTTTTTTCCAGTCATCGATAACCAAGAGCCTAGCATCATTGTTTGATACATTTGATTACTTGTGCCGCCGACATGAACAAATACACCGTTCTCCTTTAGTTTTCTTTTATAAGTAGAGATCGATTGCGAACCATTCACTCCGATAATGACATCATAAGTCTGATCGTTTTTACGAAAGTCCTCTTTTTGATAATCAAACACATAGTCAGCACCTAGGGACTTTACGATATCTACATTTCGAGTACTTACCACTACAGTCACATCAGCACCAAATGCCTTCGCAATTTGTACGGCAAATGTTCCTACACCACCTGAAGCACCATGAATCAATACTTTCTGTCCAGCTCGTACCTTGCCTTTGTCTCTGATCGCTTGTAATGCTGTAGTTGCTGCCATAGGTACGGCAGCTGCTTCTATGAATGATAGGTTCAGCGGTTTTAAAGCCAATATCTTTTCATCGACAGCTACATATTCCGCGAAAGCACCCCACCCACAGCCGGATAAGTCTCCATACACTTCATCTCCTACCTGGAATCGAGTGACATTCGCGCCCCTGGCTTCCACTATTCCAGCCATGTCCCCGCCAGGAATAGGGTATTTAGGTTTCGTAAGACCAAATGCTAATCGGGCTGGTAGTGGTTTCCCTGTTAATAAAACAAGATTACCAAAATTGATCGATGATGCTTGAACCCGAATGAGCACTTCATTTGGCTTAGGTATTGGTGCAGCTACCTCGCTTAATTTAAGTGTATCCGGTGTTCCGTATTTTTCAGAGATGATTGCTTTCACCTCAATCCTCCTCAATTTCTCTTTCAGTTATTATATTCGGTAATAGGAGATTTTAGAGGGGATTCTTCATTCACTTGTTAGTTATTCTATATTTAACATTTCATAGTTAATAACTTCCTCTATTTCATCATTTCCAATTGCTCCATTATGGAATGTATTTGAATCGCTCCAATAAAGTTGCCAAAATGATACACCATTATTAAGTTCAATCTCGAAAAATAGTCGGGTACCATCAAACTTACCTGCATCGTATAATTTATGATCGTCCTCCAATGGTAAGTCGTAAAATGCAGCTAAGAACTTATCCTTGGAAGCCTGTGAGAATGTATGGATCCTCTTTCCATCTTCGGTGCTTTCAATATGGATATTCTTCACCAAATTCTCCATTGGATATAGTTCTCCTACCGTTTTCGCCTTTGGATTTCTGTCGACTACGTATACAACATCATTTGCAGCAACAATCAAAGAGGTTGGATACCCCTTAACTTCATAAATAATTGTTCCTACATCTAAATATGTCGCATCGCCATTTTGCGCCCTGTGATTACTACATGCATTTCCAGCCATCCTATATGTCACTTCACCAAGTTCCCTGCCTTTGTCAATCGTCAAAGGAGAGTTTTTATTCTCTGGGTCTGGAAAATGGTGCTCGTATTTAATATCATTAATCATCAGCATATCGATCCATTCAATTTCCGAGTCAGGGCACCCTTGCGGAGAAGTGAAAGGACTAGTAAGGGCACCTTTGAGAGGAGTCGAGTTGCTGCAAGAAGATAACAACAAAGCGAACAAAGTAATAAACGTCAAATTCCGAAGAAATTTCATCATACACCTCCTAGTTATTAGACTTTCATCTCAACTAGAAGTTACACACGTTAAGTTAATACTCAGAAAATATTTTATAACAAAAAAGGAGACGTCAATTCAAATGTGAATTACGTCCCCAATTTTCTTCATTTCACTCGATCTTCCCATTCCTCGCGCAGCATGCCCATGCGGATGGAGTCGTAGTAGACGCCTTCCCAGTAGCGGACTTTGCGGATGCGGGCTTCCATCGTCATGCCAAGCTTTTCGGCGACGCGGATCATCCGCATGTTACCCGACCACGTCGTAAGGCCGACACGGACGAGCGGCATTTCGTTGAATAAATGATCGATCCACATCGTGAGTGCCTTCGTTCCGTAGCCGCCGCTCCAATATTTCGGCTCGTAGATGAGGATGCCCATCTCAAGCCAGAGGGACGGCTGGTGCTCCCAATAGTAGCTCAACATGCCGATAAGCTCGCCGCCCACTTCGATGCCCCAATTATCGTTCTGCCCAACGATTTTGTCTTTCCGTTCCAGAAACGCTTCATACGTCATCGTCTTATGCGGGAAATATGGAGCGTCCCATTTTTTCCATTCGGGATTCTCCTCTTTGAATGTCAATTCCCACATCCGATGCAAATCTTCTTCTTTGATGGGACGGATTGTGACGCCGTCTAGTGTATAAGTCAAATAAACTTCCTCCGGTTCTTATAAATACTTAGCGAACCAGCCCGTAATCTCGTTTAATCTTTCAACACGCAGATTCGGTGCGCCGGTCCGCGATAAGTTATGGTCTGCATCTGGGAAGCGGACGAATTCCGTCTCTTTCCCCATGCTCTTCAATGTAATATATAGCTGTTCCGCTTGTTCGATTGGGCAGCGGAAGTCTTTTTCCGAGTGAAGGATCAATAACGGCGTCTCCACGTTTTCCGCGTACTTCAGCGGGGAATGTTTCCATAGCGTTTCAACGTCCTTCATGTCCGCGGCAATTTGCCAGTCGCTGAAGTAGTAACCGATGTCGGATACACCGAAGAAGCTGATCCAGTTGCAGATCGAGCGCTGTGTGACGGCCGCTTTGAAACGGTTCGTATGGCCGACGATCCAGTTCGTCATGAAGCCGCCGTAGCTGCCGCCCGTTACGCCGAGGCGGTTTTCATCGATCCAATCATTTTCCGCCAACACGTAGTCGGTTGCCGCCATGATGTCTTCATAGTCGCCTCCGCCGTAATCGCCGCGGACGGCATCGACGAATTGCTGGCTATAGCCATGGCTGCCGCGCGGATTGATGTAGAGGACACCGTATCCTTTAGCCGCGAGCAACTGCATTTCATGGAAGAACGTATTCCCGAACATCGCGTGCGGTCCGCCATGGATGTCGACGATGAGCGGATATTTCTCCCCTTCTTTGAAGTCGGCCGGTTTCATGAGCCAGCCGTGGACATCCCAATCTTTTGCCCCTTTGAAGAAAATTGATTCCGGCTCGACAAGTTTCACTTCCTGCAAATAATCTTTATTGAATGAAGTGAGGGCTTCCCTTTCGCCCGTCGCAACCGTCAATTTATAAATCTCGCCCGGGTTTACGGGATCGCTCGCTGCGACTAACGCGAAATCGCCTTCCGTATTCACATCATAGCCATACACATGCTCGTTCTCTTGGGATGCAGGGTACAGCTCCCCTTCGAGCGTTGCGAAATACAGGCGGACGTCGCCCATCGTCGAAAGCTGGAAGTACAAGTCATTATCCTTCGTCCAGACGGCACTTGGCGCGCTCGCCCCTTGCTGATGATCCGCAACCGTGTAGTCGCCGACCGGAGCATCGACGCTTTCCGTAATGTTGATCGTATTGCCGCGTGGCGTATCGTACACATACAAATTGCTATGTGTAGCATTTTGGAAAGTGCGATCCGAGCCGATATATGCGATATAATTGTCGTCTACCGAAAATCTTGCACCGCCGTAATAACCTTCCTCATCGACGATGACCGTCTCTTCCTTCGATTCAACATCGACCAAATGGAGCGGCTGACGGAATGCCCAGTCCAAATCCTCATCCCGGTTCACGCCGATGACAAGCTTGCTGCCGTCATGCGAAACGGCCTGCAAAGTATGCTGGTGGTTCCCTTTCGTAAACTGCGTTACCTCTTCCGTTACAAGATCGATAAAACCGATTTGTTTGAATGAATCCTGCGGCAATAAACCGACGCCGTCCATTTTATATTTCATCTTCGTCACACGAACGGGTTCCGGTTTCTTCTTTTCATCCTTCTCTTCTTTATCTGTGAACGTCTTGCCTTCCTTCACCGAAGCTTCAAACCAAATCTTCTTGCCGCATGGCGACCATTCGAAGCCGGATACGCCATTTTCGAATGATGTCAGTTTCTTCGCTTCGCCTCCGCGGGCGGATTGGATGTACAGCTGGTTCTTCTCATCGCGATTTGACAAAAAAGCGATCTGCTTGCCGTCCGCCGACCATTTTGGCGAGCTGACGCGGTGTTGTCCATACGTCCATTGCGTCGTTTCTTTCGTCTCGAGGTCAATATGGTACAGGTTTGCGATATATTTGTTTTCCTCTTTGTCGATATGCGTTTTGATGAACAGCGCTTCTTTTCCGTCAGGCGATAGTTGTGGGTTCGTGACGGATTGTAGTTTGAATAAATCATCTGTTTGTAGGTTTCTCATCTGAATTCCCCCTTCATTTTTCTATTCTACATATTTCGACACCCGTAGGAGTTTCCCCTTTTTATTTCACGATTTTTTTCTGATGCAGACAGGAGATTTCTGCTTATTATCTTGGGTAGTGACGATCATAAATCCGCACAAGTGATCATATATCCTCACAAGTGATCATAAATCCGCACGAGTGATCATATATCTGCACGAGTGATCATATATCTGCACAAGTGATCATAAAACCGCGCAAGTGATATTAAATCATTATCCATCTTCATTTTTCACCAAAACAGCTTAAAAAGCCCTTCCACATTGCGTGGAAGGGCTCCCTCATTTACAGTCTCACTTGATCTTTCAATGAACGTCGTAGAATTTTCCCCGTTGTATTCTTAGGCAGTTCATCCAAGAACTCGATTGTTTTCGGCACTTTGTATTTCGCCAATCGGTTCGCGCAGAACGCTTTCAGCTTATCCGCGTCCGCTTTTGCACCTTTATTCAATACGACGAACGCTTGGACTTCTTCGCCGAAATCGGTGTCGGGCACGCCGATGACAGCTGCTTCGACGATGTCGTCATGGGTGAATAACACCTCTTCGACTTCCCGCGGATAGACGTTGTAGCCACCGACGATGATCATGTCTTTCTTACGATCAACGATATAGAAGTATCCGTCTTCGTCCTGGCGTGCCAGATCGCCTGTGTATAGCCAACCATCGCGGATGGCGGCGGCAGTTTCTTCCGGCATTTTGTAATAGCCTTTCATGACGTTCGGTCCTTGGACGACGAGCTCGCCGACTTGGCCGACAGGCACTTCATCCCCATATTCGTCCACGACTTTATTTACTACATTGATGATGTTCGTCCCAATCGATCCGGGCACCCGCTCGCGGTCCAGCGGGTTGAAGCATGTGACCGGGGACGCTTCGGACAGGCCGTATCCTTCTGAAATCTTCACATTGAACTTCTCCTCGAAGTTGTGGAGCAATGCGACAGGCAACGATGCCCCTCCGGAAATCGCGAGGCGGATCGTGTTGAAATCGGCCGGGTCGCCTTCCGGGTATTGATAAAGGAAATTGTACATCGTCGGCACTCCCGCAAACACGGTCCCGTGCTGTTCTTTAATCGTCTGGAACACATCCCCCGGGCTGAATCGCGGCACGAGCAGGATTGTCGCCCCTTTCAGCAACGGCGCGTTCACGACGACGGTTAGCGCGAACACATGGAAGACAGGCAAAGTCGCAACGACACGGTCGTTTTCCGAGAACCCTAAATAATCCCCGACATCGCGCGCGTTCGAATACAGATTCTTATGTGTCAGTATCGCGCCTTTCGGGTGGCCCGTCGTTCCGGACGTATAGAGGATGATAGCGGTTTCATTTTCGTCAACTTGTATCGGTTCGAGATTCGTCCTGCCTGTTGCGATCAGCTTGGAAAACAGCTTCACTTTCGCTTTCGCCTTCTCCGGCAGCGCCGCCACTCTCTCCCCTACATCGGCACTCATTTCACAGACGACATAGTTCTCGATCGAAGGAAAGAGCGTCGCGGATTTCTCGACTAACGGCAATAGTTGATCGAGTGCGATGACCGCTTTCGCATCGCTATTATGTAAAATGTATGAAATTTCGTCAGGCGAATAAATCGGATTGATCGGAATCGCGGTCGCTCCGATCCGCATCGTCGCATAGAGCGAAATGAGGAAATGCGGCGTATTCCCTAACAGTAATGCAACATGATCTCCCTTTTCGATTCCCAACCCTTGCAACGCCGACGCAAACATGGACACTGACTGATCGAACTCGGCATATGATGTGTCTTTCCCCATAAAGTGATAAGCCGTTTTGCCAGGCTGCAGTTTCGATGTTTCATTAACTTGTGACACCAAATTCATACTGAACATCCTCCCTTTTGCTTAAATGAACCACCATTCATTAAACCCACCTATTATTATATAGGAAAAATTAAAAGTTCACAATACTTTTAAAAAACCTATATAACTCTTAATTCGGTGCATTATCTTTTTTTATTTCAGGAAAGTATTAAAAAAGCCTTCCCTGTTTTCAAGGGAAGGCTACAAGTTCTCCGGTGTCCGGATATGGGCTAAATAGCGCCAGCGGATGAGGTAGAAATAAATGACTTGCAAAGCTGTAAATCCGACGAGCACCATTGTGAGCTCGCGGACGATGGAGATTTCCGCGAGGGCATCCCAGATGACTTGCAATGATAGGAACGCAAATGAGCTATGAACGAGCGCGACGCCCCATGGAACGAAAAATTGCGGGATGAGCTGCCGGTTGACGATTTTCTTGAATTCCTTGTCGGTGATGCCCATGCGCCGAAGCACATCAAACTCCTTGCGGTCGCTATCGAGCGACGTGTAGAGCCGGAAATAGATGAAACTTCCTGCGGCAAGCAAGAAAACGCCTGCCAACAATAATCCAATGAACAGCAGCAATGTGAACGTCGTCCGTATGACGGAATAGTTCAGCCCGGGGTTGTCGAAGGTGAAATGCAGTTTCCCGCGTGTTCCCATTAGAATCGATTCCGTCACAGAATGCTCGATCGTCAGTCCGATGTTTTTCGTCTTTTGCCAGTCCGGAATATCAAATGCGTGATAGACGGACGACGGCTCGACTTGCAACGCGATTTTGTCATAATCGGCGTCGTTCAAAATGATCGTGTTCGTGCCAATCGCATGAGGCGGGAACAGTAGATACGGGTATGCGCCGGTAATCCGCACCGTCATGCCGCTTTCCTCTAGTACGGTCCTGACCGATTGTTTGTTCAACTGCTCAAATGTGGAAACGGTCGGCGGCAGGAACAACGCCTCCCCTTCCTTTAATTCAAATGCTTGGTAGCCAAACGACCTCGCCAACCTGTTGACACTCGAAAGCCTAATGATCGTAACGGTATAGTCCGTCAACGTCGACCTCTGCTGCAGCACAGGGAATTTCACGTAAGTGTAGTCAATTCCATTCTTCCTCAGTTCATACCCGAGCCGGTTAATATGCTCCTGCTCCATTTCATTGCCTGGAAAGCTTTCGTACACAAGACCGAGCGGGTTCATTTCCCGGTATTGGGAAGCGAATGAAGTGAGAGATGCGAGAATGCCGACAGACATGAATGCGACGGTCGAGACGATCGTCACAATGAAAAACATCCGGGCATTCTCCTTCAGCCGGATGACGCCTTCCGAAATCGCGAGCAATCGAAAATGACGCCAATAAAATTCTTTCCGCACTTTGAACAGATGGAGGAGGAACGGCAACGAGTCCGTGAAAAATAAATACGTGCCGAGCGTCGCGAGCGGCGGCAACAGAAAGATGAGGCCGATGACGATGCTGTTTGACGTAAAAGCAGCCATGCTATAGGACAGTCCGAGGAGCACGAGTCCGATCACTCCGCGGGATTTTGAAAAGCCGTGTTGCTCTTTACCGACACTGTCACCGCGAATTAATTCATCGAGCTTCCCTGTCCGGATGAAAACCGGGGCGACCCACGAAATGATGACGAAAAGGCTCAAGAAAGCGCCGACCGTCAGCGCGAACGGCTCCCACGATAAATACAACGGGAGCGCCGGCAGCAGGACGATCCTTTTTACGACCATAAAGAAAAACTTCGAAAACATATACCCTAAAAAGGTGCCGATCCCGATCGATGCCGCGCCGATAATGAGCGTTTCTGTGAAAATGAGCCGGTGCAGCTGCCGCTTTTCCATCCCTAAATGGAGGAGGATGCCGAACTCCTTCGTCCTCGCTTGCAAGAAGGCCCGCATCGAATAAAACAGGAAGAACATCGTGAATATGTATAGGATGATTTCAGCGATGCCCATGCCAAGAACCGCAATGTCCTGCACCGCACTGCCCTCGAGCGACGGATGGAACAGCAGCATGGAATAAAGGAAAAACACCATGACCGAAAAAACGCTCGCCATGAAAAAGGCGGCGTAAATACGTCGGTTGCGCATGACATTCCGGAAAGCGAACTGGCGAAACGTCATGATGCAACCCTCCCTATCCGGCTGTCCGTCTTACAGCATCCGCAAATCATGGACATTCCCTCCAAGTAAACTAAGCACATTCAATATCCGCTGGAAAAACGTCTGACGCCGCTCGTCCTTGTAAATTTCATTGAAAAATTCGCCGTCCTTGATGAACAGCACGCGGTCGCAATAGCTTGCCGCAATCGGATCATGCGTCACCATGATGATCGTCGTCCGCTCGGTTTCATTGACAAGGCTGAGCAATTCAAGGACTTCCTTTGCCGATTTTGAATCGAGGTTACCTGTCGGTTCATCCGCTAAAATAAGCTTCGGCTTATGAATCAGCGCCCTTCCGACAGCAGTCCTTTGCGCCTGCCCTCCCGACAGCTCATCCGGGCGTCTATTGAGGATCTCCTTCAGGCTCAATTGCCCCGCCAACTTGTCGATCCGTTTTTGCATCTCCATGATCGGCAATCCGTCCAATGTGAGCGGAAGGACGATATTTTCTTCCACCGTCAAACTTTTGAGCAAATTAATGTCCTGGAAGACGAAGCCGAAGTTGTGCCGCCTGAACAGCGCCAGCTCATTCGAATTCAACGCTTCGGGCTCGATGCCGTCAATCATGACACGCCCGTATGTCGGCATGTCGATCGTCGAAATGATGTTCAACAACGTCGTCTTCCCGCTCCCCGAAGGCCCCATGATCGCGATGAACTCGCCCTCTTCCGCCTCGAAGTCAAGACGGTTCAACGCGCGGTGCATCACTTTCCCTTCATAGATCTTCGTCACTTGCTCCATTTCCACGATCGAGTTCTTCATCCGCTTCACCTATCTCTCCATTTGTAAACAGTATCTTGACGGAAGTTCCTTGCCCCACTTCGGATTCAATCGTCAATGGATGGCCGAGCTTCAAACAGACCTCATCGGCGATGTACAGTCCCATTCCTGTCGATTCACCGGTCAGCCGACCATTTTCACCCGTAAAGAACGCCTTCGTCACACGTTTCAGGTCGGATGCCGGAATGCCGACCCCTTCATCGCGAATTGTGAGCTCGAAGCCTATAGCGGTCTGTTTTGCTGACAGATAAAGGCGCTTTCCTTTTTCAAACGTATATTTCACAGCATTCGTAATGAACTGTCCGATGGCGAGTTTCATCCATTTTGGATCCGTCGCGACGACTAGCGACTCATCAATTGATATGACCGGAAACACGCCATTTGTTATGAACAGACGCTTATGGTCCGTTACTACCTGCTGGATGAGAGTCTTTAATACGACCCTTTCAATCTGCATGTCTTCCTCAAACGTTTCAAGCCGCGCATTAAGGAGCACGATATCGAGTCCTCGCTGGATTTTATCCATTTCTTCGCTAATACTCCGCTTATCCAGCACACCATCTTCTTGGAGCAGCAAGTTGATGACGGAAATCGGAGTTTTCATCTGGTGCACCCATTGATTTACGAATTGGAGCTGTCGATGCTGAGATGCGTATAGTGATTGCACTTCAGCTTGATACAGCCCATACAAATCGCGCATGAACTTCGCCGATTGGAGTTGTTCGGTCGTCAACACTTTTCGGATGAGCGCATCTTCCATCTTTTCCGGTTTTCGTAAAATCGCCTCGTAATACGGGCGCCGGGTAATGAATTTCCCGACAAGGAAGCCTGCCGTCAGCAGCAAGCTCATAATGATCGAATAAATTGCCGTATTAAGCCCCCGGAAGCCGTCCAGCCAATACAAGACGAGAATGAATGCCACGAGGAGCATTTCGAAGATGATCCACGATAAATGCTCTTTTAGGAATAAAACAATCTGCTTCATGATTCCTCCGGCGCAAGCAGGAACCGGTAGCCTAACCCGCGGACCGTCTCGATGACCGATTGTACGTCATAATCCGCAAGTTTTTTCCGCACGCGCGTCATATTCACATTGAGCGTATTTTCATCGACAAACGACTGGTCGTCCCATAATTCTTCAAGCAGTGTTTCCCGCGACACAACTTTCGGCGACGCGTCCATCAGCAGCTCAAGGATGACGCACTCCTTCTTCTGGAGCGGAATTTCCTCTTCGCGCAAATGGAGCTCCATACGTTCGATGAACAGCTCGAGCGAACCGAGCTTCACCGTGCGCTCTCCTTGGCTCGGCGCATATTCCCCGAACGCCCTTCTCAAATGACTTCTGATCTTCGCAAGGACGATCTCGTAATGGAAAGGTTTCGTTATGAAATCATCTCCACCGTTTTCGAGCGCAAACACTTGGTCCATATCGCCTGACCGCGCCGAGATGAAAATGATCGGGCACGTCGTCGTCTGCCGAAGCTGCCTGCACCAATAATAGCCGTCGTATGAAGGCAGATTGATGTCGAGCAGGATCAAATGCGGATCGAACGCCGTACATTCCGTCTCCACATTATCAAAATCCTCCACGATTGCTACGTCATATTGATACTTGCGCAACGTATCCGCGAGCAGCCGCGCAATTTTTTTATCGTCCTCAACAATGAAGATACGATGGTTCCTCATCGCAAATTCCCCCTTCGTTATTCCAACTATTATATCGCAAAAATGGAGTAGACGCTCGGAAGGCACTGGGAATTGCTTGAAAAAGGGTTATCACCGACTCGAGAGGCTTTACCACCGATTCTCAGCCTGATACCATCGATTCCCGAATTTATCACCGCTTAGGCGGAGTTTATCACCGTTCAGACAGACTTTATCACCGCTTGCCCATTAAATTAATGGTTAAATTTATCAATAACCAGACCCATTCCATTGACTACACTCCCCCAATCTTTCCTGCATATAATACGACAAAAGAAAAAACCGGCTATGCACCGGTTTTGAACTCAATAGATTAAATTGATAAATTCCTCTTTCGTAATGCCACCCAGCAGCGTCGGGATATCGACTGCATCGAGCGCTTTCGTGATGGATTCGCGATCATATTGACCGTTTTTCAAACTGTCCTCAACAACCGCCACATCGCCGACGCCGAAAAAGTCACCATAAATGCTGACGTCATCAATTTTCCCTTTTTCAACTTGCAGGCGCACATCGATGCCGCCTACTGGGAAGCGATGGGAATGCTGCATATTGAATTTCGGGGATTTACCGTAGTTCCAGTCCCAGTTTCCGTAACGTTCTGCTGACAACGCACGAATGTTATCCCAGTCCTCGTCGGTCAGTTCCCAATACTGGATATTCTCTTCGCCTTCGAAAATCGACTTCAGGATTTCCATGCGGAATTGTTCAATCGTCATCGGCTCTTCGATGAATTCCGAAATGTTCGCGACACGGCTGCGAATCGATTTGATTCCCTTCGATTCGATTTTGTCCTTCTTCACTTTTAAAGCAGACACAACACGCTCGATTTCCGTATCGAACATTAACGTTCCGTGGGTGAACATGCGACCTTGCGTAGCAAATTGCGCGTTGCCCGAAACTTTACGCCCTTCGACAAGAATGTCGTTGCGCCCGAGCAATTCGGCTTTGACACCCATGTCCGCCAGCGCCTTGATGACCGGTTCGGTGAACTTCTTGAAGTTGCGGAACGATTCTCCATCATCTTTCGTAATGAAGCTGTAATTGAGGTTCCCTAAGTCATGATAAACGGCGCCTCCGCCTGAAAGCCTCCGGACGACGTGGATGCCGTTCGCATCGACGTATTCGGTATTGATCTCCTCGACTGTATTTTGGTTCTTGCCGATAATGATCGACGGTTCGTTGATATAGAACAACAGAAACGGATCTTTGTCGACGTCCATATTTCTCAATACATACTCTTCGATCGCAAGGTTGATCCTTGGATCTGTAATGCCTTTATTATCAACGAAATACACAATAATCGCTCCCTATGTAAATGAATTCATTTCTATTTTATCCGAAATGAACAGAAAAGTGTTGACATTTGATTAGCTGTTATAATACAATCATTCTAACAAATTTAGTTATAGAACAATAGGAGGATGATGAAATGGTCGAGAGTATCGTAGAGTTTTTCAGAAACCTGCCTGCCAAAGCCTGTGACGTTTGTGGAAATGAAATCGAAGAGAAGCACGAATGCTATAGCAATAAATGTGACGAGTGCAATATCGTCTAATTTTTTTACCAATGCTGTTATATCACAATAGACTATTTGCCCATTTAGTATTAGTACAATAAGAACAGGAGGGAACACGATGCTGGAGAATGTCATTGAGTTTTTCAAGAAACTGCCTGCCAAAACCTGTGCCACTTGTGGAAAAGAAATCGAGGAACAGCACGAATGCTACAGTAATAAATGCGATGAGTGTAACATCATCTAATTTTTTTGCCGACGCTGTTATATCACAATAGACTATCGCCCATTTAGTATTAGTACAAAAGAACAGGGGGGGGAACACCGATGCTGGAGAATGTCATTGAGTTTTTCAAGAACCTGCCTGCTAAAACATGTGCTGAATGCGGAAAAGAAATCGAGGAACAGCACGAATGCTACAGCAATAAATGTGATGAATGCAACATCCTATAAAAAGTAAAACAGTAAAACAGCTGAGATGCAATATCTCAGCTGTTTTCATTCACCCAATAAGTCGGGTTCGTCCGTAGCGATGCCGTTGACGCCCATCGCTTTCAACCGCAAGGCGGCTTCGGCGTCATTCACCGTGTAAGCATATACCGCGAGACCCTCGTCGTGCATCGAGTTGACGAAAGGAGGCGTCAATGCTTCGTAGCTCACGTTGATGCCTGAAGCGTACGATAGAATATCCTTCAATTCCTTCTTCGTTAGTTCCGCTTCCTCCCCTTCGTCGAAGGAGATCAATTGAATCAACGGAATCTCAGGGTCGATCTTATGCACTTGCTTCAACGCCTTCTTGTCGAATGAGAGGATGACCGCTTTCGGATACCCTTTGGCGTCGATACCGGTTAATCCCTGCTCCTTCAAGAGACGGACCAATTCCTCTTCGATACCCGGGTATTGCTCCGCATCTTTCAACTCGATGACAAAGCGAAGGTCTCCTTTCAACTGTTCGACCACTTCACGCAACGTCGGGATTTCATACGCCTCTTCGTCTCTGCCGCTGACGGCGATTTTCTCGCCTTTCTTCTCATCCGCGGTCAGCTGTTTCAGTTCGGCCAATGTGAAATCCTTTATCTTCCCGGCTGCTTCTGTCGTTCGTTTCACGTCATCGTCATGCATGACGATCAATTCCCCGTCCTTCGTCAAATGGACGTCAAGCTCTACGTAATCGGCATTGAGATCTTCCGCGAGCTCGAAGGCTGGCAGCGTATTTTCCGGTTCGTAAGCCGATGCGCCGCGGTGCCCGATGATGAGGAACCCTTCCTCCGGCATCGGATTGTCCCATTTGTTTCCGATGGAACAAGCAGACAATAGGATTGCTGTACTAATGATTACTAGTATCTTTTTCATACAAAATTCCTTCCAATTGAAAAAGTCCGCGGGTAGCGGACTTTAAGATTTAATTCGTAAATAGATCCGCAATGACTTCTTCCACGGCCGCTTTACCTTGATCGACGCAGTCCGGCAGTCCGACGCCGTCATAAGAGGCGCCTGCCAATTTGACGTTCGGGAAAGCCTCTTTCAATTCTGCGCGGGCAGCATCGATCCTTTGGCGGTGTCCGACCCGGTATTGCGGGCGGTCTTCCTTGAACCGTGTAATGACCGTGAAGTCCGGTTTGCCTTTGATCGGAATGATCTTCCCGAGATCTTCGAGGACGATCCGCTCGATTTCGTCATCCGGCAAATCAACGATCGCATCTTCCCCTACCCGTCCGACAAACGCACGCAATAGAACTTTCCCTTCAGGCGTCGACGTCGGCCATTTCCGAGACACCCATGTGCATGCGGTAATGGAGTAATCGCTGCTCCGGGAGACGAGGAAACCGGTCCCTTCCATATCTTGGACAACATGCTCCTCCGGAAATGCGAGTGCGACTGTTGCGACGGAAGTCGTATGGATTTCCTTTAACCCTTCAAGCAGTCCGTGGGAAGCGAACAGTTGGCTTGCCGCCATATGACCTGTCGTCAAAATGACAGAATCGGCGATGACCGTTTCACCGTTGTTCAGCTTCAGGACGTTTTGATTTCCCTGCTTGGAAATGCTATCGATGCGGATCCCTTTTCTCACCGTGCCGGGTTCCATATGCTGTTCCGCCGCTTCGACAATCGATTCAAGCCCGTTCAGGAGTGAATGGAACGCCCCTTTTTGGGAGGCGCCATGACCATTCTTCTGCGGTACTTGCTTCGGCGTCGTCTTCTTCATGCCGAGGATGAGGCTGCGGTGTTTCTTTTCGACTTCGTAAAATTGTGGAAACGTCGATTGCAGGCTCATATGGTCGATATCGCCCGCATACACTCCCGATAATAGCGGCTCGATGAGGTTTTCGACGATTTCCGTCCCGAATCGGCGGCGGAAGAAGTGGCCGAGTGACTGGTCCCCTTCAACCCCTGAACGCGGCAAGACGAAATCCCCTGCCGCCCTCAGTTTGCCTGCCAATGAAAACAGGTCCGATTTCAAGAACGGGCCGACTTTCGTCGGAATGCCCATGACGGAGCCGCCCGGAATCGGCTGCAACCGGCCATTCACGAGGATATACGCTTGTCCCGTCGCATTGCGCACGAGATCGCCGCCAATGCCGAGATCTTTCGCGAACGTATCCATGCTTTTCTTTCGGATGAGGAAACTGTCCGGTCCCCGTTCGATGACAAAGCCGTCACGGCGGACCGTCTGGATTTTCCCGCCTAGCCGATTCGTCGCTTCGATCAACATCACTTCAATCGGCAAGTTTTGTTCACGTGCCGCTTTTTGCATATAAAACGCTGCGGAAAGGCCGGTGATCCCTCCACCGACGATGACGACCCTTTTCTTCTGTTCATTCATGTCATCACTTCCTAGCTGCCATTAGGCTTCTTTCAATTGTTCAAGAACAGCATCTGCCATTGAGCTAATGAATAGTGAGTCCGTATTCGGCATAGCCGGACGGTAATACGATGCACCGATTTCATCGCATACGACTTTACACTCGTAGTCGTTGTCGTATAGGACTTCCAAGTGGTCCGAAACGAAGCCGACCGGCGTATAGACGAATGTTTTATAGCCTTCTTTTTCATGCAAGTCGCGTGTCAGATCCTGGACGTCCGGTCCGAGCCACGGCTCGCCCGTTTGCCCTTCACTTTGCCAGCCGACTGCATAATGTTCCACTTCTGCCGCTTCCGCAATCAATTTCGCAGTCTCATCCAATTGCTCCGGATACGGATCCCCGAATTGCTTGATCTTTTCAGGAAGCGAGTGCGCCGAAACGACGAGGCACGCTTTTTCACGTTCTGCATCGCTCATGCTAGCGTACGTGCTGCGGATTTTTTCCGACCAGTATTCGATGAATTTCGGCTGCTTGTACCAGCTCTCGACCGACGTCATGGAAATGCCGTGCTTCTCGGCTTCTTCCTTCGCGCGTTCATTATATGATTTCACGGAGAACGAAGAATAATGTGGCGCCAATACGATCGACACCGCTTCTGTAATTCCATCCGCCTCCATCTGTTCCACTGCTTCTTCGACGAATGGCGTAATATGCTTCAAGCCGACATAGACGCTGAATTCGATTTCATCCTGCATCGCATTCAGACGGTCGCCAAGTGCATTCGCCTGGTTTTCCGTTATTTTCGCGAGCGGGGAAATGCCGCCGATCGCTTGATAACGGGCCTTCAGATCTTCCAATTGTTCCGGTGCTGGCGGACGGCCGCGCCGGATATGCGTGTAGTACGGTAAGATATCCTCTTCCTTGTATGGCGTTCCGTACGCCATGACTAAAAGTGCCATTTTCCTTTTTGTCATCAGTTGCACCTCTTTTATTTGCAATTTATTTACGAAGTTGCGCGCTATATTCGTGAACGAACTCTGTCAATCGTTTCAATGTTGCTGGCTGTACTTCTGGGAACACACCGTGACCGAGGTTGAAAATATGGCTGCCGTGCTCGACGCCTTGTTCTACGATCACTTTCGCACGCTCCTCGATGATGTCCCAATCCGCCAGTAGCAATGCAGGATCCAAGTTACCTTGCAATGTCTTCGTTAATCCTCTTTCCCCGGCTTCCTTGACTGATAAACGCCAATCCAAGCCGACGACGTCAACTGGAAGGTCATGCCATTCGTTTGCCAAATGGCTTGCCCCGACACCAAATGTGATTAACGGCACATTCAATTCGCGAAGTTCATTGAAAATGCGTGTCATGACAGGCTTGATGAAGATTCTATAATCCGAAACGTTCAATGCGCCAACCCATGAATCAAACACTTGGATAGCCGCTGCTCCCGCTGCAACTTGTGCTTTAATCGATGTAATGATCGTATCCCCTAATTTATTCATAAGTGCAAACCAAGCTTCAGGCTCTGACACCATGAAGGATTTCGTCAAATTATAGCTTTTTGACGGGCCTCCCTCTATCATATAGCTTGCCAATGTGAATGGAGCTCCAGCGAAGCCGATCAAAGGTACATTCAATTGCTCTTTCAAGATTTTAATCGTATCGATGACGAAAGGAATATCATCCTCCGGCGAAAGCTCTCCGAGATTATGGACGTCTTGTACCGAGCGGATCGGATTTGAAATGACAGGGCCGACGCCCGCTTTTATTTTTACATCCACTCCGATTCCTGGAAGTGGCGTTACAATATCTTTATACAAAATCGCCGCGTCGACATTGTATTGGTCGACAGGCAGCTTTGTCACGTAAGCGCAAAGCTCCGGCTGATGTGTAATCTCTTCTAATGAATACTTCTCTTTAATTTTGCGGTATTCAGGCTGAGAACGGCCCGCCTGCCTCATGAACCAAACCGGTGTATGGTCGATTTTTTCTCCTCTAGCAGCACGAAGCAGTGTATCGTTAAATGTTGTCATAAATCGATTCCCACTTTCTTTATAATAATTATCGAAGTTCACTTATTCGCTTTCAAATATAGACGTTTCCCCTTGGAATGTATAGTGATTGACCCGAATTGTCATCAAATTGTGCGCACTTTTTTTCAACGCCGCCATCAATTAGACATTGTTTGTTTTAATTGTTCCGTTAAGGGAAAATATGAGTAGTACTTATTTTTGGCAGGAGGTTTTCGGAATGTATATGTATTTGACGACCGGAACAAGAGATTTCATGGAGAAGCTCCAAAAGCGTCATGTGAATGAAAAAATGATTCTCATGCACGGCGGCGGCCAGTCGCTCCTATTGCATGAAACTGACGGGAAGTCTGTCTTCCAATCGCCGAGACGGTATGAAGTGATCAGCTCCGCCGGCTCACTGAAGGAAGATGGCTATTTCGTCTACAATAACGTTCCCGTTACGGATGAAGGACGACCTGTCTTCGAACACCGTTTTTCCTCAAGGGACGACCGGATCGAAAGCCAGAAAGGGTTCATCGCTTACCGCCTGCTTCGACCGCTCGACTCGGACACATATATCGTCATGACCGAATGGGAGGAAGCGGTCGACTATGACCGTTGGAAACATTCGCAGGTATTCAAGTCCTCGCCTCTATCGGTCGACATGAAAGAATTCGCAGGCAACACGACACATATTTTTTCCAGTGCTTCTTATATTACGACATATACTGCGAAAACGGATGACGAAGAATGATACGTTGATCGGATTGCGGCCCTCGAATCGTATTGTTATAATTATGAATGTATAAATAATGCGTTTCGAGAGGGGTAATTGAATGAATGAGCAACTGTTCGAGAAGTTGGATTGTGCTTATGAAGAAATGGTCGTCATCCGCAGACATCTGCATATGCACCCGGAATTATCTTTTAAAGAGGAAAAAACTGCGCAATACATCCATGATTTTTACGCAGATCTCGGCGTCGATGTACGTGCAGGCGTCGGCGGCAACGGCGTAGTCGCCCGTGTCAAAGGAGCGCGTCCCGGCAAAACGATCGCTTTGCGTGCCGATTTCGATGCATTGCCAATCCAGGACGAAAAAGACGTCCCTTACAAATCGACAGTGCCCGGCGTCATGCATGCTTGTGGACATGACGGCCATACTGCGGCATTGCTGCAATTGGCGAAGGTGTTCCACGAGTTGCGTGAGGATCTCGCAGGGGAATATGTCTTCATTCATCAACACGCCGAGGAATTTGCTCCAGGAGGGGCCATTTCAATGATCGAGGACGGTTGCCTCGATGGTGTCGACGTAATTTTCGGCACACATCTTTGGTCGCTTATCCCCTTTAAAACTATCGAATATTTAACAGGACCGGTCATGGCGGCTGCCGACCGATTTGAAATCACGATTCAAGGCGCGGGAGGCCACGGAGCGGCTCCGCACCAGACGAAGGATGCTATCGTCATCGGAGCGCAGCTCGTCATGAACTTGCAGCAGCTCGTGTCCCGCCGCGTTGACCCGATCGAATCGGCTGTATTGTCCGTCGGTTCATTCGTTGCGGATAACGCTTTCAATGTTATCGCCGATTCCGCAAAGCTAGGCGGCACTGTGCGCACATTCGATCCCGGCGTCCGCGACATGATGGAGCGAGAAATGGCTCGAGTCGTGGAAGGTACGGCACTCGCCAATGATTGCGAAATCCGATTCGACTATTTCCGCGGCTACCCTGCCGTCGTGAACCATAAAGAAGAAACCGAGCACTTGAAACGTGTTGCAGAATCAGTTCCTGGCGTTGAGCATGTCGTGGAAAGCAAACCGCAAATGGGCGGAGAAGACTTCGCGTACTATTTGGAAAAAGTGCCCGGCACATTCTTCTTCACCGGTGCCCAGCCAGCTGAAACATATCCTCATCACCATCCGAAATTCGATTTTGAGGAACAAGCGATGCTGATTGCAGCGAAAACACTTGGAGCTGCCGCATTGGATTATCAAGCTGAATAAACGATTCCCTCCCCCGTTTGGTGACGGGGGTTTTTTCTTCCGAAGCAAGATTTTTATTGAATAGTTCTAATTATTCATTTAAAAGACTTGTTTTTCTATTTTTGTATCCTATAATACTAGTTGAGGGATGGGATGGAATTAATAGGATAGGGGGAAGTGGATTTGACTGAATTCGAACCAAGATACTATATTTCGCATGATACCCTCATGTTGCAACCGAAGGAAGAGGGCAATAAGATTTTCACAAGGGTTATTGAGCGGGACAAGATAGTGATCGTTCCAAAAAAACCGCTACATATTATGACCGGTTCCTGCACTTACTATGGCTCCAGTTATGCAACCGTCATGAGTACGGCCAGACGATTATTTGGGGATAATAAGCAGAAAGCACCTTTTCTGTTGGCAAACGCTTTCGGCATTCCATTCATATTCATTCCGACATTATCTCCTTCAGCGGATCAAAATGTATGGCTTTCCTACCACGCGATCGATTTTTATGAAGCTGACGGCTTAGGCACTTCCGTCACATTGGAGAATGGAAAAAAGTACAAACTGGACATTTCAGTCCCGACGATGAACCGGCAATATGCTTTGGCCAAATTACTTGAGAGGGATTTCTTGAAGAGGCAGAGGAATTACGGCCGTACTTCCTTTCTGTTTCCGCCTAATGACCCGCCGAATGATTTCCCGACGTTGTAAAATACAAGTCCAATAATTCTTCCGTCCGGTTGCGAAGCCGGACATTTAAATAGCGACGGTGGTCTTCATAGCCGCCATTAATGAAAATGTATTCCGTGAACATACTATCCCTCGTTTTCCGGATTACTTTCATATTATTGCGTCGCAAAAAAAATGTCGTTTCTTGCAGTTCACTTTGGACTTGTTTCATCGTGGCGTCGACCATTTTCAAATAAGGGCCCTTCAATTTGAACGGGCCTTTTTCGAACAGTTCCCGGTCGCGCTGCAATACGATGAGAACCATCGGCAAGTAGATCATGTTTTCAAAATGGGGCAATGCCTTCGCTGGAATTAAAGGCATTACGGTTTCCTCCCTTCAAAAGGAACATTTGTTCCCATTATACCTTCTTCATTTTCAGAAAGCAATATGGTGAGGGAAGGTAATTTTAACCGATTCGTAACGTAAAAGCCGTTACTTTCCGTTGCAGGCGGACGCTTTCCAATCGAACAGCGAAGGGTTCGATTTGCCGTATTTCTGCGCCTTTTGCAGAAATTAAGGCAGCCTACATATCCTGCTCGCAACGCTACGCTTGTGCTCGCAAAAGCCGTTCTTCGTAACGGCTTTCGCTGGAGTCGCCGCCTTCCACTCCAAGCAACTCGAGTCGCGAATAAAAATTATTTGTTAAAAAAAGAATAAAAAAACTGCCCGGCTCGCTTGGGCAGTTTAAGTCTGTGGACATTTAATTGTAAATAAACGTTATTTCTGTTCTTCCATATAATAAACGGAGTTTACTTTCCATTCTCCGCCCTCTTTTGTAAAGACGGTCACTTGCCTGCCATCACGGTTCGTCTCTAAGCCGGTGGACTTCTGTTTCATCTTCGTCAACAAGTTTGCGAACACTTGGGCTTCACCCGTCTCCTCATCAAATTTCACAATCGTAGTGTCCTTAGCTTCGCGGGATAGTTCATATTGTTCAAATACGCTTTCAATGTATTCACGCTCTTCATCAAGATTGAAGCTCTTCGGCTTCTCGGACAGCGTGTCCATATATTCATCGATATTCTGATCGTTAAATGCATGGATATACGTGTCGAATGATTGCATGATCAGCTCTTTTTCATCCGCCGGCACGTTTGCAGCCTCTTCGATTGTGTCGCCAGACATGTTGAAGCCTACTTTATTTTCATCTACGCCGTGGTCGATTGAACCGAATTCACTCGGGCTTTCCCCGTCATTCACCGAACCATGATTCGACGTCTCTTCTTTTTTCGAGCATGCGCCAACAAGAAGCACCAATATAAGCATTGAAAAAACGAGCATTTTCTTCACTATTCTTCCTCCTATACGGTAAAAGGGACCTTCCATGAGGAGGCCCCTTCAGCCTGTTGACAAACGCTCGCATCCGTTGTTGCTCGTGTCGCTCGTCCGCTCATGAACTTTAGTTCTATTCGCGTCTTCGCTCCACTTCGCGCCTAGGCTGACAAGCGTTTTCAATCAGGCTGAGGATATGTCTATTTATCGTGTTTTCCCTAAAATTGAGTGTAGACAAAGTCAAAAAACGACTTTGTCTACATTCTGAAAGGACCTTCCTATAGAAGGTCCTTATTATAATAACATTACTTCACTTCGACCCAGCCGTTTTTGATTGCTGTGACGACCGCTTGTGTACGGTCGTTGACACCCATTTTTTGCAAGATGCTCGAAACATGGTTTTTCACCGTTTTTTCGGAAATGAAAAGCGTTTCCCCGATTGTCCGGTTGCTTTGCCCATCTGTCAACAGCTGCAAAACTTCGCATTCGCGCTTCGTCAATAAATGAAGCGGGCGGCGGATATCATTTTGTTGGAAAGATCCTTTATGTTCACGTTCGCTGAGACGGCGGAATTCGGACACAAGATTATGTGTCACTTTTGGATGTAAATAAGATCCTCCTGCCGCAACGACTTTAATTGCTTGCACAATTGCGTCTGCGTCCATTTCTTTCAGCATATAACCAAGCGCGCCCGATTTCAGCGCATGTGATACATATGATTCATCGTCATGGATGGAGAGCATGATCACTTTCGCTTCCGGAAATTCATTTTTCAGGACTTCCGTCGCTTCCACTCCATTCATGCCAGGCATATTAATGTCCATCAAGACGACGTTCGGCTCAAAGCGGCGGTATAACTCGACCACTTCGCTGCCATCGTCCCCTTCTCCCACTACTTCGAATGAGTCTTCGAAATCCAGGATTCTTTTAACTCCTTCACGGAATAGCTGATGATCATCTACAATTAAAATTTTCGTCATTGTCATTCCCTCCCAATACCCTATTCAATTATATTTTCATGTAACGGAATACGGAATAATACTGTTGTGCCTTTGCCAATTGTCGACATGATTTTCATCTCGCCTTTCAGCAGTTCGACGCGCTCCCGCATCCCTATAATGCCAAATGATTTATCTTTAGTTTGATTCGGGTCGAACCCTACACCATTATCCTTCACGACAATATTCATTGTATCACGAAGCCATTCGACTTTCACCCAAACATCCCTAGATTTTCCATGTTTAAGTGCATTCGTTATACATTCTTGGACAAGCCGGAAAATCGCAACTTCGATGTTGGATTCCAACCTCTTTTCCGTTCCATTATTCATGAAATGGATTGTGACACCTTTTTCATATTCCATGACAGTTGAAGAATATTTTCGTAGTGTCGGAATCAGTCCGAGGTCGTCCAATGCCATCGGACGCAGATCATAGATGATGCGGCGCACTTCAAGAAGGGCATTTCTGACCATTTCTTTCAATTGATTCAGTTCGGATAAGGCATCAATTGGGCCTCTTTCATTGAACGTCTTTTCAATAAGCCCCGATCTGAGCAGCACATTGGCAAGCATCTGTGCAGGACCATCATGGATATCGCGCGATAGTCGTTTGCGTTCTTCCTCTTGGGCCTGGATGATTTGAATGGCGAACTCCTGTTTTTGTCGGGCAGTTTCCAACACTTCCCCGACCTTTTTCAAATCGGATGTCAAATATGTAATTACCGTTGTCACTTGATTGACAAGGTGATCCGCTCTTTCAATCGTTTCCAAAAGGGCCGCAATGCGGCGGTCCAACTCATCCCGCCTTACACGCAATTGCTTTTCTTCCATACGGTTGATTGATAGTCTGACGAGTAAATCGTTAGCAACTTCATACGCTTGACGTACTTCTTCTTCGGAATAGTTCATGAAGTTTTTGGAAACATCTGCCAGCCGTCTTCGAGATTGGCGAGTCATATCTTCCAAGTAATCCCCTTCAGTGATTACCCGGGAAATATCTTCTTTAATAATAACCAGTTCGGTTTGCATCTCATGGAAGGTTTGACGGCTTTGTTCACTAATAGTGAAAATGTCATTTTTGGATTGATCCATCACATTAACCATATTATCGAATATTCTTTCCAAATCCTGGATATCCACTGTCTTCTCTGCCATCTCAACCCCTCCCTTCTGAAAAGCGAAAAAAGCTATACATAGGCAATGTTGCAGTATTCCATAATTCCTTATACACTTTATTATTATATCATCATAAAACTAATTGCGTATTAAGATTGTATTACAAGTGATAGGAGTGCTGCAAATGCGAGCAGATTATAAAACAGTCAATTTGTCAGGTGAAAGTGAAATCGTCATACAGAAGTCCAGATTCCTCACATACGTCAAGCGTGTAGAGAGCGAGGAGGAAGCAAACGACTTCATTCAAGACATTAAAAAGATGCATCATACCGCAACACATAATTGTTCAGCCTATATTATCGGCGAGCACGATCATATCCAGAAGGCAAATGACGACGGAGAGCCGTCGGGCACGGCGGGCTTTCCCATGCTGGAAGTACTAAAGAAGCAAGGGTTGAAAGATACTGCCGTTGTCGTGACACGTTATTTCGGGGGCATCAAATTAGGCGGCGGCGGTCTCATCCGCGCATACGGTCGTGCCACTACCGAGGGGATTGCTGCGACAGGTGTCGTTGAACGAAAGCTGCATGCGCTTATGAAAGTGACGATCGATTATACTTGGCTTGGAAAAGTTGAGAATGAAGCGAGGCAGTCTCCTTACCCACTTGAAGAGATCCTATATGAAGAAGACGTCAGTTTACTCCTATATGTTCCTATTGCGGAAATAGATACGTTCATCGGTTGGATGACCGAGTTGACGAACGGTCAAGCAGAAATTTCTGAAGTCTCGACTACGTTCCTTGAATTCGACGTGCAATAATAGTATACGGATAAGGAAATTAATAGTATAATGATGAAAGTTGACGATTTATTGTGTATTTTGCGGGATTCTGTACATTTGCGCATCAACTTTCCGTTTTTCATGGAACATTAAATCTGCTTGGGAGATTCCTTAGCCGATGGTGGAGGCCTATACAAGCTATGAAAAGAAGAGATTATAAAAAGATGAAAAAGAAGACGTCTAAAGCACGGCTGGCAATTAAGATCGGGCTATTAGTTTCGCTAACCGCCTTGCTTGCGATTGCAGCCTATGGGCTTTCATTACGGCAACAAGCTGAACAGGCAGTCGATCGAGCTTACGAAGCAGTTCCCGCTACACAGAAATCCGAATTCAGGGGCGAAGCAAAAGTAGAACCTGCGAAGGACAATGTATCCGTCCTCCTCATCGGTGTAGATGACAGCGAGGCGCGTATGCAAGGAGACAGCTATAGCCGTTCCGATGCCCTTCTCGTCGCTACATTCAATCCGGAAGAGAAATCAGTGAAAATACTAAGCATTCCGCGTGATTCATACGTCTATATCCCAAAGATCGGGTATAAGGACAAAATCACCCATGCCCATGCATATGGAGGGACTCATGCGGCTATCGAAACGGTTGAAGAAATGCTCGATATCCCTATCGATTACTATGTGAAAATGAACTTCAATGCGTTCATTGAAGTTGTCGACGCACTGGGCGGCATCGAAGTCGAAGTTCCGTATAATAGGCTCGAAAAAGATGAAAATGATAGAAACACGATTCAATTGACAAAGGGATTGCAAGTGCTTGACGGCAGACATGCCCTCGCATTGGCGCGGACACGTAAACTCGATAGTGATCTCGAGCGCGGGAAACGCCAGCAAATGATTTTGCAGGCAATCATTAAAGAAATGGTGTCAGTGAAGTCCATTACAAAATACGGTGACGTCATCGAAGCTGTCGGCGAGAATATGAAAACCGACATGACGTTCAAAGAAATGACTTCTTTCTGGGAATATGCAAAAGGCGGCATGCCGAAAATTGACTCAATCAATTTGAAAGGCTATGACGACTGGTCGAAAGGTCCATATTATTATCAGTTGGACGAGAGTGATTTACAGAATGTGAGTCAGCTGTTGAAAGCCCATCTCGGCTTGATTCCGGACTCATCCTCTTTAACGGATAGCACGAATGTCATCGGAACAGCTGATGAAACTGCAGAAGGCAGCGATGATTATTAATTAAAACTTACCATCCCAGCTGATTCGTTTCAGCGGGATGTTTTTTTGTAATAAAAAAGGTGCTATGCGAAATTTCGCATAGCACCTTTGCTGTATAGCATTCATTTATTTTCCAATCATACGGACCAAGTTCAATAATGGCCTGTAATTCGTTCCCGCGAGACCGATGATTTCGACGAACAGCTCGATTGCAATGAGCATGACGGCGATCAGAACGATGGCGCCCCATACAGTTGCTTGAGAGAACAGTACTGCTGCTACACCGAAGAGGATAGCCAGTCCATAGATGATCAGGACGGTCTGACGGTGAGAGAACCCCGCACGCAACAAGCAGTGATGCAAGTGCGATTTGTCCGGTGCTGAAATCGGCTGTTTCATCCGCACACGTCGAATGATTGCAAAGAATGTGTCCGAAATCGGAACGCCGAGTATGATGATCGGGATGATAAGAGAAATCATCGCGACATTCTTATACCCTAATAACGCCAACACCGAAATCATATACCCGAGGAATAAAGATCCCGTATCCCCCATGAATATTTTCGCCGGATGGAAATTGAAGAACAAGAAGCCAAGTGAGCTTGCAGCCAAAATGGCAGCTGTAGCTACAACAAACATTTCGCCCATGATCATCGCCATGACCGTGATGGAAATAAGGGCAATCGTAGAAACGCCCGCCGCCAGTCCATCCAATCCGTCAATGAGATTAATAGCATTTGTAATACCAATGATCCAAATGATCGTAATTGGGATACTTAAATAGCCGAAATCAAATGCGCCAAAAAACGGCAAGTTAATCATTTCAATTTGTAAACCGCCCCATGTAACGACGACGATTGCTGCAGCCAATTGGCCGATCAGCTTCGCCTTGGCGGTGATTTCAAGCATATCATCGAGGAAGCCTGTGACAATAATGATGATGGCTCCAACAAGAATTCCGACAGCATGCTCATCTGATGGGCGCAATAATAAATAACCGATGACGAATGCACCGAAAATTGCCATCCCTCCGATACGCGGCATGACGGATGCATGCACCTTCCGATAGTTCGGATGATCAACCGCCCCGATACGGAACGCGAATTTTATGACAAGCGGAGTCAGTATGATGGAAGCTATGAATGCAGCAGCCATTGCAAGGAATAACATGTCCTTCCTCCCCGTAAATAACAATAATTTAGTTAGCCACAAGTATTATAGCACGTCTGTCAATGGAAAGCACCCAAGTTAGTGAAAGTAGGCACTCAAAACTACCTTACCCTTTTGTAAGAATGAGTATCCCTAACTCGCGCGCACAATTTCTTAACAAGGTAGTCTTTTCGTCTATAGTTTGATAAAATAGATTCGTATCCTTATATAGAAGGATGAATAAAGGAGCGTCAATCATATGCTATCAATTTTCAAACGTTCAAATCAAACGAGCGAAAGGCAACTTCGCAAATACCGCAAAGTTGTCCAACACATAAATGACTTGGAATCGAAATATGAAACGTTATCAGATGAAGAACTTGCCCATATGACAGAAGTGTTCAAAGTGCAGATCCAGGAAGGCGAAACTGTACAGGCTATCCTTCCAGACGCATTCGCCGTCGTCCGTGAAGCATCGAAACGGGTATTAGGCATGCGTCATTTTGACGTTCAGCTCATCGGCGGGATGGTACTTGCTGAAGGCAATATCGCGGAAATGCCGACGGGTGAAGGAAAGACGCTTGTCGCCTCCCTTCCCTCCTATTTGCGCGCGCTTGAAGGCAAAGGCGTTCACGTTATTACGGTCAACGATTATCTAGCAAGACGGGACTATGACCAAATCGGCCAGATCCACCGTTTCCTTGGGTTGACGGTCGGCTTGAACGTCCCGATGATGCAAGGGCCTGCGAAGCAGAATGCTTATATGGCTGATATTACATACGGTGTCGGAACGGAGTTCGGGTTCGATTACCTACGTGACAATATGGTCCAGCATACTTCCCAAAAGGTGCAGCGACCGTATCACTTCGCCATCATCGATGAAGTGGACAGCGTGCTAATCGACGAGGCGAAAACGCCGTTAATCGTCGCAGGCAAAATGCAAGCTGATCCAGATCTTCATTTCATCGCTGCTAGACTCGCGAAGCGTTTCAAAAAAGGCGTTGATTTTGATTTTGACGATGAAACGAAAGCGACTTCACTTACCGATGAAGGAATCGAGAAAGTGGAGAAGGCGTTCGGCATCGACAATCTCTATGAACTTGAGCACCAAACACTCTATCATTATATGATTCAAGCTGTTCGCGCCTTTGTCATTTTCAAACGCGATGTCGATTACATCGTGAAAGATGACAAGATCGAACTTGTCGATATGTTCACGGGCCGGATCATGGAAGGCCGTACTCTTTCCGATGGACTTCACCAAGCGATTGAGGCGAAGGAAGGCTTGCCAATCACGGATGAGAATAAAGCCCAGGCGCAAATTACGATTCAGAACTATTTCCGGATGTATCCAAAACTTAGCGGTATGACGGGAACAGCGAAGACACAAGAAAAGGAATTCCGTGAAGTGTATAACATGGAAGTCATCCAAATTCCTACGAACCGTCCTCGTGCCCGTATCGATTCGCCGGACAAAGTGTTCCAGACGATTGAGCAAAAATACGAAGCCGTTGCAAAAGAAGTGTCGAAACGCCATAAAAATGGACAACCCGTACTCGTCGGGACGACTTCCATTCTCCAATCCGAGAAAGTCGCCGAATATTTAGACCGCGAGAATCTTACGTATCATCTATTGAATGCTAAAAGTGTCGAGCAGGAAGTGGATCTCATTTCCCAGGCTGGACAACGCGGCCATATTACCGTCGCAACGAATATGGCGGGACGTGGAACGGACATCATGCTCGGTGAAGGTGTCGAGGACCTCGGCGGCCTATACGTCCTCGGAACGGAAAAACACGAAAGCCGCCGGATCGACAACCAGCTGCGCGGTCGTTCAGGACGTCAAGGGGACCAAGGTGAAAGCCAATTCTTCATTTCGCTTGAAGATGATATGTTCAAACGTTTTGCGAAGGAAGACCTTGAGAAATTCAATAAGAAAGTCGTTGTGGATGAAGACGGCCTTGTCCAAAACTCTGATGTGAACGAGTTGACTGAACGTACACAGCGGATCGTCGAAGGCGCACATTTCGCGATGCGCGAATACAATTTGAAACTCGATGACGTCATCAATGATCAGCGCGGCGTCCTTTATACGTTGCGGGATAAAGTGCTTGAGCGCGAAAATCTATTCGATCAATTGAAGACAATGATGTCTGAGGCGGTGGAATTCGTCGTCTACGATAGCTGTCCGGAACATGAAACACCGGAGAACTTCGATTTCGATCGAATTGAAGGCACGATGAACGGGATATTGCTGGAAACGGTCACGCTTCCGCGCAATTTGGAAAAGCCATCCGACATATTGAAGTTTTATGAAGAGCCGGTTGCCGACCTGTTTGCCTATCTCGATACGTTCGCCGATAATGAACAGGTTAATGAAATCATCCCGCAAGTGATGTTAAGCCATATCGACACGATGTGGGTGAAACATCTGGATGTTATGGCACGCCTTAAGGAAGGGATCGGATTGCGGTCATACGGCCAAGAGGATCCGATGCGTATTTATCAACGTGAAGGCTTGCAATTATTCGCTACGCACTATCAGAAATTGCGCCGGAATATCGGATCCGAAGTTATCGGCTTTATGAAGCTTATTTCACAACAACAGGAGGCCCAACAATCATGAAACTTTTCAACTTATTTAAGAAAACCGAAAAAACGGGTGGAGACAGCACGGTTGATTCCGAAGAAATTCTAGAAGGCAGTGCACAGTCCAATGGTACGGATGAAGTCGAAACGACACTTTCACTTCATCCCGAGTGGGCACTTTCGCAAGAGCAGGAATACGTTTTCCGCTTCCTTGCAAATGAACTGGAACCTTTAAAGCCGAACCAGATCTCCCTTTCCGGAATCGACATCGATGTCGAACCGGCAAATGGCAGCTGGCTTGTCAAATCATTTTTCCGTTCATCATTGGAGCAGTCGATTTCTGTCGGCTCCGTCGAGTTAATGTTGCTTGACGCGGAAGGCAAAACGCTTGCATCTCAGGAATTCGACCTGAAGGAATTAGGCGACATCCCTGGTAAAAGCGCACGCCCATGGGTATTCGTTTTCACTAAAGAGAATATCTTTGCTGAAGAGCCACCTGCAGAAAACTGGAAGCTTGCTTTCAATGTTCAATCGATGGTGCCTCATAAGCTTGAGCTTGAACAGGCTTGGGAAGACGGCTTGACTGCTGAGCAAAAAGAGGCGCTTGAAAAAGTGGTTGAAAACATGCCGAAACTGAAGCCACGTGAAGTGAACTTCGCCGGTTTCCAAGTGAAGAAGCAGGAAGACGGAAGCATCGCAGCATCCATCTTCATCCGCAACGGCCACTCGAAACAGATCAATATTGAAAAGCTACCATTGGAACTAGTCGATGCGACAGGTGAAATCGTCGCACGCGGCTCATTCGATCTTGCGCCGCTTTCCGTCAAAGCGAATACATCGAAGCCATGGACGTTCATTTATCCGAAAGAAATGGTCCAAAAAGAAAATCCGGATTTCTCACGCTGGACAATCCGTGTACCACAATAATGTAAGAACAAAAAAGCCGCGAATTTCGCGGCTTCAGACATAGACAAAAGGGATGGAAATCGAATTGATTCTCATCCCTTTTGTTTTATTAGGCGCATTGATGCAAAAACATTAGACTGACGCGACGTTGATTTCCGTTCCGGGCGGACGCTTTCCGGGGGGCTTGCCCTCAGCCAAGCGAACAGCGAAGGGTTCGCTTTGCCGTATTTCTGCGAACTATGCAGAAATTAAGGCACCAGGCTGCTCCTAACGCTACGCTTTTAGTCGCAAGAGCCGTTCGTCGTAACGGCTCTTCCTGCGGGGTCTTCACGCTGCGCTGATCCCCCAGGAGTCGCCGCCCTGCACTCCAATCAACTGGATGTCCCTTAGGTCATCGGCATCATTCAAGCAACGCTTTCAGCCGGCGTTTTCCATGTCCAACTGGCCAGCTTCTTAAGATTAAGAGTAGCAAAAGTCAGCATCGTCCATGGACAGTTTTTTAGACCCTTTAGGGTTGGCCATCGCATGCCATGCTTTTCTTTGGCATCGGCAAAGACACGCTCAATCGTCTCTTTGCGCCGCCCATATATTTCTTTAATCTCATAGTTATGTCGCAAGTCCTCTGCTACATTCAAGTAATCTTGCCAGATGTGACGTGGATCATCTTTTGGTGATTCTTGCTCTGCGTACAACCATCAATCACTGGACATGTAGCACACATAGAAGGAACTGTGGCATACTGGCGATAACCTTCTTTAGTTGTTGTTCGTTATGTAAGAACCTGTCCTTCGGGACAGAGATAACAGTCGAAATGCTCGTCATAGACATGCTCATGTTTTTTAAAGAAGCCTTCTCTTTCCATTGGTCGTTTCTACGGAAGTACAGGAAGAACGTTACTCTCTAAAAGGAAATTCACAATAGCTGGTGTCTTGTAAGCTGCATCAGCGGCAACGACGACTGGGCGTCCCACCTGGTCGATGACCTTCGGGACTAGCGGTTCAAGCATATGACTGTCGTGAACAACATTTCCTGAAGTGACAATGTAACTGACCTATAGTCAGTATTTCCAATTGTTCACGTTCATTAATTTGATTCTTCGTCATCATATCCATCACCTCATTCATTTTATAGGAAACACCGTTGATTGGAGCGGAGGTAGGCGACTCCTGCGGGAACAGCACGAGCTGAAGACCCTGGACTGAGCGCAGCGAGGGAAGCGGCTGAAGCCGTGCCCGCGGAAAGCGTCCGACCGTAGTGGAAATCAACTTTTCTATTTTTAACATATTTTAAAAGATAAAAGACTGTAAGCAAACATCAAAATTCATGGTGTTTGTCTACAGTCATTTTTCTATGGGATGATAGTGCTAAGCAGAGAACCAAGAAAATCAAAAGACGGATTTCCAATGGAACCCGTCTTAGATTGAAATGGTTGTTTATCAATTATTAAATGCAACGTCACTGGAGCCCGTTATGCGCTTCGCTCCGACGTAGCGCTTGCCCCAGTAATGAGGATCGTTGAGCTTGGCGATGCTGACGCCCTTGGATGAAGATGAATGTGCGAATTCGCCATCGCCAATATAGATACCGACATGAGAAACCCCTTTGCCAGATGTATTGAAAAATACTAGATCCCCTTCTTCAAGATCGCTTTTGTCGACTTTTGTTCCGGATGCGTACATACCGGATGAAGTGCGGGATAAATTAATGCCATGTTGCTTGAAGACATAATTTACATATCCGGAACAATCAAAGCCAGCTGTCGTTGTGCCGCCATAAGCATATTTTATGCCTACCAGGCTCGAAGCCGTTTCTGAAATTGAAGCCGTGTCGGATGATGACGCTTCAGCTTGACCAATGAATGGTGCGAACAATAATACAAAGACAATTGCCAAATAAGCAAAAGACTTTTGCATGCGTAATAGTATTCTCATATGATCCCCCGAATTTATATTTATCTGAATTCTTTATCTGAGATTACTTTACCATGTACTATGCTCGTCCAACATTACAGTTCGGTAACAGAAAGATTACAAAAACTCTTACTATTATTCGTTTGAAACATTCCTGTCATCTTTCTCCCCATAAAAATAGCCGCACCCTATTTTAAAGGATGCGGCTTTTCATTAAAATTCCAAGTCTGTAATAATTGTAACATCGTCGTGTTCAAGGAGGTATGTGATCGTCCAGTCGGGATCGATTTTGCCTTCGAGCACTTTTGTAATGGCTGGGCGTTTTTTCTCTCCGAATGCAAGCAGGACTAATTTCTTGGCGCTCATGATGGAGGCCACTCCCATCGTCAATGCAGTGTTAGGAATCTTCTCGTCGTTTTCGAAGTATTGGCTGTTCACGCCGAGTGTCGATTCTGTCAATTTTGCGACGTGTGTGACGGAATCTTTCGGAGTACCCGGTTCATTAAACGCGATATGGCCGTTTTCGCCGACGCCTAGTAATTGAATGTCGAGTTTTGCGTCTTGCAATGCTTGCTCGTAGCGTCTGCACTCTTCCTCCAGATCCTCTGCCATGCCGTCCGGTATATTCGTTTCTTTGAATGTCTTTTTATTGAATAAATGCTCTTTCATGAAATATGCATAGCTATTCGGGCTGGATGCAGGCAAGCCGACATATTCATCGAGGTTGAATGTCGTCACATCCGAAAAGTCCAGCTCCGATTCCGTCAATCTTTTGTATACGGGGATCATCGTACTTCCTGTTGCCAATCCAAGCACATGAAGTCGATCATGCTCAAGCTCTTCTTTTATCAACTTAAAAAAGCGTTCAGCTCCTTTTTCAGGGCTTTCAACTTGAATAAGGTTAACTTTTTCCATCTTTCTCAACCGACTTTCATTATAGATTTGGTTTACTGTCTAATTGTAATTTCCAAAAACAGTATGGTCAAATAAAAGAATAATTTTCACAAAAAGGTCGACCACACTTCTATTCCCTTTTCTCTTCTTCCAAAACGCATTTCTTATCCGCTGACGTATATGTCTAATTATTGAAAGCAATGTGAACAAAATGTGGACTCTTTCCTGAATTTGAGAATCATAGGGATTTCCCTAATTCTCTATTTTCCCACCGTGCTTATGATAAAAGTATGAGAAACGAAACTTCAATGCAGGAGGTGGAAGGTATGGCTACAGGCAATTCAAAGAATCGTCCCGAACACCAATCCGGCAATCCTCATACCGGAATCAATCTGAAAGGGACCTTCATCTCAGTCATGCTGTTAGGTGTCTTCATCCTAGTGACATGGTTCGGACTTTACGCACTTTTTTTATCTAGATAATAAGACTTGTTAGGAGGAAAAACGATGCATTTGCATAAATACGAAAAGATCTGGCTCACATTCGGACTGGGATCTCTCGCACTCTTTCTATTAATTATCGGTTTCGCAGCTTTCTGGAAAGGGACACATCCAATGAGCCACATCGAAACGATCGATCCGCAAAACGTCGAGGCGCATGAATCTTTCAAACCGGAAAACCTCGGTCTTCGTGAAGTGGCTGAAGGAAAATATACCGTCAACATCGTCGCTTCAGCATTTAACTACGACTTCGGCACGGATGCGGACGGAAAGGCTGTCAAGAAGATCCGCATACCAAAAGGTTCCACTGTTTTATTCCAGATCACTACTAAGGACGTCGTGCACGGCTTTCAAGTTGCAGGCACGAATGTCAACATGATGGTCGAGCCGGGGCATGTGAGCAGGCTTGAAACGGTCATGAAAAACACAGGTGAATTCACAGTCGTCTGCAATGAGTATTGCGGAATCGGCCACCATCAAATGTTCGCAACTGTGGAGGTGTATGAATAATGCTGAAAAACTACCTGTTTTCGAAGGGTGATGCCCGACTCTATATGTCGTTCATGCATGTGACATTCGCGGCATTGCTGATCGGCGGTCTCATGGGGCTGTTGCAGACACTGTCCCGCTCCGGACAATTCCATTTGCCATTCGGGATTAACTACTACACGATTTTAACTGTGCACGGCGTCATTCTTGGGTTAGTGTTAACTACGTTTTTCATTGTCGGCTTCCAATTTTCCCTTATGGGGAAAACGGTCGGCATATCTGATAAACAACGTCAATGGGCATGGATTGCGTTTTGGACCATGCTCGTCGGCACAATTATGGCTGCTACGACTATTCTAGTCGGCCAAGCGAACGTACTGTACACATTCTATGCTCCGTTGCGTGCGCACGCTGCATTTTACATCGGGTTGGCATTGGTCATCGTCGGCAGCTGGATTGCCGTGTTCGTCAACTTCCGTCAGCTGTACGTCTGGAAGAAAGCGAATCCGGGACAGAAATCTCCATTGCTCGCATTCATGGTCGTCATCAATATGGCAATGTGGTTCATCGCTTCACTCGGCGTAGCTACATCCGTCTTGGTCCAATTCATCCCTTGGTCGTTAGGTTACGCGGCTACGATCAACGTTTTGCTGAGCCGTACGCTGTTCTGGTATTTCGGCCATCCGCTCGTCTATTTCTGGCTGTTGCCTGCATATATGGCATGGTATGCAATCATCCCGAAAATTATTGGCGGAAAATTGTTCAGCGACTCCCTTGCAAGGATGTCATTCATTCTATTGCTCATGTTCTCGATTCCGGTCGGCTTCCATCACCAATTGACGGAGCCGGGAATCGATCCTACATGGAAATTCATCCAAGTTGTCCTGACATTCATGGTTGTCATTCCGACGTTGATGACGGCGTTCTCCATCTTTGCAACATTTGAAATTACAGGCCGTCGAAAAGGACATAAAGGGCTTTTCGGCTGGTTTAAGTATTTGCCTTGGAAGGACGTCCGTTTCCTTGCGCCGTTCATCGGCATGGTCGCATTCATTCCCGGCGGAGCCGGCGGTATCGTCAACGCTTCCCACCAAATGAATACGCTCATCCATAATACGATCTGGGTGACAGGACACTTCCATTTGACGGCTGCGACAACAGTCATCTTAACCTTCTTCGGTATCGCCTATTGGCTCGTCCCCCATTTGACGGGAAGACGGTTAACACCGAAGTTGAATAAGCTCGGCATCATCCAGACGATCATTTGGACTGTCGGGATGACGATCATGTCGGCAGCAATGCATATCCAAGGTCTTCTTGGCGGTCCGAGACGCTCCGACTTCTCAAATTATGCTGGCGGCGAGCAGGTCAGCACATGGATCAGCTACCAAGTGGCGCAAGCGATTGGCGGAACAATCCTATTCATCGGGATTATCCTGATGATCTATATTTTCATCCAACTCGCGTTTTTCGCACCACGCGGCGTAGAGGAATTTCCGATTGCGGAAGAAGAAGTGGATGCCGACCCGACTCCGAAAATTTTGGAGAACTGGTATTTATGGATCGGGATTACGATTGCTCTCATCCTCTTTGCCTACACAATCCCGGTCATCGACATCCTGAAGCACTCCCCGCCTGGCTCATTGCCGTTTGATTGGCCGATAGGGCGGTAACAAAAGCGAAGGGCGCCTGCCTAGAGGCGACAGGCATAAGGCGAAGACGTGGCGTGGCGAACTTCGCCACAGAGCAGCTTTGACATATGACCCCGAGCCAATCGAACTGCGAAGGGTTCGATTTGCCGTATTTCTGCGGTTTTTGCAGAAATTAAGGCATCCTTCAGCGCCCGAAGTCTAGACGATAATTATTAAAGCCTTACACATCGGTATTCTCCGTTGCGTAAGGCTTTTCATATTTACAACACAGAAGGAAGAAGCAGTTTTCCGCCTCGTCCATATTTGCGAATCATTTCATTGATTTCATCGACAGGAACCGGTCTGCTGAAATAAAACCCTTGCAGCTCGGAGCAGCCAAACTCTTTTAAAATCTCCCATTGCTGCTTCGTTTCGACGCCTTCACCTATTGTTTGCAAGCCAAGCATTTCTGCGAGATGGATGATCGTCTGGACGATGCCGGAGCTTTTCGGGTCATTTCCTAGTCCATTGATGAACTGCCGATCGATTTTTATTTGTTGAATCGGGAAATGTTGCAAGTAAATAAATGCGGAATACCCTTTCCCGAAGTCATCGATGGCAACGGAATAACCCATCTCTTTTAACAGATGAATCCTGTTGGCGACGGCATCCGTATCTTCCATTGCAACGTTTTCCGTAATTTCCAGCATGATGCTTTTCGGTTTGATGTTCGCTTCTTTGACGCATTGATCCAAATAGGACGGGAGATTGTGATGAAGGAAATGCCTTGGTGACAAATTCACTGACACCGTCGCATTTTTCAACCCTTGCTCCTTCCAGTCACGGATTTGGTTGACCGCTTGCTTAATGACCCATTCTCCGATCGGAGTGATAAGTCCGGTCGACTCGGCGAGTTCAATAAACTCTCCTGGGAAAATGAGGCCACGTTCCGGATGCTGCCAACGTATCAACGCTTCAAAACCGCTCACTTCTCCCGTCCGGCAAATCACTTGCGGCTGATAGTGCAATTTGAATTCATTCAAATCGAGGCCCCTTCGCAAGTTCATTTCAGAGAGCATCGTCTCTTTCAAGTATGTATGCATCCCGGGATTGTAGAGGCTGCCAGTCTTCCGGATCGATGCCTCTTTTCCTGATTGCAACGCCATATAAGCCGCCTGAATTCCATTTTTCACGTTCGTTGCATGCTCGGGATAAACAGAAGCCCCATAGCTGAACGTCATATACACTTCCTGCCCGCTTAGGTGCATTGGGTGCTTTAACCGATTGATAACCCGCTCCATTCTGGCCATTTCACGCTCCAATTTGCCTTCAAATGGGGAAAAAATGACGAAATGATCGAATGCCAATCGAGCGATTTGGACAGGATACGGTAGCAGTCTCTTCAATCGGTTTGCTGTAATTTTGAGCATTTCATTGGCTCCGTCAGGCCCCATTACGCCTTGTATATCGGTGTATTGATCCATGACGAGGTACACGAAGACGCCCCGCTGCCCCTCTTCAAACGTTTGAACTTGCTTCATCGCTTTTTCAGTGAATGAATACTGATTGTCGAGCCCGGTCAATAGATCGGTGTAGGCAAGCTTATGGACATGTTCCTCCACTTCAATGCGTTCAAGTCGGTCGAAAATATAGGAAAGCATATCTGCGATAGATGCTGCAAGGACTCTATCAAGGTATTTCCAGTTTCGCGGCGTGGTTGATTCACAGCAGACAACACCGCCAATCCCCTTGCTTAAGATGATCGAAGCGTCAATGAGCGATTTCACTTCCCCATCATCGTAAGACGGATGCTGCGTCAATTCTTTCGTCGCCGGATCCGTTGCAACGTCAGATATCGCTAAAATCCGTTCTTGTTGAACCGCCTCGAAATATGACGGCAACTCTTCGGCATTGATCACTTCTCCAGACGTATGGGAAGATCTGCTTCTATTGAATAAATTTTGTGCAGTCAAGCTCGTTCGATTTTCATTGAACAACCAAATACTCACTCGATCGCACGCCATTATTTTTGAAATGCGAATGCATAGCTCTTCTAAGACAGGGGCAATCGATTGTCGTGAAAGGTCCGACTGCTTCGCCTGCGTAAATATGAATTCTTGTTTCTTTTGGAGTTCCTCCAAGATCATATTGAGTTCTTCTTGAGAACGATTCATCGGACGTATACAACCCCTTTCTACCTATTATTTCTTCTACCCCTTTCTATCGACATAACTCAATGTTTATTGAGGAATAGCATATTTTTTTCTATTATTCCTTTCTTCGCAATAATGCTATAATGAATGAATAATCACTCATAAAATGGAAAGAAGGCGTTTTCTAATGGATTTGGAAAAGATGACAATGGATTCAATTTGGAATGAAATTGATGCGCGGCTGAGCGCTAATAAAGGACCTATTGAGGGGATGAACGCGTCATATTCATTCGATTTGTCCGGTGAAGACGGCGGCATGTACGGGTTGAAGTTCTCAGACGGCGATGCGGAAACATTCCGTGGAGACCCTGGCGAAGTTGATTGTGCATTGAAGATGAGTGTCGGCGATTTCAAAAAATTACTCGGCGGCAACTTGAATTCCACAGCCGCTTTCATGATGGGGAAACTGAAAGTGAAAGGCAATATCGGGCTTGCATTGAAGCTTGAGAATTTATTGAAGCAGTATACATTTTAATAGTTTGACCTACTACCGCCTTTTGCCCTCAGCAGAACGGCGGTTTTTCCATTTCAACAAAACTCAATTTTCGCCACCCTTCTCCCTCTTGTATTACTATTGGATTGCAAGTAATATAGAATCATAGATATTTGTCTAAGAGGGGGAAATATGCGTGAAAAAGAAAGTTTTTTCAGTGATGGCCACTGTTGCTTTTGCGACATTCATCGCAACAGGCAATGCGGAAGCCGCCACTGAACAATACACTGTCAAAACAGGTGATTCACTTTGGAAAATCGCTTCCCTGCATAAGCTGACTGTAGACGAATTGAAGAAAATGAACAACCTTACTTCAGATACGATAAAAGTTTCTCAAAATTTGCTTGTAAAGAAACCATCTGACATAAAGCAATACGACAAACAGAATGACGCGAGCATGACAGAAATCAATAAAAACTTGACTACCGCAAAACAAACTTCATCTACGAGCTTCTTCAAACCTGTAGTAGAGAAGGACAAGCCCTTTTTGACGAACCTGTCGAAAACAGCGAAAGAGATTCAAGTTGCTTCTGTGGAAGTTGCAATGCCTCTACTCGACACACCATACGTTTGGGCAGGCGTCACACCTGAAGGGTTCGATTGCAGCGGATTCATCTATTATGTATTCACGAATGCTGGACTTAAAATGCCCAGATTGGACACAGTCAGCATGTTCATCAATTCACATCCTGTGGACGAGCCGGTTCCGGGGGATCTTGTCTTCTTTGAAAATACGTATCGCAGCGGCATTTCACATGCAGGCATTTATGTAGGGGACGGAAAGTTCATCCATGCAGGCACGAAAAAAGTTGAAATTTCGACAATTGATTCCGCCTACTGGAAAGATAAATTTGTCGGCTTCACCCGCTTCACCCAACTTCAATCAGTTAAATAACCTACACCTAGACCAAGAGACTCATACGTATTCTCTTGGTCTTTTCTTATACCTAAAACCTCTACTAGGCATAAGATAAGATAAATAGGTATCTTTTCTCAAAAACCACTTCCCTATTTCCTCAGAATGGATTAGTATAGTCATGTGTCTTGACACTCATCTTGATTACAAAGAAAAAGGAGAATAGAAATGAAAAAGAGGCGTATGTGGTCATTGCAGTTTTCAACGGCTGCGTTTGTGCTCATTCCGGTTGCGGTCGGCATCAACTTCTTAGGCAAATTGTTTGCAGACGTATTGAAGTTACCATTATGGGTCGACTCCATCGGAACTGTGTTAGCGAGTATGCTTGCGGGACCTATTGTCGGTGCTATCGTCGGTGTCGTGAATAATATCGTCTACGGCTTTACGACAAGTCCTATCTCTTTTGTGTATGCGATCACCTCAGCCGTCATTGGTATCGTCACCGGAATCATGGCTTATAAAGGGTGGATTTCCAACATCGGTAAAGCAATTGTCCTTGGTCTTGTCGTTGGTTTCATTGCAGCCATCGTCTCGACTCCTCTCAATATTATGTTCTGGGAAGGGACAACTGGAAATGTGTGGGGAGATGCATTGTTTGCTACGATGCTTGCAAAAGACATGCCGCTATGGCTTGCTTCGTTTGCGGATAGCATCGTTGTTGATGTGCCCGACAAAGTGGTAACCGTGCTGCTCAGTTTCTTGATCTTCAAAGGGTTGCCAAAAAATGTGAAGCTTATGTATGACAACCGAGGAGAGATTGAAAGGTTATAAGTACTGCCTGCAGGAGGGTTTTGAATGAACAACATGACATTGTACGTACAAAGGGATTCACTGATTCATCGGGTGGATCCGTTGACAAAGCTCTTATTCGTATTTATTTCCATCGCATCGACATATATCATTGCAGATCATCTCGTCGTCTTCGGAATCCTCCTGTTCACGCTTTTCATCTTGCTCGCCGGCAAAGTGATCAAATACATTGTGCCGGTGATCGGGGTGAGTTTCCTTTTAATCGCATCAATCATCATCGTCCAAGGATTTTTTCATCCCGATCGGGCAACGGTCCTGTTTCAAGTCGGTCCGATTCAAATTTACAAAGAAGGCTTTTCCATCGCACTTCTGATTACGCTCCGCGTCGTCAATATGGTCGCCTCTTTCGGAGTGCTCATTTTGACGACAAAGCCGGATGACCTTGTCGAGGCTCTGCTTCAAAAAGGCATGTCTCCGAAATTCGGTTATGTGCTGTTGTCGGTGTTGCAAATCATACCGCAAATGGTCGCCTTGACTGGCAAAATAACGGATGCGCAACGGGCTCGCGGCATGGAGACGGAAGGCGGAGTATGGATGAGACTCAAATCGTTCCTCCCCCTCCTTGGGCCAGTCGTCCTTAATTCACTTACGGAAACACGTGAGCGGTCGATTGCACTCGAAATACGGGGTTTTAATGCCAAAGGGAAACGGACGTATTTGTATGAGCGGGAAAACTACCGTTTCAGAGTCCCGATTAGAATCGCATTGATCGCCTTCTTTTTGGCTGTCATCATTTGGAGGGTGATTTCATGAGTTTATTGCGTGTGAAGAACTTGAAATATAAATATCCTGAAAGCTCACGTTTTGCACTTGATGATATTTCATTCACAGTGGAAAAAGGTGAATTCATTGGGATTGTCGGCATGAATACATCTGGGAAGACGACGTTATGCTATGCGCTGAGCGGACTCGTCCCCCACTTTTTCAAAGGGGCTTATGGAGGCGATGTGTATATTAACGACATGGATGTTTTATCACATGAGATTAGCGACATAACGGCAAACGTCGGACTCGTTTTCGAAAATCCTTTTTCGCAAATGACCGGCGCCAAGTTCACTGTCTATGATGAAATCGCGTTTGGCTTGGAGAATCAAGGAGTGCCGCGTGATGTCATGCATGAGCGGATCCGTGAAAGTATGCGGTTGCTCGATATTGAACAGTTGCAGACCCAGAATCCATTCTCATTATCCGGCGGACAAATGCAGCGGGTCGCCATTGCAAGCGTCATCGCCATGGAACCCGACATCCTCATTCTCGATGAACCGACTTCCCAGCTCGACCCGCAAGGTGCGGAGGAAGTGTTCCGCGTCGTTGATAAATTGGCGGATGGCGGTATGACAATCATTATGGTGGAGCAAAAAATGGAGAAGCTTGCGGCATATGCAGATAGGATTCTACTGATGCATGACGGCAAATTGATTCAGGATGGAAAGCCTAAAGAAGTCTTTTCCAGGGATGACTTGAATAAATTCTGCGTCGATCCTCCTATGTATGTGAAAATCGCACGCACTCTCGGATTGCGGGATGAAGCGACAGGACTTTACCCGATTTCCTTGGAGGAAATGCCGATGGAACGAGAAATTCAACGCTCGGTTGATACCGAGTTGGAGGACAGAAGTACCGCTGAACTCATTGTCCGGAATCTTCATTTCGGCTATGAAAAAGGACAGGACGTCATTCGCGGTTTGAACGTCCACTTGTGCGGCGAGCCTATCGCGATCATCGGGCAGAACGGAGCAGGGAAAACGACGTTTGTGAAATTATTGAAGGCACTGTTGAAACCGGATTCCGGTGAGATTTTACTGAACGGAGAGTCGACCTCAGCAACGACGGCTGCTAAACAGGCAAGCCGAATCGGACTCATCTTCCAAAATCCGAACGATCAAATTTTCAAGCATAAAGTGATTGACGAGGTGATGTTCGGCCCATTGAACATCGGCCAATCCTATGAGGAAGCGTTGACCAATGCAAAAGCGATGCTTGCACTTGTCGGGCTTGCGGATAAAGAAGAGGAGAATCCCTATGACTTGAGCCTTGCAGAGCGGAAGATGGTTGCGATGGCATCAATACTCGCCATGGATACGGATATCGTCGTTTTCGACGAACCGACAATGGGGCAAGATTTCCGCGGGAAAGCAAAAGTGAAGGAAATTATCCATTCGCTTTATGAAAAGGGCAAGCTTGTCATCTGTATTTTGCATGATATGGATTTCGTAGCGGAGACGTTCGGCCGGACAATTATTTTCAGCAATGGAGAGATGCTCTTCGACGGTCCAACACGTGAAGCTTTTGCGCAAGAGGAAGCTTTGCGGCTTGCACGGGTCGAGCAGCCGCATATTACAAAGCTAGTGCGACGAATGGGATATGATCGCATTGTGTTGAAGGAAACCGAGCTCGTAAAATATGCAAAACGCCATATCCGCGACTGATGCGGCGGCGTTTTGAAACTAGCTCCCCCCTTGCCAGTAGTGCTTTTGTCGCTTATAATGAAGAGAGAGAATCTTTTTACAAATATTGTGGAAGAAGTGACCGCCATGTTCAAAGACCAACGTTTTATTGATTATAATGCGTCCGGATTCCGGAAAGATTTGCTTTCTGGGATTACTGTCGGTATCGTAGCCATTCCACTCGGGATGGCTTTTGCAATTGCCTCGGGCGTCAAACCGGAGTATGGAATGTATACGACGATCATCGCCGGCTTTATCGTCGCCCTCTTAGGTGGATCCCGTTTTCAAATTGCCGGTCCGACAGGTGCTTTCATCCCGATCCTTCTTGCGATCGTCCTTCAATACGGCTATCAAGATCTATTGATAGCAGGGTTTCTCGCCGGTATTTTCCTCGTCATCATGAGCTTTGCAGGCATTAGCAATCTCATTCATTTCGTCCCCCGTTCCGTAACGATCGGGTTCACTTCGGGAATTGCTATTATTATTTTCACAGGGCAGTTCGGGAACTTCCTCGGCCTCTCGGGATTGGAAAGCAAGGAATTCTTTCATGAAAACATGATAGATGTCGCCAAGCACCTCCATACGGTGAATGTCTATAGTGTGCTCACCGCAATGATTGGATTGGCCTTGATCTTCATCTTGCCGAAAGTCGCCCCTCGACTTCCGTTGCTGCTCTTCGCCCTTTTAATTCCAACATTATTATCTGTTTTGTTCTATCCAGGAAAAGTGGAAACGATCGGCACAGCTTTCGGCGGTATCCCGCAAACATTGCCAGGCTTTCAATTTCCTCAAATAACACTTTCCAAACTCGTGAGCCTTTGGCAGCCGGCATTGATCATCGCTGCACTCGGGGCGATCGAATCGCTATTGTCGGCAGTCGTTGCAGACGGAATGAAAGAAGGACCGAAGCATGATTCGAAGCGAGAACTGTTCGGGCAAGGAATCGCTAACATCGTTTCGCCGTTATTCGGGGGCATTCCCGCGACAGGCGCGATTGCGCGTACAGCGACCAACATCCGATCAGGCGCAGTCAGCCCGGTTTCAGGCATGGTGCAGAGCATTTTCGTATTGTTGTTCATTTTGGTGTTCGCTCCATTCGCATCCTACATTCCATTGGCTTCGATGGCGCCTATTTTAATGTTTGTCGCTTGGAATATGAGTGCGAGAAAAGCTTTCGTTCATATTTTGTCTGTGAGATCGGGCGATTCGATTGTGCTGCTCACGACATTTCAACTCACGATCTTCATTAATTTAACAGTAGCTGTCCAAGTCGGGATCCTGTTGGCCGCACTTTCCTTCCTGCGAAAAATGAGTGGCAAACTCCATTTTGCGACAGAAAAACTTTCCGATGTAGAGATTCATAAGTTCGGAGAGGATGTATCCAAATTCATTATTGAAGGACCGTTATTTTTCGGTACCGCAAAGGTGTTTGAAGACAAGATGCCCGATCTTCTTTCAACGGGAACAGCTAAAATCATTTTGGATTTGGAGCATCTATCGATGATTGACGCAACAGGTGAAGCTGCGCTATCTGCATTATTGGATAATGCTAGTAAAAAGAATGTGAGAATCATTATAAAGAAATTACCGAAGCAGAAGCTTTCTTTGTTCAAAAAGAGTGGATTATATGATCGGATCGGGGAAGAGAATTTCTTCATGTGAGGTTTTTTTGAGGGAAAGCAGCGATGCATAGGGATTTCCTCAGCCTGATTGAAAACGCTTGTCATCCTAGGCGCGAAGTGGAGCGAAGACGCGAATAGAACTTAAATTCATGAGCGGACGAGCGAGACGAGCAACAACGGATGCGAGCGTTTGCCAACAGGCTGAAAGCTGGCACCAATTATTTGGTGTCAGCTTTTTGTTTATCCCCTATGCGACGACTTCTTCAATAGATTGCTTCTCTTCCGGTCTTCTTCTTTGAATAAACCAGATGATTGTAATAAGCAACAGTCCAATGGCGCTTGTCGTCAGCTCCGGAATGATGAGCAATAGACCGCCGGCAAATAGGACAATCCGTTCCCATATGCGGGCATTCCGTACGAAGAATCCGATGACGGCGCTGCTGACTCCGATCATGCCGATCAACGCGGTTGCGATGCCAAGTATGAGCTTCACTGGAGTGACATCGACAAAGACGAGAATCGGGTTGTAGATGAAAATAAATGGAATGATGAACGCGGCAATCGCAAGCTTGACAGCGGTCATCCCCGTTTTGAACGGATTCGCCTTTGCTATCCCAGCCCCCGCATAGGCCGCTAAGCAAACCGGCGGTGTTATGTCGGCAACTATGCCGAAATAGAAGACGAACATATGCGCAGCAATCGGGGCGATGCCGAATTCGTTGATGAGCGCCGGAGCCGCAATCGTTGCTGTTACTACGTAGTTGGCGGTTGTCGGCAATCCCATTCCTAGCACGATACATGCAATCATCGTGAAGATGAGCGCCAATATTAAGTAGCCGTTCGATAGAGCGATAATGCCAGAAGCGAATTTTGCACCAAGGCCTGTCATGCTCACAACGCCTGCGATGATGCCTGCCGTTGCGACAGCTGAAATGACTGGAAGCGCCACCCTTCCTCCTTGCTCCAACACATAAACGACCCTCTTCATACCGAACTCCGATTCCTTTCTAAAAAACGCATTGAAAATCCATACGATCACAGCGGAAAGGATCCCGAACAATGCTGCACGTTGCGGTGTGAAGCCGGACATGATCGTAATGATGATGACGAGAAGAGGAATGATCATGTAACCGTCACGTACAAAAATCTTCTTGAACACCGGCAGTTCAGACTTTGGCAACCCGAGGATTTTCAAACGTTTAGCTTCGAAATGGGTTCCGATGAAAATCCCCGTAAAGTACAGGATCGCCGGAATGAGCGCGGCGAGCATAATAGTTGAGTAGTTGACGCCAAGGTATTCCATCATGATGAAGGCAGCTGCTCCCATCATCGGAGGCATGATTTGGCCTCCAGTCGAAGCGGAGGCTTCCGTAGCCGCAGCGAATTCAGGTTTGAATCCCGCTTTTTTCATCATCGGGATTGTGAAGCTACCCGTCGCCACTGTATTTCCAACAGAGCTGCCTGATACCGTTCCTTGAAGAGCGCTCGCTACGACGGCAGCTTTGGCCGTTCCGCCTGTATATCGCCCGGTTAACGAGAACGCCAGATCATTGAAGAATCTTCCGATTGGCGTATTGACGAGAAGCACCCCGAAAAACAGAAACAGGAAAATGAATTTTGCGGAAATCTGTATCGGGGTTCCAAATACGCCGCTTTCGCGATACCAAAGATTCGTCATCGTCCGGTCGAGCGCAAATCCTTCATGCGACAAGATGCGCGTCGGAATAAGGTTTCCATACATTGCATATAGCATCGCGACGCTCGCAACGATGACAATCGGAAGACCTACTGTCCTTCGTGTCGCTTCCAATACGAGCAATACGCCAACTATGGCAATGATGATATTCAATGAGCTATAGCCAGACACCCTGCTTTGGAGAATCGTATCGTAAAAAAATATTTTATGGTACGCCACATACATAGCAGTAAACGCTAGCAATACATCATACCAAGGGACTTTCTTCTGTGTTTTCCTCCATTCCTTTTTTGCCGGATAGAGCAGGAAGATGACTCCTAAAGCGGTTCCAAGGTGAATGGCCCCTTGTTGCTGTGAAGGCAGAACGCTCGTTGACCCCGTATATAAATGAAAGATGGTCAGCGAGACTGCGAGAAAGGTTACGACGTACGCCCATTTGCCGATTTCTACACGGAACTGATTTTCCTTGTCATATTTTTCAAGAATCTCTTGTGCATCTACCACCTTATGTTCTTTCATTTTTCGCCGCCTTTCTGCTTACTTGGCTGTATTCATTTCAAGTCCTCGAAGCCATTGATCTTCATCTTCTCCCTCGTCACGATTTGAACGACTTCTGGGTAAATATGGCCGATGAACGCTGCGTTTTTCACTGGGTTCCCTTCAAAATCAGCTTTGCCATTCAATGCATTCAACGCAGGCACGTGAACGGTCATTCCAAGATCCATCTGACCTTTGCTGATGGAAGATAGATTTTCGACGGACGCCCCTGTTTCCATATTCGTCACATTGATGCCGTCGATGTATTTATTCCAAAGGTTCGCCATCTCTCCGCCAAGCGGATAATACGTACCCCCTTGGCTCCCTGTTCCAAGTGTCAATTCTGTTTTCCGTTTCCCTTGTGCGGCTGTTAGTTCAGCCACGTCATTATTGACCGTCAATCCTTGTTCTTCGTAATATTTTTTAGCACCTGGGTGGATCAACAACCCTTCTGCCCCGTTCAATGCGTTTTCGAGAATCATCTGCTTTGCTTGCGCATGTGTATTTTCACTCGCATTTTCGATCATGCTCTTCGCCAATTCGTATCCGAGCTCTTCATCGATCGTATCCGTGTTCCCCATTAAAATTGCATATGCTGTTACTGTCTGTACATCCTCCGTGAGAAAATCATAAGACTCTTTCGGAATCGTGAAACGTTTGTACCCCGACTCTGCTTCGATTTTTGCAATCGCGTCGTCGGAGAGGCTGATCATTTTCACATCTCCCGTGGACGCTTGCAAGCTTTCAATACTAGCAGCAGGCAGACCTAAAATTCCGATCGATATGTCGATATTGCCGTCCTGAACCCCGTCTGCTGCAGCCCCGAATCCTTCCTGGAAAGCCTTATAGTCGCCATCATCAATCCCGTATGCCCCCAAAATGATTTTGGAAACATTGTTCGTTTCACTAGCAGGTGGACCGATTGCAATATTCTTCTTTCCACCCCCGCCACATGCCGATAAAACAAGCAAAGCACCAAGCAACATGAACAATAGAACTTTTACGCGATTTCTTTTCATGTGTTGTTCCCCCTCATTTTTCATTTCCCCTTCTCGTAAGCGCTTACAATTATGAAGGACAATGGAGCTCTTATGGAGGTGATGACGCTATGAAAAAAGGAGTCTACTATTAATTATACTTAACTATGGGCATTTAGCAATTAATTATCACTCTATTCCGATTAAATGTAATAGAGGTTCAATTAAAAAACTCCATCTCACGGAGCTTTTCCGTTAGATGGAATTTTTACATTTATTCCAGTAATGAAGCTTTTGCCAACGTCGCTGCCAGCACTTTCGCCCCTATATCAAGCGCATCCCGGTTGAATGTCATATCCGGATGATGAAGGCCAGGCCCTAAGTCGGCTCCTACCCCGATCATTGCGGCTTCCAGATCAGGCCTGTGAATTGTATAGAAATGGAAGTCGTCGCTTCCGGACGTGATGATCGCAGGTGCAAACGCCTCTTCCCCGACTGCTTCCAAAATCGCTTCCTTCGCAATCAAAGCCGCTTCTTCGGACACTTCAGCAGCAGGCGTATAGTCCGACCAGTTCAATTCGATGTCCACGCCGTGCAACTGTGCAATCGATTGGATTCCTGCATCGATGCGTTCCTTCAATTCATTCAGAACCGAGTTTGCCTGTGCTCGGACATCGATGGCAAACACGGCATTCCCAGGAATGATGTTCAAGCTTTCGCCGCCCGCCTGGACTTTCGTCAATTTCGCGGAATACGCTTCATATGGCGAGAAATGAATCGTCTTCAGGAACTGTGCAATTGCGAAAATCGGATCGAGTGCATTTTTCCCTTGCTGCGGCCTCGCACCATGGGCATCTATCCCTTTCACTTTCCCTTCAAGGAAAACCGCGGCTCCGTGATGGATTGCTGGTGAAACCTTGCCGAAAGGGATCTCTTCCTGAGGTCGGAGATGGACGCCGAATAAATGGGAAACACCATCGATGGCTCCTCTTTCGATCATCGATTTTGCACCGTTCCCTTTTTCCTCTGCCGGCTGGAAAATGAACCGGATGCGGCTCCCGATTTGTTGATCCTGTAAATAGGAGAGTGCGCCGAGCACCATCGACATATTGGCGTCATGTCCGCATGAATGGTTCGCCTGGGAAACGCCGTCCACCTCTTGCCAGAGCGCGTCAATATCGGCCCGGACTGCAATGATCCGATCACCTTCCCCGATTTCCGCCACTACGCCGGTTACATCATCGAAAGTATGATGCTTCACGTTCATTTCCGTAAGGATTTCGGCTATCTTTTTTGTCGTTTCGACTTCTTTCCAGCTAATTTCAGGGTGTGCATGAAAATGGGCGAACCATTCTCCTATTTGTTTTTCAATGGACATCGGTATCTCTCCTATTCTAGTTACTTCTATTATTCAGAATAACTTAAATCGGCGTAGAACAACAGATAAAAAATATCCCGCACACAGCTGAGCCGTGACGGGATATAAGTATTGTTTACAGCTTCCACTTCACCCTAGCGTAGATGACGAGCATAATCAGGTTGATGGCGGAGCTGATGACAGTTCCGTATGCGATTGCAGACGCGCCTAGCGAATCGATAAGCGCATAGATGATTGCTATGTTAATGCCGAGCACGCTAATGAGGCTGAAGATGACCGGCAGCATCGAATTTCCTTTTGCATAATAAAAACGGGTCACGTACGTATTCGCAGCGAGGAAGAACATCGACAATGCGAATACCTTGAAAATCGGAACTGTAATTAACACCGATGACTCGTCGAATTCTCCGTGTTCGAAAATGAGACGGACGAGCGGATCCGCGAAGAAATAAGCAACTGCAGTTGCGGGTGCAATTAATGCCGCAAGCAGGAGCATTCCTTTTTTATACAGTTTCTTAATTGTTTCATGGTCCCCTTCGCCTTCCTTCTTGCTCAACATCGGATAGATGACAGTCGTTACAGCCGTCATCATGATCGCCTGCGGGAAATTGCTCAGCTTGGACGCGTAGTTGACTGCCGAGATGGTCCCTTCACTCAATCCCGTTGCAGCGATTCTATGAATAAATGCATAAAATTGCATCGATGCACCACCTAGTAAGATCGGCAAAGCGATGACCCATACTCGCTTCACATCTTCCGACTTGCCAAAAGCAGGTTTCAGCGAGTAGAGCTTGCTCTTTTTGATTCCAGCGAATAAAAAGACGCCCATGAGCACCGCACCTAATAATGCGCCGATTCCGTAGGCCATCGGACCGTACCATTTAACGAGCGGTGCGGAAATGATGACGAATGCAGCGTTGTAGACGAGGATTGCGATGCTCGACAGCTTGAACTTGTCGTTCAGATTCAATAAACCGCTCATCCATGTTGAAAGGACGAGAATGATTGTTGATGGCATCATCCATAGGAATAGCGGATAAGTCAATTCAAATTGGTTCGGTTTTAGATCTGGAAAAGTCGTCTTTAATAACGGTTCTGCAAAAATGACAGCAAGGACCGTAATAATCGTTGCGGTCATTAATACCGAAGTGAACATTCTTCTGACGAAAATCGCTTTGTCGGTTTTGGAGGAGTGATAAACAGAAATGAAAGCCGTCGTTAGCCCTCCGCCGACGACTAGATATATGAAATTCGGTATCGTATACGCGGTCGCTATCGCATCTGCCGCAGCGGATGTCCCGAATTGGTTCCCGATGACCATTTCCCGCAGGAAGCCAATTATACGGGCGACGATATTTATAATGGCGACTGTGCCGATGATTTTCATCATTCTACTCATTTTGCATTCTTTCCTTTCGACACAGCGTCATAGATTGCAGTTAATCTATCGGCGATGACATCATACGTATGCTCGGCGACTTTTTCTTCCGCGATTTTCCGTCTTGATTCCGATGGCTCTTCCAACCCTTCTTTCAAGCCAGCCGCAAGGGATTCAGGGTTTTTCGGTTCAACGAGGATTCCTGCGCCATTATTAAGGAGGAAGGATAGACCTCCGACGTCAGTTCCGACAACCGTTGTTCCGACAGCCATCGCTTCAAGAGCAACGAGTCCGAACCCTTCATGATGGGAAGGAAGCACGAATACGTCCGCGGCGGCTATCCATTTTGCCACTTCTTTTTGCGGTAGCGGTTCTTGATGGGAAATCCGGACATCTTTCGACAGCATACGTTTCGCCAACGTTTCCATGAACCGTTCATCTTTACTCGAGCCAATCAAATGAAGGGCCGCTTCCGGGTGATCTTTGCGCACGATGTCGAACGCATCGACAAGTTCAAGCACGCCTTTCGCTTCAATCATATTGCCGACAAACAATAGAAGTTTTTCGTTTTGAGGGATGTCCAATTGTTTACGGGCTTCCTCTTTCGGCATCGGTTGGAAGATTTCCGTATTCACGCCCATGCTCATGACATGGACATGTTCCTCCTTCACTCCGAATTTTGTTATCACATCGTTCTTCAATCGTTCCCCTACAGTTATGACTGCATCCGCGCCTTGCAGGACCTTTCTTGTATATCCCGCAATACGCTCACTTTTCGCAGCCATTTTGTCGATGTCGCCGCCGTGCACCGTCACTACGTAAGGTATCCTGAAAAGCCTCTTTCCTATTAATGAAAGAACCCCTGTCGGAAACGCGTAATGTGCATGCGTCAATGATAGATGTTTTTTATGTCGTATTAAGAAACCGATCGATTTTAGGAACCACGCCAAATATTTTTTTATAGTGGCGACTTTCCCTTTCCCCGGTTCATCGATTGCTATGAGATCCACTTGAATTCCTTTTGAGCGCAACAGCTCTACTTGGTTTTTAACGAAAATACCGAACGTCGGATGCTTCTCCGAAGGGTACATATTGCTGAAAACTGCGATTCTGCGCATTTATTTCTCATCCCATCTATTGTAAGTCTTTACTCTATACACATTTAACGATTATACCATAAGTATGTTCCTTTCATTTTTGTAACACGTCTGTCATATACCGTTTTATCTACTACAGAAAACAGTGGGAAATACCTAAAAAGATGACGGAAATTGATAAATAACAGTAATTTTTCATTACAAAAAGTGTTTCCTACAAAAATACCCTTTAAGAAACGTTGATATGAGCGCATTTTCGACATAAGCCAGCGGAATGTAACGTTATTGTAATGTAACTGTAACCGAAATGAAGGTTTACCTATGGTAGGATGTTCTCAGATAAAAGCACACTGTATGTAAACGTGCGAAAGGGGAATTTGAGAACCAGATGAAGAAACTGTTTTTCTCTTTTTTGGCATGCTTTTTGTTAGCAACGTCCGTACCAGCCATGGCCTCAGCGAATTCACCGACTTCGCTCGTCAGTACAGCGCGGACCTACATAGGAACGCCATATGCCTATGGAGGCACAACCACTTCCGGATTCGACTGCTCAGGATATACGCAATTCGTCTTTAAAAAACAAGGAATCAAAATACCAAGATCGACTGGCGAACAGTTTGCTATGGGAACAGCTGTTAAGAAAAGCGATCTTAAAACGGGAGACCTCGTCTTCTTCAACACTTTTGGCAATAGAGTTTCACACGTCGGAATCTATATCGGTTCCAGCAGGTTCATCCATGCTTCGACATCAAAGGGTGTCATGATTTCTTCCGTCAACGATCCCGCTTACTGGGGCAAACGTTATTTAGGCGCTCGTCGCATAAAGGATTTCAATCATGAAAAAACAGTTGCTTTCGAAGAACCGACAAAAACTTCTCCTGTCTATGTATCTCGCGCTAAAATAGCAGAGACGCTCGTAAAAGAGCTTGGACTTGAAGCGGATGCTTCCAATGTAACTTTCTCCGATGTATCTGCGGATCATCCGCAATACGAATCGATTACGAAAGTGGCAAATGCCGGACTATTCTCCGGAAATGACGGGAAATTCAATCCCGATGATTCATTGACTCGTGCACAAATGGCAAAAATAATTGTGGAAGCCTTTAATCTACAAGGTTCCGCCAATACATCCTATAGTGATGTACCTGCAGGACATTGGGCTAATGAATATATCAATATACTAGCCTATAACAGTATTGCTAGCGGATATGAAGATGGATCATTCGGTCTCAACGATAAGTTGACTGAAAAGCAATTCCAGAAGATCCTTGATCGTCTCCACTAATAGCCTAAAAGCCAGGTGTTCCGTTTAATTGGACACCTGGTTTTTTTCAAAAAAACTCTATGAAAATAGTAAATTTACTATGGATTTACATGGAGAACACTGGTAAACTTAATCTACATCAAATTTAGGAGGACAACATGAAAACGTTTAAATGGGCAGCTGTTGCTTTACTGTTTTTCGCTCTTGTTTCCATCGTCCCTGGACATTCATCGGCGCAGTTCAAATTCTCGGATATCTCACCTGGCAAGGAATATTATGATCAAGTACATTACATAGCGGAGCTCGGCATTGTCAATAAAGCCGACAAGTTCAATCCCGGCAACAATTTGACAAGAGCACACGCAGCAAAAATGCTTGTCATCGCTTCCGGTAAAAAGGACATGCCTACGCCATCCATCCAGTTCAAAGACTTGAAGCCTGGCACAGAGCAATATGAATTTGCCAGCCGTGCAGTCGAACTCGGTTATTTCAAGAAAAAAGCTGATGGCAGCTTTGGTCCGAACGAGAAATTGAAGCGAGCTGAAATGGGCTATGCCCTCTCTGTCGCTTTCAATCTATCAGAAAACGTAACAGTCGATCGGCCGCTCATGCTTACTGATATGAAAGGCCACGCTTACGCAAAAGAAATCAACGGCTTGTATTATGGCGGCGTCACTCGTGGTGATGCAGGCAAATTCCTGCCAAATGATTTATTGACCCGTTCACAATTCGCATTGTTCGTGGCACGTGCTTTGAATGACAACTATAAGCTAGCTGTCAAATTGCCTGAACAGACTTCGAGAACGTATTTTGCAAAAGTCGCAACTGGCGGCGACAACTTAAATGTCCGTTCACATCCGGCAGTTACAGGTGATGTCGTCAATCGTTTGAAAGATGGCGATATCGTCGAGGTTATCGGACAGACTGGCGATTGGCTGCTTGTCCTGATCGACGGAGCGAATGGATATATCCATAGCCGTTACACGGTTGAAGTCGGAACTCAAGCACCATCCGATGATGACGTCGCTGCTGAGGAACCGGAAGAGCCTGAAGTCACTGAACCCGAGGAGGAGCCGAACACTCCCTCCCCTACAACTGGATTAATCGGTAAAGTGACGACAAGTGTTTTGAACGTTAGAAAATCACCTGACGGCACATCCGCAATCGTAGCAAAGTTATCACTCAACCAAAAGGTTAATGTCGAGTCGATAAACGGTAACTGGGCCAAAATTAATTTACAGAGCGGTACAGGCTATGTACACAAAAATTACTTGAAGCTCCTCAACCAGTCGGGTAACCCATTGAAGGACCGAGTAATTGTCATTGATGCCGGACACGGCGGAAAAGATCCTGGCGCTACTAGCAATAAATTAAGCGAAAAGACTGTTGTATTGAAAGTTGCTAAACTAGTTGAAGGCAAGTTAAAAAAAGCTGGTGCCAATGTATTGCTGACACGTTCAAATGATACGTATCTAACATTGGAACAACGTACTGAATTCGCTAAGAAACATTATGCCGAAACATTCGTTTCAATCCATGTAAATGCGGCAGGTTCTTCTGCAGCGAAAGGCGCGGAAGTCTTCTATGACTCTTCAACGAATCCGAATGCTTCAGAGAGTAAGCTACTGGCAAGCAAGATCCAAACGAATCTTGTTAAAAACGCCAACATGGCTGATCGCGGAGTAAAAGACCAACGCTTTTATGTCATTCGGAATAACAATGTAGCTGCTGTACTCGTCGAGCTTGGTTTCATTACAAACCCTGATGATTTCAAGAAATTATCAAGTGATCAATATGCGGAACTGTACGCCGAAGCGATCTATCAAGGGCTTGTACAATACTACGCAGTTCAATAAAGAAATTATGCCGGAAAGAAGTGACCTACACTTCTCTCCGGCTTTTTCTATGAAGCTATTAATTTACGGAAAATTCATTTGTTCTTTAATAATGATAATGATAAACTTGAAATGAATGAGTTTTCATCATTATTCCATCTTTGTAAGTTATATCAGAATATTGATGAAGAAAAAACCATAAAAGGAAGGTGCATTATGTCAAAGAAGTATATGAAAGGCGCGGCTGCATCCATGTTGCTGTTCAGTATGGCAGGAATGACTCCTGCTGCCGTTTCCGCAGAAGAAGCGTCAAAAGATTTCTCAATGACGGTGTTCCACACGAATGACACCCATGCACAGTTGGACAACATCCCTTATTTCTCAGCACTATTGAAAGCGAAACGGGCGGAAGTGCCGCATAATGTATTGCTGCATGCGGGCGATGTGTTCTCGGGCTCCCTCTATTTCAATGAATTCCAAGGACAAGCGGACCTTGAATTCATGAACTATTTTGGGTACGACGCAATGACTTTCGGAAATCATGAATTTGATTTAGGCAGTTCAGAAGACGGCCATAAAGGACTTGCCGACTTCATCAAGAAAGCGAAATTCCCATTCGTTTCTGCGAACGTCGATTTCTCAGCCGACAGCAACTTCGAAGACCTTCAACTTCGTGAAGTGACAGCTGAGCCTGAAAACGGCAAAATCTTTAACGGAATTGTAAAGGAAGTGGATGGGGAAAAAATCGGTATTTTCGGTTTGACGACTGAAGAAACTGTCGATATTTCCAGTCCTAAAGAAATAAAATTCACAAACTACATCACTGAAGCGAAGGCAGCAGTTGAAGCGTTCGAAGAGTTGGGCGTCAACAAAATCATCGCCTTGACACATATAGGCTTCAACGATAGCGATGCTATTGATAATGATAAATTGCTCGCAGCAAATGTCCCGGGCATTGATATTATAGTCGGTGGGCATACTCATTCCAAATTGGATGAACCGTTTGTCCATGAGGGAGAAGCAGGACCTGTTGTCATTGTACAAGCAAATGAACATCAGAAATTCCTAGGACAATTGGATATTACATTCGATGAAAATGGAGTTATCAAAGAGTACAATGGAGTGCTTCATGAAGTCGACACGAAAGAAGGGGAAAAAGACGCTGAAGCCGAAGAAATGCTGAAGCCATACGCTGATAAGGTCGGAGCGATCAAAAACTCCCCGACTGGAGGAGTTGCCGATGTGTTCCTAAGCGGCTTGCGCGACTTGGGCGGCGTCCGTGCAGGTGAAACGAATCTTGGCAACATTATCACAGATGGAATGCTTGCAAAAGCGAAAGAAGTCGATCCGGAAGTTGCCATTGCGTTCCAAAACGGCGGCGGCATCCGTACTTCCATCAACAAGGGTGAAGTAACTTATGGAGAGGTCCTCACTGTCCTTCCGTTCGGCAACAGCCTTGCGATCATGGAATTGTCCGGAGCTGAACTGCGTGAAACATTCGAGCATTCCGTTAAGGATTACCCGAAAGAAAGCGGTGGCTTCCTTCACGTCGCTGGCATGCAAGTCGTCTTTGACGGTACAGCAGATCCGGGCAAACGAATCGTTTCATTGAAAATCAATGGTAAAGAAGTCGAAGCGGACAAGATGTACAAAGCAGCAACAAACGTTTTCACTGCTAAAGGCGGAGATGGCTTTGTAGCTCTCGGCAAAGCATATGAGGATGGACGCGCAAGCGAACCAGGATTCAGTGACTGGGAGAACCTTGCTAATCACATTAAGTCGTTAGGCAACGTTACAACCGGCCTTGAAGGGCGCATCATCGCAACAGTCCCTTACAAGGATGTATCCCTTAATAACTGGTCATACCAATACATTTCAGATCTTTATTACCGTGACATTTTGACAAAAGAACCGACTTTCAAGCCGGGTGTAAAAATCACTCGCGCTGAAATGGTATCATGGGTCGTTAAAGCGAATGGATTGAAAGCTGAAGGTCAAGCGCCATTCTCAGATCTTAACGGACTGTCCGACGAATTGAAAGCTGATATTGCAGCTGCCTACGAAAATGGCATCGTCAAAGGCAATGAAGGTAAATTCAATCCGAACGACAAGGTGACACGTGCACAATTCGCATTGATCCTTGAGCGTGCATTTGAAAACTACACTGGTGAAAAGTATACGGCTGCGGCGAAAGCGCCTTATTCCGACTTCGGCAAATACGCAGATGACACGGTAAATGCGATTTCCATGTTGCATGAGCTAGGAATCGCGTCGGGCTATGAAGGTAAGTTCATGCCTGAGCAATTTACAACGAAACAACAAGCTGCAAAAATCGTTTCGAACTATATTTATAATACGAAGCAAGTGAAAAAAGCCGAATAAGCTATCAAAAATACCTTCCGCACAAATTTGCGCGGAAGGCATTTTTCATTCAGACAGAAGGCCGACATGGTCCATCGCCCATTCTTCATCAAAACGATTATAAATACGTGCATCTTTTAATGGTACGACTACAAATCTTCTTTTCTCGTCACGAATGACAGCAGTCGGAAAGAAAGTCGATTTCCCCATTTCCATAAATCGTTTTCCCGCCAATTCAACGGTCGAAATTTGCACTTTTGCAATGCCTCCGATATTCGTAGAATCAAATTGCTGGGCGGAATAGAAATTCCCGAGCGAATAAAACACTGAAGTATTGCCGATTTTCGCATAGCGTTGCAACACATGCGGATGGTGGCCGAAAACGATATCGACGCCTTCGGACGAAAGCCATTCAGCGAGCTCCTCTTGCCGCCCGGATGGCTGCAACGCATACTCATCGCCCCAATGGATCGAGACGACCGTTATATCGGCTTCCTCTTCCATTTCCCTAATGTCTGTTTCCATCTGGACTTTATCTATCAATGAAACTAAATAGCCTTTTCCTTTCGGAATCGCAAGTCCGTTCAAACTATATGTGTATGCCAATATGCCGATGCGTATGCCTTTCACTTCGAAGATACGCTTTGTTTCACGATCTTCTACAGACTCATATGCTCCTACGTACGGCATTCCATACTCGTTCATATGGCCAAGCGCCTTCATTAAACCGCCCTCGTTCCGATCCAGCGTATGGTTGTTTGCGATGGATAGCAGATCGACTCCGTTCGCTTTTAAATCTCTGATAATATGTTTAGGACTATTGAAGAGCGGATAGCCGGACAATCCGAGCTCCACTCCACCCGGCAATGACTCTTGGTTCGCAAGCAAAAAATCGATGCCGGTCATCTCGTCTTTCACGGCACTAAATGAGAGATCATAGTTGTCGTATGTATAGAGCGGATAATGCAATAGGATGTCCCCTATCATCCCAACTGTAATATCGGACGATTTTACGGTCAGGTTTATCTCCTGCGGATTGCTGTCAAGCATCGCAAAGTTGTCAGGACGGCTGACTTTTTCCTCATTCTGAATACACCCTGTCAATAAAAAGCTGCATGCTATGGTCAATATAGCAAAACGTTTCAAACAACTATCCCCAGTCATAAAGTAGTAGTCTCTTTCTCACTATACTCCAACATTCTAAAATATGGAAGATAGAAAAAACCTATGCTTCGCTAGAACGAATCATAGGTCTCAGTATTATTTTTCCCATTTATTATCCGTCGGCATTTCTCTGCATTGCGTTGAATTCTGGAACTGCGCCATTTGCTTCTCCGCCTCTTGTTCGGGCTCTAAATCAGGGAATTGCTTGGCATTCGGCATTCCTGTGAATGCTTCGCCCTTTTCATCATTTGGCTTTGTTTGAAAACGGTTGTCCTCCATAATGAACAGCTCCTCCTCTTTGATGTCTTACCATTACGTTACCCACAATCCGGTAATTTAATCTGATTGAACAATTGTAGGTAGGAGGAAAGAGACTTTGTAGGAATGGCTTGCGTTTAATTTATGATCACTCGCTGTTACCTGGACGCAGGATGGATGAAATAAAAAAGAGCAGGGATTTCCCCTACTCTTTTTCAGCAATTATTTCAATTGGATTGAGAAGTTGGCGAAGCCGTCTTTTGTCGGTGCGACGAATTCGATTCCGCTTTCTGTCGGAATGAAGTCCTTCGCTTTTGCCGACGTTTCGAATACGATTTTTACATCGCCTTCGATCGGAACGAACTTCCAGTTGCCATCGGTCGATGGGTCGATCGTTTCTTGCGCGATCATGTAATCCATGATTGCTTCTCGGTTTTCGTATGCATATTCGATTTTATCGGATGCATTAATGACACCCGGGAAGCTTCCGCTGCCACGGTAATTGTTCGTGACGACGATGAATTTCTGTTCCGGATTGATTTCCTTGCCATCGTATTGTAAATTAACAATCCGATTTGCTTCCGCATTGATCGTTTTTCCAGCATAATCATATTTCGCTGGTTGTGTGACGTCGATTTGATACGTCACTCCATCGATTACGTCAAAATTGTACGTGCGGAATTCGGTATTGATCAAATTCTGCTGTTCAGTTGAAGCATGGTCGATCTGGTTGAATTGACCTGCTGACATTTCAAGCCATTCCTTCACATCTGCGCCTGTCATGACGAGCGCATTCACCGTATTGTCGAACACATAAAGATCTGCGACGTTTTTAATGGCAACCTCGCCTGCAGGAATTTCAGTGTAGTAGTTTGCCCCATTGCGTCCGCCCGCTTTAAATGGCGCTCCCGCGGAAAGGATCGGCAAGCTTTCATACTCAGTTCCTTTCAATTGCTCTTCGACATACCATTTCTGAGCGTTCGTAACGATTTGGATTGAAGGGTCATCTTTCACTAATGAAAAGTAGCTTGTAATTGCGGATGTCGTTTTACCGACAGGGCTACGGACATACTCGATTGTGCCTTCATGCGCTTCCTTCACAGCCTCGATGACTTTTTCCGAAACTGCGTCTGATTTTGAATCGATTTCACGGACAGCACCTTTTCCGCTTACCACTTTCCAGCTGTCGCCGTCCTTTTCAAGAACGAGATCCATGACGCCCAAATGGCTTCCGAATTTGCCCGGCATGACGACAGGTGTTCCGTTGACGGTACCGTTTTCACTGTCAACATTTTTCAGATTGGCAAAATCACCCGGGAATACGGAGTGGTTATGGCCGGTCAAAATTGCGTCGACTCCATCGATTTGGGAAATTTGATAGACGACATCGTCTTCCCCTTTCGTATGGATTTCATCTCCCATGCCTGAGTGGGATAGGACGACGATAATATCCGCGCCTGCCTCATTCATTTCAGGGACGAATTTTTCAACAGTGTCCGCAGCATCTTCCGCAGTCACTTTCCCTTCCAAATGTGAGCGGTCCCAACGCATGATGCCTGGTGCGACAACACCGATAACGCCCACGTTAAGCTCGTGAGTTGTTCCATTGCCATCGACAACTTCCTTCTCCATAATGACGTACGGCGTGTAACGGTTCGTGCCCGTTTCCGCATCATAGACGTTGGCGTTTAGTACCGGAAATGGTGCTTCCGCCAATACAAGATCCAAATAATCGAGTCCATAGTTGAACTCATGGTTCCCTAAAGTGCCGGCATCATAATCTAGCGCCTGCAGAGCTGCCATTGCCGGATGAAGCTCTCCTTTTTCCAACGGATCGACGGACACTTTATATCCGCCGAGCGGTGTTCCTTGAATCAAATCCCCATTATCGAATAAGAGATTGTTCGAATTTTCGGCACGTGCTGCTTCTATTAGAAGAGCCGTTTTCGCCAAGCCGAATTCATTTGTCGGCTTGTCCTGATAGTAATCATAGTTTACAAAGTTCGTATGCAAATCGCTCGTGCCGAGAATGCGCAAAGCGACAGCGTCCTTATTCGTTTCGTCCACTTCAGGTGCAGCGTTATACACTGCTAGCAAACGATCAATGATCTTTTTCACCTGGCCTTTAGTCACGATTTGCTGCGGCTTCGCCGTACCGTCCTCATACCCTCTGAACAGGTTCAAACCGACGCTTTTCGCCAGTTCTTCAGGTTCATCCGTTTTGAAGTCAGCTTTGTCTTTGAAGCGGTCCAATAACGTGACCGGATACGTTTCCTCCGACTTCACCGCACGGGACGCGATGAGAAACGCATGCTCGCGAGTCAACTTCTGATCAGGTCTGAACTCAGTCAAAGTGGCGCCTTTTATAAGGCCGTGCTGTTGTGCAGCTTCAATGATCGGTGCCAACGTTTCGTTGACATCCGTAAATGCAGTCGTGCTTCCATCACCCAATTCAAGTTCAAGCGCTTCCACTACGGCTGAAATGAATTCCCCGCGTGTCACGTCTTGAGCCCCTGCCGCTTTTGCGACAGACGTTGAAAAACCGCTGAATGTGAGCGCCATGATAGCGAACCACATTCCCGCTTTTCGAATGAAAGACATCGTTCCATCTCCCCTACTTTTGATATTATTTTAAGTGCAATGATGCACGTAAAACCATTTCTCTTAATCTCCCAGTCTATATAATACCATAATTGGAAACACGACCGAATTATCATTCACTCAAAATTCATTAGATTCAATCCCAAAAAAGCCGTCCAGTAATCGGAACTCGATCACTGGACAGCCATTACTCATTTTTTCGTCTTATTCGCGATTTCCATCGCCCGGTTCGTTCCTTCCGCAGCCTTATCAAGCACTTCTTGCGGATCCTTGCCTTGGTATAGCTCTTCCAAAGCTGTTACGATCTGCTGTCTTGATTCAGGGAAGACGGAAATGAGCGCGCCTTGAGTTGCGAGTCCAGGAATCGTATCTTGAAGCTGATCCACTGTCACCTTGAACTGCGGGAATTCCGCCCATTTATCTTTTACGCTCTGCTCTTCGTACGCAGCAGGGTTGATGGCGAAGTATCCTGTGTCAAGATGCCATTTCGCTTGTACTTCAGGCGTCGTCATGTATTTCATGAACTCCCAAGCCGCTTCCTGCTCTTCCTTTGCAATTCCTTTAGACATCCATAACGAAGCTCCGCCGATGACGACTCCGTTACGTTGGACTTCATCCGCATGCGGAATGTAAGCGACACCGACTTCAAATGGAGCGTTTTTAATAGCGCCCGCTACACCGGCGGACGAGTCCATATACATGGCGACTTTGCCCGTTGCGAATGCGGAGCGGATGTCATCCCAGTTCGTTCCGAAGTTCCCGAAAGTGCCCGCTTTGTTCATCGTATCGAGGAAGCGGAACACGTTCAGCCCTTCAGGCCCGTTGAATAAAGCTTCCGTCGCATCACCTGATCTGCCGTTGTCTTCATTCACATACAAGCCGCCTTGCGTCGCGACGAGCTGCTCGAAGAACCAGCCGTACGTCAGCATGGAAAACCCGTACATGTCATCCGTTTTCAGCTTTGCCGCGGCGTCTATTACTTCAGAGAACGTTTCAGGAGCCTTCTCAGGATCCAGCCCTGCTGCTTTGAACGCGTCTTTGTTATAGATCATAACCGGCGTGGAGGAGTTGAACGGCATCGAATACAGCTCACCATCGACCCGGTAGTAGTTCAAGATATTCCCTTCAAGCTGGGAGAGGTCATAATTGTCTTCATCGATGAATTTCTGCATCGGTTCAATATAGCCGCTGTCGATCATATATTTCGTTCCGACTTCAAACACTTGCGTGATGGCAGGGGCATCTTTCGTGCCGCCGACGCCGCGAAGCTTCGTCAACGATTCTTCATAGGATCCTTGGAATTCCGCCTTCACTTCGTATTTGTCTTGGGATTCATTGAACCCTTTGACAATGGCGTCGATCGATTCCTGGCCGGTACCTGACATCGAATGCCAAAATTCGATCGATACTTTTTCGACAGTCGCAGCAGCGCCGTCGTCCTTACTTCCTTCTGTTTTCGTAGTTGGATCATTCGCCGCTGGCTTATTCGTTTCCTTACTGCTGTCGCTGTTCGTACAAGCCGTCAAAATGGCAACAGCCAGTATCAGTATCCAAAACAAAGATGAAGTGATTAGTTTCTTCAATTTCCCATGCACCCCTTTTTAATTAATCGAATCAATCATTTTAATGCACCTTGAGATAACCCTTTTTGCAGTTGCTTCTGTCCGATGAACAACAAAAGCAGCGTCGGTATGATGACTACGATCACCCCTGCCATGACCACCCCCCATTCGGTTGCGATTTCTTGGGACTGCAGCTGCTTCAGACCAATTTGTACGGTACGCACCGATTGGTTTGTCGTAATAAGCAGCGGCCATAAATACATATTCCAAGTCGTTAGGAAGCCATAGGCGCCCAACGTGACGAGGCTTGTTTTTGAAACCGGCAGGACGACCCGCCAGAAAAAGCGGAATCTGCTCAAACCTGCAATTTGGGAGGCTTCATGCAGCTCCTTCGGGATTGTAAGGAAATGTTGGCGAAGCAGGAAAGTGCCGAACGCGAGCGCGAAAAATGGCAATGTGAGCCCTTGATACGTATTGAACCAATCGAGCTTGCGGATTGTGAATACGTTCGGAATCATCGTCGCTTCCCAAGGGATCATCATCGTCGAGATGAACAGAAAAAAGATGAAGTCCCTTCCTTTGAATTTGAAGAACACGAATGCATATGCAGCAAGACTGCAGACAACGAGTTGGCCGAGCATAACGCTTACCGAGACGATGAAACTGTTCAGTAAATAATTCAGCAACGGTAACCGGCTGAACACTTTGCTATAGTTTTCAAAACTGATCGATTCCGGAAAAAACTTTCCTTGGATGATCTCCGGCCCCGTCATGAATGAAATCATGAATGCGTACAATACCGGAAAGAAAACAAATGCCGATGTGACGATTAACAGGAAATAGATCCATATTTTTTGAGGGAGCCCCATTTTCATTGATAATGCACCTTCCTTTCACCCAATTTGAATTGAAGGATGGTGACAATCAAAATGATGAGGAATAAAATGACGGCTTGCGCGCTCGCGGTGCCGAACTGATAGTTGATGAACGCTTCCCTGTATATCGAATAGACGATTAAGTTCGTCGACTGGGAAGGTCCGCCTTTCGTCAAAATATCGATCTGGCCGAACGTCTGGAACGCATTGATGAGGGAAATCGTAATGATGAAGAACAGCGTAGGCGACAGCATCGGCAATGTGATGCGTCTCAATCGATAGAAATAGCCTGCACCATCGATTCTTGAACTCTCGTAAAGATGTTCGTCGATGTTTTGCAAACCACCTAGTAGGATGAGGAATGAAAAACCGATATTCATCCAGATCGTTGAAATTGACACGGATAATAATGCCCATTCCGGATCAAGCAACCACTGGATTTGCGGTAAATGGAAAACACTCAGCAACCGGTTGAACATTCCGATGCTCGGGTTGAACATGAAAAGCCAGATGACGGAAGAGGCAGCGACAGAGATACCCATCGTCGATGAATACATAGTCCGGAAAAATCCGATGCCCTTCAATTTTTCATTTGCGAGTAATGCAAAGAACAGCGCCAGGATAATCGTGATTGGAACGGTATACAATACGAAAAGCCCCGTCGCTTTCATGCTATTTTGGAATTCGGATGAGCCAAGCAAGTATTGAAAGTTTTCAAACCCGACCATGATGGCGGCATTGCCCGTTTGATCCGTCAGGAAAAAGCTCAAATAGATTGTCCGGAACATCGGATAAAATATGAAAACGGAAAATAGTATGATCGATGGCAATAAATAAAGCGCAGCTGTCCGGCCGTCAACGGACTTTCGCCAGAATGTTGCAATCCGTGTCATGACGACACCTCTTGCTGCGTAACATAATTGCCGTAGTCAATTGTCTTTTTAATTAGCTCACCGTTCTGTTCGTCAAAGATGGACAATGACTGGAATTCCATGCGGACGGGCAAACGGTCGCCGATGTCGATATGCCATTGGCCGCTCCATTTCGCCATCCATTCCTCCGCGCCCAATTTGAATGAAAAGACGGTTTCATTCCCGAGGATTTCCACATTCGTCACTTCCACGTGGAATATGTCACCCGACTTTGTTTGTGGCGTTACCGGATGGAGATTTTCAGGTCTTACCCCGACTGTCATAGATGTATTCGGGAGTTTTCCAATTTCATCAGTTGGAATGTTCAAACGCAAATCATTGCCGATAACGAGTTCGGATGTTGAAGAATTGAACTCGGCTTTTGCCAGATTCATCGGCGGCGATCCGATGAACGTCGCGACGAATGGATTGGCCGGGTAGTTGTATATGTCGATCGGTTTGCCGATTTGCTGAATCTTCCCTTCATGGAGGATCATGATCCGGTCGCCCATCGTCATCGCTTCCACTTGGTCATGGGTGACATATATCATCGTAATGCCGAGGCTCCTTTGAATCCTTCTAATTTCCGAGCGCATATGTGCACGCAGTTTGGCGTCAAGATTGGAGAGGGGTTCATCCATCAGGCAGATCGGCGTTTCACTGACGATTGCTCTGGCGAGGGCTACGCGTTGACGCTGTCCGCCGGAAAGCTCGCGCGGCTTACGATCGAGATAATCTGTCAAACCTAGCATTTCCGCCACTTCTACTGCTTTTTTCCGTTGCTCCTCCTTCTTCATCTTCTTCACATCGAGGCCGAACGTAATGTTTTGCTGAACCGACAAATGCGGGTAAAGTGCATAGTTTTGAAAGACCATGGAAAGGTCGCGTTTATCGGGAGATAGATGATTGGCGACTTTCTCCCCGATTTTCAATGTCCCTCCCGTAATATCCTCCAGTCCCGCAATCATCCGGAGCATCGTGCTCTTCCCGCAACCTGAAGGGCCGACGAGGACAAAAAACTCGCCCGGTTCAATCGTTACGTTTATATTGGATATAACGTCAACTTGCTTATCGTATGATTTTGAGACATCTATCAGTTCTACTCTTTTCATCGATCAAATTCCTTTCCACCCGATTTTATATTAATCAGAAAATAGTTTATAATAACATACTTCGATAAAAGATGTCATTATCCTTCCTTTTTTCTCATATTTTACAATCACTTTACGTTCTAGGAGGAAACATTCGTGAAAAAAGCGATTCTTCTAATCCTGCTCATTCTTCTTTCGGCATGTTCTACAGCATCGATTGCGGCCTCTCTGCCGGATGATGAATTTTTGATTATCGCTCATCGCGGGGCTTCCGCCTACGCGCCGGAGCATTCCTTGCTTTCCTACGGATTAGCGGTGCAAATGAAGGCCGATTATATTGAATTGGATGTACATATGACGAAGGACGGGGAGCTCGTTTCCACGCACGACCCTTTTGTTCATTTGCCGCATGGCAGAAAGACGGTCGCTGAAGTGGATTTTCAGGAGTTGAAGAGCGTTCTTCGTGAGTCCGAATATGATGGGAAGTTGACGGTTTCATTCCCTGAAAGCATCGATCCGCTGCGAATCGTCAGTACGGAGGAGATTTTTTCGTATTTCCAAGATGACGTCAATTACTATATCGAACTGAAGACGCCCGCCTCCTACCCTGGAGTCGAAGAAGCCTTGCTTGGACAGCTGCGGGAGTTCGGACTGTTACCTTTAAAAGAAGCAGAAATGCCGAAAGTGATCCTGCAATCATTCAATGCCAATTCTTTAATGAAGATACATGAGCAGGAGCCGGCTATTCCGCTTATACAACTGTATTCTGCGAAAAATGAAACGATGCTAACGAAAAAACGTTTACAGAAAGTCGCGGAGTACGCGTCCGGCATTGGTGTCGATAAAACGATCGTTACGGAAGAATTAGTGGAGCTTGTACACGGTGAGAGCTTGCATATCCATCCGTTCACCGTGAATGAAGAAAAGGAAATCCGGCGCATGATCGAAATCGGTGCGGACGGGATTTTCACGGATGTGCCGGATGTAGCTGTCAAAGTGTTGAAAAGTTTGTGGGGAGATTGAGGAATGGTGCCGGCTGGTCAAAAAACGAAAACCGCCCTAGTCCCATACAGAGAATAGGGCGGTGCTGTTTTATTTGACGAGTGTTTCCGTTGCTTCTTTGAAGCGGTGGACGGCTTGCTCGATCGATACATCATGCCCGACATCTTTCAATGCTGCACCGATCTTTTCAATTGCAGAAATGAGCATTTCTGGCGTTGTGTTGCCCATATGGCCGATGCGGAATGCTTTGCCTGCCAAATGAGCTAACGCGCCTGCAACGATGAGTCCTTCTTTCGCCAAAGCGGCCCGGAATTCTGCGTCATCTACACCTTCCGGATAAAGGATGCAGCTTAATGTCGATGCGGCAACTTCTTCGTCCGCCAACGGCTCCATGCCGTATTCATGAAGTGCAGCGCGAACGCCGCGTCCAAATGCCGTATGTCTCGCATATCGTTTTTCCAAGCCTTCCTCTAGGACGAGTTTCATGCCTTCATCGTAGGCGTAGATCAGGTTCACTGGAGGCGTCGCGAAATATTTGGATGGATCATGCATGATTGGAATCCAGTTTTCAATATCGCAATAGTAAGCCGGAATATGTCCGAGCTGTTTGCGTGCTTCCAATGCAGTTTGATTGAACGCGACAATCGCCAGTCCCGGTGGAACGCCGATCGCCTTTTGGGAGCCGGTCAGCACGACGTCAATCGTATAGCCTTCGCCGCCATACTCCTTGCTCATATCCTCTTCCATCGCAGCAGTTGCGCAAACACCGTCCAAAATGACGAGCGCACCGTGTTTTTTCACAATCGGAACTAACGCATCCAAGTCTGCCGCCACTCCCGTGGACGTATCGGCGTGCGTAATCGTCACCGCCTTGTATGTACGCTCCGCTAGTTGACGTTCCACTTCTTCAGGTGCAACCTGTTTCCCCCATTCGGCTTGAAGGACATCGATTTCAATTCCGAACGCCTTCCCAAGCTGGATGAAACGATCCCCGAAATAACCGTGACTGATAACTAATAACCGCTCTCCGGCACCAACCGTATTGACGAGCGCCATTTCCATTCCGATCGTCCCCGAACCGGCGATGACGAATACCTCCCCATCGGTGTTCAGCATTTCACGGGTCCGCTCGATGGAACGCTTGTAAATCTCGACGAACCGAGGATCGGTATGTCCTCTCGTTTCACTTGCCATCGCGTCATATATCGAATCGATGACAGGCGTCGGACCAGGAATTAATAGCATCTCTACATTTCGCATAACAACATCCCCTTTACGTTTATTATCACTTCCATCATATCATCATCATTCGCCATAGGTGGGATGGAACCCTCTATTCTGATTGAAAAAGGAAAAGCCCGCTCCCATTATAGGGAGACGGGCCACATTTTACTCCTTATGCTTGCCGATGCAGCGTTCGCATTCATAGAGCAGGGATTCAACTTTCTCTACGATTTCGCAACCGCATTCCCGGCAGAATTTTTTCGACTTTTGCATTTCATTAGTCTTTTGCATAATGAACCTCCTCCTTTTCCTATGATAATTTTTGATATCCAGGCAACGTGAGAAATTCCTCGAAATCATCTTGGAGCGTCAATTCGACGAACAGATCGGCCGCCTCATTGAATTTGCCAAAACGAAATTCCTTCTCCCCGACAGCTTCCCTTAACTTCTTCATTTCATCAGCAAATACGTTTTTAAATAACTCAATATCGATGTCCCTGCCATCAATCAGTCTGCCTTCACGGTGACGGATCCATTGCCATACTTGGGAACGGGAAATTTCCGCGGTTGCCGCATCTTCCATCAAATGATTGATCGGAGCCGCCCCATTCCCTTTCAACCACGAAGCGATATACTGGACGCCGACACTGCAATTCATCCGAAATCCTTCCTCCGTTATCGTCCCGATCGGCACTTCCAGCAAATCCTCCGCCGTCACTTGCACATCTTCCCGTTTCCGATGAACTTGGTTGGGCGTTGCCATATGTTCATCAAATTCAGCCATCGCGACCGAGACGAGCCCCGGATGAGCGACCCACGTTCCGTCGTGTCCGTCCGTCACTTCCCGGCGTTTATCTTCAGCAACTTTCCGGAATGCTTCTTCATTCGCTTCGGGGTTGTTGCGAATCGGAATTTGGGCCGCCATCCCGCCCATCGCAAACGCATTCCGCCTATGGCACGTCTGGATGCAAAGCTGTGTATAAGCCCTCATGAAAGGCGACGTCATCGTCACTTGACCGCGATCCGGCAAAATGACATCCGGTTGGCTGCGCAGCCGTTTAATGAAGCTGAAAATATAATCCCACCGCCCGCAGTTCAATCCTGTTATGTGATCGCGCAATTCATAGAGAATTTCATCCATCTCGAAAGCAGCAGGAATCGTTTCAATTAATACGGTTGCTCTGATCGTACCACTTGGAATTCCGAGCTTTTCCTGTGCGAAGACGAATACTTCATTCCATAATCTTGCTTCCAAATGACTTTCGAGCTTCGGCAAATAGAAATAGGGCCCTGTGCCTCGCTCCAGCAATTCCTTCGCATTATGGAAGAAATAAAGTCCGAAATCGAAAAACCCACCCGCCATCGGCTCACCGTCAATGAGAATATGCTTTTCGTCCAAATGCAGGCCGCGTGCTCTCACCATTAAAACGGCCGTCTCTTCATTCAAAACATACTTCTTTCCAGTAGATGCCTGTTCGAACGAAATTGTACCTCTTATAGCATCTTTCAGATTGAGCTGGCCATCGATCATATTCGACCAAGTCGGTGAAGTCGCATCTTCAAAATCCGCCATGAACGCTTTCGCTCCGGAATTCAGTGCATTAATGATCATTTTCCGGTCGACAGGTCCCGTTATTTCAACCCGCCGATCCTGCAAATCGGGTGGAATCGGCGCCACCGTCCAATCCCCTTCGCGAATATGCTTCGTTTCTTCAAGGAAACCGGGCTTCCCGCCAGCATCGAATCGGCGTTGCCGCACTTCCCGCGCTGCAAGCAATTCCTGTCGCCGTCCATTGAATTTTTCGTGTAGACAATAAAGGAATTCAAGCGCTTCCGGCGTTAGGATTTCCTCCGTACCTGCCGGCATCTCGCCGGTCACATCCATATTGAAACGTGTCTGTTGAGTAGTCAGTTGAACCATCCTTTCATTTAGTTGGAATTGGGTCCTTCATTCAGACGAACTGCGCCTCTTCCGTCGACCCTTTCATCGCCGTCGTTGAGGACGTGCCTCCTGAAATGACTTGTGCAACTTCATCGAAATAGCCTGTTCCGACTTCACGCTGGTGGCGGGTTGCCGTATACCCTTTCGATTCATTCGCAAATTCCGCTTGCTGCAGCTTCGAATAGGCCGCCATCCCGTCTGTTTTATAGCCGTGAGCCAATTCAAACATGCTATGGTTCAATGAATGGAAGCCAGCCAATGTGACGAATTGGAATTTATAGCCCATCATGCCGAGTTCCCGTTGGAATTTAGCAATCGTCTCATCATCCAAATTCGATTTCCAATTGAATGAAGGTGAGCAGTTATAAGCGAGCATTTTGCCCGGAAACTTTTCGTGGATGGCATCCGTAAAACGTTTCGCTTCCGAAAGGTCCGGCGTCGACGTTTCACACCAGATAAGATCGGCGTATGGCGCGTACGCGAGACCGCGGGCAATCGCCTGTTCAATGCCTGCTTTCGTCCGGTAGAACCCTTCCGGCGTTCGCTCCCCTGTAATGAATTCATGGTCGCGTTCATCGATATCGCTTGTGATTAAATCCGCCGCATCGGCATCCGTCCGAGCGATGATGATCGTCGGGACACCCGATACATCAGCCGCAAGCCTTGCGGATATCAAATTTCGGACTGCATTTTGTGTTGGAAGAAGCACTTTCCCGCCAAGATGTCCGCATTTCTTTTCCGAAGCGAGCTGATCCTCGAAATGGACACCTGCGGCGCCTGCTTCAATCATCGCTTTCATCAGTTCGAACACATTTAAAGGACCTCCGAATCCGGCTTCCGCATCGGCGACAATCGGAGCGAACCAATCAAATCCGTCGAGCCGTCCTTCCGCGCAGTCAATCTGATCCGCACGTTGCAGCGCCTGATTGATACGCTTTACGACGTTCGGAACGCTGTTCACCGGATAAAGGCTTTGATCGGGATACATCTGCCCCGCCATATTCGCATCTGCCGCCACTTGCCAGCCGCTCAAATAGATCGCTTGAAGACCCGCCTTCACTTGCTGGACAGCTTGATTGCCCGTCAATGCGCCAAGCGCATTAATGAAATCCTCTTCATGAAGCGATTTCCAGAGCCGCTCCGCCCCTCTTTTCGCCAATGTATGTTCAATTTGAACAGAGCCCCGTAATTTGATGACGTCCTCCGCACTGTAACCACGCTCGATACCCGCCCAACGTTCATCCTGCCAGCTTCTCTCCAACTGCTCTACCTGTTCCATACGATTTGTCATTTCATTACACACCTTTCGTTTAATAGATTAATTGATACTTTCTTACTGTTCCACAACAGTTAAAGTTGTTATACATTACTATATAACAGAATATTTATATTGTCTGTGCATTCCGACAAAATGATAGTTTAAGAGGATGAATAAGGAAATAGCTCGATGAAATCGTTAAAGGAGAAGATATCTCAATGGAAAAGACGGATGTACGTGATGAAGTTCTGCAACAACTTGCATGCCTCCTGCAAGATTGGATTCCAACAGACGCCCGACTTGCGATAGCGTTGAACGGCCATTACATCTATTGCGTTCATGAGTTTGACGATGACAAATGGGTGGATGGCAAACCGGTTCTTGAAGGGAGCATTGCGGCGAAAGTGATTAAGCATAGGAAAAAAACGGAGGCCATGATGGATTCGACTTTGTCACCGACTCCTTCGTATGGCGTCGGCTATCCGATCGAAATAAACGGCGAACAAGCCGCACTCGTCGTCATCCTTCCACAGGAAGATGAGTCGGCCAAAAGCGGTCCTTTGCGGCTGCTCACTGGAAAGCTCGACGACGAATGGTACCCCGTGCCAATCGAACAGATCACACATATCGAAAGCTATCAAAAAAAGACATTCTTCTATACAGAGGATGGCCAATTCAGCATTTCGAGCACATTGAAGGAATTGGATAAGCGGCTGCCTGAGATTTTTTTGCGCATTCACCGTTCCTACATCGTGAATACAGCCAGAATTTTGAGGATCTCGCGCGATTTTTCATCAAACCTAGTCGTAACATTAGTGGATGGTACAGAACTGCCGGTGAGCCAGTCGTATGTGAATGATGTGAAATGTGTGCTGGGGTTTTGAGGGATGAGGGAGGGGATTTTTAGGTGCCAGGGCGGCGCTTTGGGCGCGGGAGGGCGATATATGATCACTTGCAGCGTTTTATGATCACTTGCTGCGATTTATGATCACTTGCCGCGATTTATGATCACTTGCAACGATTTATGATCACTTGCCGCGATTTATGATCACTTGCCGCGATTTATGATCACTTGCCGCGATTTATGATCACTTGCCGCGATTTATGATTACTTGCTGCGATTTATGATCACTTGCCTTTATTTACAAGCGCCTGCTCCATATAAAAACCGCCGGATAAGCACTTATCCGGCGGCACTACATCACTTATTCAATGCATCTGTAAATTGAACAGTTCCATTCATTGCTTCGTCATACAACTTTTTCGAGAGCTGTTCGGTTTGCTGCAATGTTCCTTGCCAGTCAGCATTCATTTCATTAAACGCACCGAGGAAATACTCGTCGTTTTCGTGAAGCTCGTCAATCGGAAATGAAAAGCGTTCCAGCCCCGCCAAGCTCATGAAGTCTTTCACTTTATGGTGGTACGAAATCGCCATGATCGGCGTTTCCGTGCACGTTGCCAAAATCAATGAATGCAACCGTGTTCCGATGACGATATCTTGCTGCTCCGTTACTTCCATTATTTTGGACGGCAAAAGATTTTCGTCGATGATTGTCGTCTTTCCTCGCTCATCCATGAGCTCTTGAATATCCTTCGTCACATTGGCGTCCTGAGGAAACTTTGTCGCAAAAAATGTAATTTCGACGTCCTGCTCGGAAGCAAGCTTGTCCAGATTTTTCGCCATGCCTTCGACGTATTTCCGATACTTATCAGGATTCCCTTCCGGCCAATAATGGGCGTTGTAATAAGGGACTGCAGTCACTCCGATTTTCGTCGGTTTATCGGATTTAGCAGCAGCGCCTTCTTCCCGCAATGAAAAAGCAGGATCACCGATGACGTCGACTTTTTCGTTGACACCGATCGATCGAAGTAACTCCGCGGATTCCGGATCACGGACCGACACACTTTCAGCATGCTTGCACATATAGCGGATGAACCATTTCCCTAAAGAAGTATGCAATGGACCCGCCCCGCAACCATAAATGACATATGGCGTATTTGATTGTTTCGCCATCATCGCATATGACCCGTACAAAGGCGCTTCCCGTCGGTACAAGTCCATGAGGATGCCGCCGCCACCGATAACAAGCAGGTCAAGCTGTTTCACGACCCTTTTATTTTGACGGAACGTTTCGATGAACGTCTTGACGGCGTTCCCTTTTTTATAATAAAGCGGATAGCTTTCCACTCCGTAGCGCTCGGCTGTCTGCTTCGGATTATTGCTGAAAATGGTGAGCTGAGACGTACTGATGTTGAAAGTGGACGTCACTTGTTTCACGAGGCTGAGCAGAATCGCTTCGTCCCCGTTATTATCGTTACCGTAATTCCCTACAATTCCTATTCTCATAATCCAACTTCCTTCTACAAATAATGAATTTATTATAACATGCAAAAGCGAAGGGCGCCTGCTTAGAGTCGACAGGCATAAGGAGGTTGCGGCGTGGCGTTTTTTGCAACAGAGCGGCTTTGACTTATGACCTCCGAGACTCTGGCGCTGCAGCTAGATGATACATGCTTCATTGGCAAAGAAAAAAGGAGCAAAACATATAGTCTTGCTCCCCCCACGAATGAAATATTTGAATTCAGGCATGACCCTTACCTTCCAGCGGTTGTTAAATCACATCGCCGGTTGTAATTAGGTACTGAAGTGCCTTTGGCAAGACACTGTTCTTAACAAGTTCCTCATTTTCCCTAAAATACAATGAGCTTTTTTTACGAATCTCATCGTCCACTTGCTCTGCAATTTTTATTGTTTGTCGTTCACATGAATCATCTACCACGCTGCATTCCACAAAACGATTCTTTTTGTTTCCGTGAATCAACATAAAGTCAAACAATACTTTACCTTGCCCTATTCTCACAACGCTATTTAGCTTTGCTAAATCACTGAGGGAGCTACGAAAGCTTGTTGCGATTAACAAGTAGTCATATGGGGCATTATTAAGTTGTATCACATCAAAGTTATCCATAATAAGCCACCTTCTCCCTCAGTTATTTTATGCAGTAATATACGTATATGTTCGTTCAATCATCTCAATGACTTCATTGACAATTAGGTCTGCTTCTACCTGGTCCTCCAAAATTCGAGTGGTAATAAGCATTCGTTCAGTGTGAAATAAGGTATGACGATTCTTATTTAAATAGCTATACACTTCAACTAATGGAGCTTCCATCTTCGGATTTTTCAAATCCTGAATCACATTCTCCTTTAGGTGAAAAGCATTTGTTTTAGTATCATGCCCAAATTGACTTGCGAAACTATGCCCAATTAGAATTTCTTCCATTTCAAATAACTGTTTTAAATATCCTTCAAGTGCCCGCAAAGCTGGAAAAGCGTAACAAGAATAATCTTCAATTTCGCTGCTAAACTTTCTCAACGAAATAGCAGGAGAAAGAATTTTGAATAACGTATCGTCAAGCACCCCGTACGTATTCGGCATTAATTTTTTAAGTTCCTCTCTTGTTTCGGACACATTAACGTCTACTTCATGGAACTTATTGTTGGCTTCAACAACGTCCTTCACTGTAACTTGAGGAGAATAGGACAAGAATGAAAGAGCTTCGGTATAAAGGTAAGCAGGCTTTCCTTGCAAGACCACCTTACCAGTAGCGTAAACATTTACGTTTAACCGATCCCCTATACTGCTTATAAACTTATACTGTTCAAGTTTTGAAGCTTCATGCTCTTTCAGTTCTTTGGTGACACCTTCTAATTGTTCCAAGAAACAGACTAATTTACCCGCCCAATCTTTAGTAATCGTAAAAGTATGCGATTTAGCTTCGCCTGTGTCCTTGAAATCGCTAAGTTCAAATATTTTTTCTTTCAACTGATTTGAGAATTCAGTGTTCTTCCCTGTCGGGCTCATGGTTGTTGTCCCATTATTTTTGCTATGGAAATTCAAAGTGCAAGGTTTTCCATCTACAGCGAAAATGCACTGCGTTACATTACCTTTCTCTTCCAACGAAATGAAGTGAAAGCTATCCCACAATTCAACCCCTGCAGCTTTTATAAGGTCAGCTAATCCAGCAGAGTCAGTGTAGATGCCCAATTTTTTAGATTTTTCAAGAATAGTATCCTTGTTGGATGTATCTACGTTCTCTGTTTGTACAAAGGCTTCTTTAGCGAGTTTATCCGCCAAGTCATTGAATTCATCACCCGAATGGCTTTTCACTTTCACAAATCGAATCTGCAAATCTTTTTTAATCCCATCGTAATACTTCTTATAACCAAGGGTGCCCGGCTTAGTCGCTTTCCATTCACCTGTACACCATTTTGCAATTCCTTCATAATCATAGTGAATCGAAAGAGTCTTGGCACCTTGTTCGATCGCAAAAGCCATAGCCTTTTCCGACCCTTTGATTTCTCCCGCAACATTTCTCATTGAGACAAGCTCAGGATCATTGAATTTCTCGTTAAACTGCAGTTGTTCCCCTTCGTAAAAAATAACTGCTCCATAGGAAAATTCATTGCTCTCTTCATTGAAACTGCCATCCACGTAAGCTACGACTTCAGAATCGACTTCATCTGCTTGGCCTTTTACCACCCCGTCGTCTTCTTGCGCCCCATGCAGATAATTTTCAGCTTCTGCCTTGTTTGTAAAACTTTTATATTCAGCGCCTGGATAGCCATGCACATTTTGTTTACACTCATCCCATGTAGTGAAGATTCCTGTTTTCTTGCCTTGTTTTACTGCATAGTATTTTTTAGCCACGTTAATCACCACTCCTGTAAGCTCATATTTATAAGTATTACCCTACGAAGAAGTGCCCTACAGAATGGAGATTTAGGTAAATCTATCACTAAACTAAATAAACAACCAGTTTCTATGTAAGAAAACCAGTTGCTCAGGCACATGGGGTTACGGGAATATATTAAATCGAATTTCAGTCTTTACAATTATACGGGGAAATTTATCGGTTTGCAATGTAAACACGTCTGCATCGTTGTTTTAGAGCATCATAATACCTCGCCCATTATACATTAAAGCCTTCTTTTCGTTCCGAATTGCCCGGTCCAGTGCCATAATGGTGGCGACAGCACCATCAATTTTCTCTTTCGAGCGCTCCTTCCACTTCATTTAAACATTCCACAATCTTTTTATATTCTTCATCATAAGGATTAAGTGACAAAGTTATTAAAGTCTTTTGCTTTCTTCTTTTTTCTTAATCAGTGCTAGAACAAAATAACGCAACGCTCTTCTATAGATTTTTCCTCCAATTCTGCCTTTCTTCCGTTATATATTTACCTTGTGACTACGAATGTTCGCATGTTGCGTAGATGAAGGACATTAGACTTATTACCTCTCTCGCTACAATTCTACGAAACCCAATATTAAAAAATGCCGCGGAACGGAAATTCGATCCACGGCAAATCTTTCTATTTAACGATTAATGGCGCGGTATAGGAATGCGCTGAATTGAGCGCGGTTTACCGGCTTATTCGGTTCGAAATTCCCTTTTTCATTCCCAGTCGTAATCTTGTGGTTCGCTAGGATATGAACTTGTTTGTACGCCCAGTGACTTGAAGGTACGTCCTTGAATTTCTTTTCGGACTCCCCTTTCAACTCGTAAGCTTTCACGAGAATCGCAGCCATTTGTGCACGTGTCAATTGGCCGGCAGGGTCGAAACTTCCGTCCCCTTTCCCTCCGACGAGGTTCGCTTCCGCGATGGCATTGATTTCGTTATAGTAACGGTGGGTCGATGGCACGTCGCTGAATTTTTGGGCTCCTGCGCGTGAAGTATCCAAGTTGAATACGCGGCTAAGGATGACAGCTGCGTGTTCCCTTGATAGTGTTTGGCCAGGATTGAACTTGCCGTCCAGATCCCCTTTAATATATCCAAGATCTTTCAAGAAACGGATTTCTGTGTAGTATGCATAATCGGACGATATGTCAGTGAATGCCGGCATGCCATCCGACAAATCAATCGGAAGTGTTGCTGTTTTCGTTCCGAGCTTCACATTGATGGACCCTTTGCCAGGCACTTTGGATGCTCTGAACGTTCCTGTTTCCGTAATAGCACCGATATCGCCGCTGACGCTCCATGTCAATTGTTCCGGAGAATAAATGACCGGTTTTCCTTGCGCGTCGGTAGCTGTTGCTGTGAATGTCATTGTTGAACCAGGGGCGATTGCCGATGTGACTGGTGATATCGTCAATTTGGCAGGCGCTTCGACAATCGTGATTGGGAATGATTGCGTCGCTCCGCCGTATTGGACATTAATCCGGTCGGTGCCCGCTTCAGTCGCCGTATATGTCGTGCCCAAAACGGAAGCTTTTCCATTAGCTGACGTGATTAACAATTGGGAAGCATCGAATTTCAGCGGATTGTAATGCGCATCTAACACATAGTTGATCGTCAACGGTACGCTTGCTCCGACTAGCATTTCGCCGACTTGTCCACGTGAAACGCTAATATGCGCGGGATCGCTGAGCGGTGCCGTGCTGATCGCTTCGATGATTGCGGACACTCTCCGCTGGCTCGTATCTGTCGTCCGGTTTGCCAAAACGACCGTATTGCTGCCATGTTTCCGGATGCCCATCGTCGTCGAGCCGCCGCCGTCAAAGTTAATGGCGCGGTCGTATCCTTGAGAAGCCAAATAATTAGCGAACTGTGTCAGCGTCATGCCCTGGCTGTATCCGCTTCGGCTATCGACAGTCACAAGGTCGACTTTTTTCTTGTCTTTACTAATGGCAATCGCTGTACGGGCAGTCATCGCTTTTGCACGCCAGTTTGATGTATCCATTGTTATATAAGGCTTGCCGTCCTTCAACAGCATCGGACCACTCGCCAACATAAATGAGGAATCCATCCATTTCGAATCTATGGATAAATTAAGAGAAACGTTATCCCCCACTTTGATCCCTTTCAATCGCTCCAACGGTTTCTTACCGTGCGCGGAAATGACAAAACCTGTTTTCGGGATCGTGACTTTTTCCTTTGATCCATAATCCCTTACATGTACAACTTGTCCAGTCAATTGCTGTCCATAATATGTAGACGTAATTGGTGTGCCGGTATCGACGACGATTTCGATGCCGAATTCATTCGACCCGGTCGTGGATGAAATATGTTGTGGTGTAAATACGATTGTTTCCTCCGCTTGTCTTTCACGGTTCAAACCTGTCATCATGTAATTTGTGCCTTGATGGTTAATGCGGATATCGAAATTGAACTCGTCAATTTCCGCGCGACCGTCATTCAATACACCGAATGCAATCGGCTTGCTCACATAATATTCTCGTGAACTTGAGATGACGCCGCCATTGATGATTTCATTGCCTTGCGAAATCAAATACATTGGCAATCCTGAAACCATGTCGAAAAATGAAGCATTCACCGCTCCGACAACGCGGTTCCCATCACGTGAATCTCGATTTGCAAGTGTTGTCGTCGCTTCCCGCTTGGCAATTGGGGATGGCAATCCGACATCCAGCTTCGTGTAAGGGTCATTCAAATTGACACTCACATGATTAATATGGTTCGTGCCCGAATGTGTGTAATGCGTATACGTCACTCCGGACGAAACCGGATAGCTATCCACTGTCTGCGTATTTGCCGATGCTCCTGCTGGCACTGCCAATAGGAGTGAAACGGCAGCCGCTGTCATTGCGACCTTTTTCCCGAAAACCTTCAATGAATCTACTTTATTAATGATAAGTCGACACCTTCCTTTCTATGAATCAATGTCAAGCTTACCAAACGTTTCGACAAAATACCATAATCCATAAGAAGGAAATAGCCTACAAGTGTTGTCATGACTAGATTTCCATCAATTTTAGTTGGTAAATACTTCATTATTATGGAAATCGCAATATTAATTGAGTGAGATATTAGGAGGGAAGATGATGGTTTTCCAGAATGAGATTCCCGTAGTTTTTTGACAACAAAAAACCACCCGGCGAAGCACCGGATGGCGGATAATTAAATATCTTTAATTTTGTATTTCGTGTATTGATTCGTCATGGAAGCGAAAACCCCGAACAGGATGAAGTAGAACATCGTGTAGAGCTTCAGTTCCCATATATTATAGTAGAAGCCGGAGAAGCCTGTTGCAAACCAGAGCGCAATCATGAATTTGCCCATTGGCGTTTTCCGTTCCTTCCAGAACAGATACAGCATGCCGAGCAAGAAGGCGGCGAAAAGAATGACTCCAATAATTCCTGTCTCTGTGATGATCTGGATGTATTGGTTATCCGAATAGAAATACTTGCCTCCGTAAATATCCGAACGGATTCCGTAATGATCGTAGATCGGCGAACCGTACGATAACGTTGCGGAACCGCCGAATGAGCCGAATCCTGAACCGGCAACCGGATACTCCTTAAAGATTTCGAAGCCTTTTTTAATGTAGAAGAATCGGCCGCTTTCAGACATGAGCGCCAAGTTCTGTTGGTCGAACGTCTCACCGAATCGACCGGCGATGCTGCCTGCCGGATCTTGCGGCGGTTCAACCCCTAGTGTCGCGACAAATTTAACGCCTAAATTCACTGGATAATAAATGAGGATGATCGCTGCGACACCTGCGATGACGAGCCTTTTCAGCAAGTGCCAGTTCTTTGTCGTCAAGATGAAAATCGCTCCTAAGACGAAAGCGGAAATCCACGTTCCACGTGAATACGTTAATATGAATACCCCGAGGAAAAGCACTAAATTGATATTCAAGAACCATTTATACTTTTCACCTTTATAAATGTGCTGAAGGAAGAGCAACGACATAATCCCGAAAAACAACAGAAGTGCCAATGAGTTCGGATTTCCCGGCAAACCGTAAATACGCACGAAGTTCGTTGCGCTTAACGTTTTATATTTCCATACATCCGGTAAAAGCAGCTGTCTCATCGACAGCTTTTCAATGAGGCCGTGGATGCTTGAAATCATGCTCGTCCAAACCGTCACCCATGCGAGCCGCTTCAACCAATCATCGGGCAAAACCATTCTTGCGATGACGTAATAAAGCAAGTACATGATGACGAATGTCCGGACTTGGAAAAGCACCGCCGCTGGTAGAACGCCTTGGAGCAATCCGCTGATTGATCCTGCGAGGAGCAATGCAAAAAATGCCCATTCGAACCATTTGAAAGAGAACAATGTCTTCCAATTACGGCCGCTTGAAATGACAAGCTTGACGAACGCTATGAAAGTGATCAAGTCCCCGATCAGCTTCAAGCCCGGGTTCACTTCCACGAGCAATGGACGGATGCTTACATAGATGACGAGAAACAACAGACTTTGCTGAGGCCTGAAAAATGCATAGAGGACAAAAAACAATGATGTCGCGACGAGTGCAATGGACGACGGAAGGAAAAGTGCGACCACGACGACCGCCAATGCGAGTAAGAAATAAACTGTATCTTTTTCCTTCAATTTGTTTGTAAGTGTTGTCATTAACAAAAAAACCCTTTCCATGAATGATCTCCAATAGATAATGGGCATGACCCTTAGTCATTATAGCATCTTATACGACGTTGCGGTTTACTGTTTAGTTGCATTTTCAAAAAAATCGACAAGAACTTGTCGAAAAACCTCACTCTATCACTTCTATTTAAATTCGAGAACAATTTATTTCTAGTAAATCGGAAATTTACACCAAATTACACCTTATTATTTCATAAAGAATCTGATATTATGGTAGATGATGTAGAAAAGGAGGTTTCTTGGTGAAAAAAATAATAACTTTTGCCTTGGCTATGCTACTCATGTTTACTCCTCTTTTCCATAATCCGGTGGAAGCGAGCACAGTCTCGGGACACCAGATGGAAACAGAGTTGAATTATTGGATCCAGAAAAAAGTCATTCGGACGGACAGCAAGCTCAATCCGAATAAAGCGGTCACTCGGGGCGAATTTGCTTCCTATCTTGCCCGCGCCCTGGAATTGCCCCCTTCAACAAAATATACGTTTAAAGATTTGAAGGCGAATTCCGGTTTGACGATCGAGATTCAAAATGCAGCTGGAGCGGGACTGCTTTCCGGCTATCCTGACGGCACGTTCAGACCGAATGACAAGATTACGCGCCAACATATGGCGGGGATGATATACAAAGCATTCCGTTATATGGATCTTCCTATTCAAAAGACGAATTCCACGTTCAAAGACGCAAATAAGATTTCGCCTAATTTCCGTGACGCAGTCTCGGCTGCAGTCTACTTGGGCATCATCCGTGGAGACCATCAGAAGACCGGCGTTTATTTCAAACCGCAAGATAACGCAACTATCGCGCACGCAGCTGCGTTCCTTTTCAGAATGCAGGCCGCAGCAGAGCGTTTGAAGCCAACCGAACCGACAAATCCAACAGATCCGGAAACACCCGAAGTGGATCCTGAAATCTATAAAGTCAGCAAGATTTCAAATGGACAAGTCATTCCGACAAACGCATTTTACACAACTTACGAAGATGCATTGGCAGCCTACAATGCATCTTCATCCATTCAGGTCATCCAAAAGGGAAGCGATATTATCAAGATGAAGGTTGGCCGTGCGTTCGGCGCGAATAACTCGAAGAACTACACTTCCCTTTACAGCGACAAGGCATTGCGGAATGAAGTGACGTATATTACGAGAGGCCGTGAAATGAAATACATTGGCAGCGGTCCGGATTATGTAATCGTTGAATTCGCGGGATCGACTTTCTACACAAGACATAACGAAGTCGATCTCGTCCCTTCCGATCTAGTCACCGGCTATGACTACTATGAAGTGACCAATGGCGTATTGACTCATTCAACCTATGATAATATCAGCAAGACAAGAGGCGTCTATCACGTAGGCCCTGCAGCTCCTAATATGCCTAATGGCAAGAAGTATACGAGCTTTGACGGCGTTCACTTCACGGATGTAGCAACGAAAAATGTGGTCACCTATTATCCATATTTCCAATTCCAATCCGTACGTCAGCCGACGTCCTATTCTGCGGCTGAGCTTAATTCCTACATCGATTGGGCATTGAGGGACCGGGAAGGCACAGGACATGCACGTTACAAAGATGCATCGATCAACTCGAAGCTGATCAATTTAGGTGAATACTTGAAATCAGTGGAAGAGACATACCGGGTGAATGCGATGTTCATTCTCGCTGCAGCGATCCACGAAAGTGACTACGGCATAAGTGCAAATGCGCAGACAAAGAATAATATTTTTGGAATCAGAGTCTTTGATTCTTCCCCTGAATTGGGAGAAGTGTATGCGACTCCTGAAAATAGCGTCAATGCATTCATCCAGCGCTACATCAACTTGAATTATGCAAATCCGCTCGGCGCACATGCAAACGGCGCAGTACCTGGGAATAAAGCGGTCGGCATCAACGTGAAATACGCATCCGACCCGAACTGGGGAGCTAAAATCGCAGGTCATATGTGGAAGATGGACACATTCCTTGGCGGACGTGATTATAAGCAGGCGCAATTAGGGATTATAAATTACACCGGTTCGGCAGGGGTCAATGTAAGAACGAGCCCAGAAGTGCGTTCTGACAATAAATTGTTTACATACAAACCGAAAGATCCCGGCTATAATGCGGCGTTCGGCTATCCGGTCGTCATCGTCGAAGAAGTTGCGGGCAACGACGGATATGTATGGTACAAAGTTTTGGCGGACATCAACCCACCGTCCGATTATGGATGGATCCGCTCCGATCTAGTGAATAAGATTAAATGAACAATAAAAAAGTAGAGGATAGGAATCTTTTAGATTCCTCCTCTACTTTTTTTATGGCCAATTATAATCAATCCAGCTTCGGGCGCCAGAGCCTCGGGGTCATAAGTCAAAGCTGCTCTGTGGAAAAATTCTCCACGACGCAGCTTTGTCTTATGCCTGTCGGCTCTATGCAGGCGCCCTACGCTTTATAGCGCGTCTGTATGTTCCACACCTGCCGGTAATAATTCCGGCATGCCGATACGGTCGAGGCCTTCTCTAATTTTCGTCGTATAGCCTTTTTTGTTTTTATCCATATAGCCTGCCTTCGAACGAATCATCTTCTCTAAGACTGCCGTTTTGGACGGATCGATATCGGACCACATTTCGTATGAATGGATGAGATCCTCCAATGTCAAATGAACGTAGTCCTCTCCGACAAATGTATGGTCCGGAGAGATTTTGTACCAAATGTCCCCGTTCGGACGGATCCATTTATTGACATCCTTCTCAAGTGCCGATTGGATACTTTGCGCTGTTTGCAAATAGACAGGATCGCCGAGTTCCTTGTAGGCAAGCAACAGGATGTTCATACCTCCAAGCAAATGGTTCATCGAACTGTGTGTCTTCACGTTTTGCTTCGATGGGAAGTAATCTTGGATGTAATAGGAATTTGCATCGACTCTGATGATGTTGCCCTTCCCTTTTTGGGAGACGAGCAGATCTGCGTAGTTTTTCAAGCCGAGCGTATAGTCGTCATGCCCGAACGCCTTTCCTCCATTATAAAGGAATAATGCGATCTGTTCATTGAATCGGGTGTCTACGAAAGGAGCTGTAATTCCGAACAGATTTTTCAAATACGTACTCGTCACTTCCGTTTCCCAGTACGTCCGGTCTCCTCTGAAAATGTCGAGGTTCGCAAATGAATTGAAAAGCAAACTTTCGAAATAACGTTCCTTTGTTTGATTGTACATCGCCATCGTGCGATCCTCTTTCACGAGAAGCAAGTTCCGGCCGTAACCCCTGCCCGATTTAGGCATCGGTTCGATCGTCGTTGCCATTTTATTGTAAGGACCGTTTGCGGTATACCATTTGTTCCGCTTCTTATAATACGTAGCCGATTCCAGCATCCACCGATCCATGCTTTGGTGGCTAGAGAACAGAAGTTCATCGGAAACGAGGAGCCATTGATCGACAATGTCATATCCTCTTGATTTCAATGTGTAGACGGAAAGCTGTGTGTCTCCTAGAAGGGCTCCACTGAATGCCTCGCTTTCCTCCAACAATTCGCGCGTATGGCTGCTTGCACCGTTCGGGTATGATTGTGTCAGCTCTTTCGATTGATACGACTTGCCAATCATCCGTTGCGCCTTGTCACCTTCATTTGAAGTTTTTTCAAATACGCCTGTCGGATACGTCGTCAAGTCGAAACCGAATGTGCCGTCTGAATCTTTTTTGATCGGATAGCGGCTATACTCCCGCAAAATCCCTTTCTCAACATTGCTTTCTGTCTGGATGACATCGACTCTGATTGGCATCCGTTGAGGGTTTTTCAGTTCTGTGAAAATGAAATAGTCCCCGTTTTCCAGCAACCGTTTTGTTACGTTGACGACAGCCGGCGACAATCCGCCGACTTTATACGTATAGGTGATATCCGTTGAATGGGCGTGCTTTCTCGTCTTTTCACCTGCAAACTGCAAATAGTTGTTGGAACGAAGATATGTTTTATTTGCGTTTGAAATCGGCACTTCGACAAAATTCTGTTCGTGTCGGATTGTTTCATAGTTACCAAGCATTTGTGGTTTATTGAAGACGATTGATTTGCTTTCTTCTATCTTTCCGGTCTTCACCATTGCACGATGAAGGAACACGACATATGTTGCGCGATTTACCGCAGTTTTCGGATCGAACGTCCCGTCTTCTTTACCCGTCGTAATTCCGTGCTGCGCAAGGATTTTCACGCCTTCCTTATGCGATGCACTGATACGGTTATCATCTTTGAATTGAATGTCTTCGCCTGTATCTTGCAAGTCGAAGGCACGTACGATGACCGTCGCCATCTGTTCACGTGTCAATGAATCCCCTACACCGAATGTGCCGTCTTCCTTTCCTAGGAAGATGCCGGCTTTGTACGTCGACATTGCTCCTTTTAAATGGGAGGACTTGCTACTGACGTCCTTGAAAATCGGTTCATATTGGGCTTCCGGTAATTGAAGCGCGCTCGTAAGGAGGTTCGCCGCTTGACCCCGCGATACTTCTACCGCCGGTCTGAACTGCTTGTCCGGGTAGCCATTGATGACACCCATATCGACAAGCTGTGTCACTTCATCCTTAGCCCAAAACTCGTTATGTATATCGGTGAAGTTCTGGTCGATCGTTATTGTATTTGCATCCGTCGGGCTGCATCCAAATAACACTAGCGCTAAAGACAGTACACTCGCTAGCACGACAGTCGTCATTCTATTTTTCATCACTGATTTTTCACCTTCCTATTTCAAGCTTTTTCATAAATCCTATCATAACACAAAATCCGACACAAAAACCCCCTAGTATTTAGGAGGTCAGTAAGTAAAATAGTGCGGGCTAAGAGTGGCCCGCACTTTATCTTTTAGACAATGTTATATTTCCGTTCAGCCGCTTTTTGATTCAACCGATCCCGTAAAGCATCGAGTGAAGTTGGCGTCTCTGTCCGTTCTTTCTTTGCAAAAAGCTCTGTTGCTAAATTAGCAGTACTGAATTGACGGGCGAACTGCTCCACTTTTACGGCAGTCGCTTCTGCTAGTGCTACGGACGCTTTCTCCACGATTCCTACGCTTTCCAGTTGATCATCGCCCTTCGCTTCTTCAATGATGGACGGCTCGACCGGTTTTGCATTGAATGAAGAAGACGCGACATTACGCTCATAGGCGCCTTTATTAATGGACGCCGCAATTTTCGCGATGTCCGGCCTCAATTCTTGTACAGCTTCCAATGCGAAAGCCATTTCGTTCGGATGATCCGCAAAATAAGGGTTTTCATACCAGTATTTATCTTCAAAACGGCCTTGTGACGCGGCAAGCGCATTATTGTACGGCGAATTGTACCAGTCGCTCGATGGCTTCGGAATGCCGTGTGCCTCTGCCAATGCCGGATCGGTGATGAAAGCGATGACGTGCGGCACTTCCCCTGGAGCGTTTTTAAAATCGGTGATCAGCTCATCCATACGCGCTTTCCGTCTTTCGATTTCCATCTCGTCGCCTGACTGGACCGCTTCTTTCAATGAGCGGTTCTGCACATCTATGAGATTGCCGTAATAGAGTTTATTCTGCTTCATCACTCCGCCTACGTTGTCGTACCAGGCAGGATGCTGTTTTGCTTGGAACTGATGATAGTCCGACCAATCATTCGTGCGCACCGCTTCAAGGATCAGGGAGTTACGTCCTTGGTTCACTGCTGCTAGCTGATTGATAGCAGCCGCTTCCTTGCCCCACACTTTTCGCCATCCGTCACCCGACGTGCTATTCACATCCCGGACTTGCATCGAGAAAGATCGATCATTTAATACGGATACAAACATTTGCCCACCCCTTGTTACTATTAGTATCTATGTCACAGACAAAGTTCTTTACGTTTTTATCCATTGTACACTATTTCGACAATAGTAGACAGTTAATGTAATAGATTAAATGAGAAGTTTTTTAGAGGAAACGAGAACTTAATCCAGTGAAATGAGAACTTAAGTGCCGAGAATGAGAACTTTGAATAGGTAAATGGGAACTTTATTCCGAAGAACGAGAACTTTTTACTGTGAGATGAGAACTTTTGTACCAAGAACGAGAACTTTAAATGAAGAAACGAGAACTTCATAAATAAATCCACCTCCCGTTCAATGTGTAGGGAGGTGGATTCGAATTCATGCATGCTGTTTTTCGTAATTGGCGATATGCTCTTCGTATTGGAACGTCAACGCGATTTCGTCCCATCCATTCAAAAGCATTTGCTTATAATATGGGTCGATGTCGAATGAGTACGTTTTCCCGTCTTCGCCTTTTACAGTCTGCTCGGCTAGATTGATTTCCAACGTATAGGGAGCGGACTCACCTTTGGATAAAAGCTCTTCGACTTCCTCAACACGGAGGCGGATCGGAAGGATGCCGTTTTTGAAGCAGTTATTATGGAAGATATCCGCAAACGACGGGGCGATGACGACTTCGAATCCGTAGTCAAGGATCGCCCATGGCGCGTGCTCCCTAGAGGATCCGCATCCGAAATTATCATGAGCGACCAAGATTTTTGAGTCTTTGAACCGGTCGTCGTTCAATACGAAATCTTTGTTTACCGTTCCGTCGGCCTGAAAACGCCAATGGTGGAAAAGGTATTTTCCGAAGCCGGTCCGTTCTATTCGCTTCAGGAATTCCTTCGAAATGATCTGGTCGGTATCTACATTTTTATGATTCAAGGGGGTCATGACGCTGCGCACTTCATTGATTGGTTTCATGGAATCATCCTTTCATCATCTTCGGGTTCATTAAGCGTGAGCCAACTTCATCTCACGAACATCCGTGAAATGACCGTTGATCGCTGCCGCCGCTGCCATTGCAGGGCTCATCAAATGGGTGCGGGAACCCGCCCCTTGCCTGCCTTCGAAGTTCCGGTTCGATGTCGATGCGCATCTTTCTCCAGCCGGAACGACGTCATCGTTCATCGCAAGACACATGCTGCAACCCGATTCGCGCCATTCAAATCCGGCATCGAGGAAAATCTTATCCAGTCCTTCCTCTTCCGCTTGCCGTTTCACAGTGCGCGAACCCGGAACAACAATTGCTGTCACATTCGGATGCACTTTTTGTCCCGCGATTACTTCTGCAGCATCCCGCAAATCGCTTAGGCGGGCATTTGTACACGATCCGATAAAGACGTGCTGGATTCCAATCGAAGTGAGCGGGGTCCCTTCTTCAAGCCCCATGTAAGTGAGTGCTTTTTTCAAGGCCTCCTTGTCGGATTCATCCGTAAAGTCATCCGCTGATGGGATGTTGGCGCTGATGCCGGAACCCATTGAAGGATTCGTGCCCCAAGTGACGAATGGCTCGATTTCATCGGCATTGATTTCAAGAACCGTATCGTAAACGGCTCCTTCGTCAGATGCCAAGGAGAGCCATTGTTCTGCGGCTTCCACGAACGCATCGCCTTCAGGGACATGGCGGCGCCCTCTCAAATACTCAATCGTCGTCTCATCGGGGCTGATCAAGCCGGCTTTTGCCCCCGCTTCAATGGACATATTGCAGATCGTCATCCGTTCTTCCATCGTCATAGAACGGATTGCTTCACCCGTGTACTCGGCGATATGCCCCGTTCCGACATCGATACCGAACTTTGCGATAATCGCAAGGATAACGTCTTTCGCAGTGACGCCAAAGCCGAGTCTTCCATTGATCCGTATTTCCATCGTCTTCGGTTTTGATTGCCACAAAGTCTGCGTTGACAGGACGTGCTCGACCTCGCTCGTGCCGATTCCGAACGCGATGGCGCCGAAAGCACCGTGCGTCGATGTATGGCTATCCCCGCAAACAATCGTCTTGCCCGGCTGTGTCAACCCGAGTTCAGGACCGATAATATGTACGATCCCCTGGTCCGGATGCTCCATATGTGCAAGCTCGATGCCGAACTCCTCGCAGTTTTTCTCCAATGTTGTAATCTGCTTTTTGGCAATCGGGTCATTGATGGTCGGCAAATTCCGGGTCGGGACATTATGATCCATCGTTGCGAAGCAGAGGTCGGGACGGCGTACTTTCCGCCCCGCCAGCCGCAAGCCTTCAAACGCTTGAGGAGACGTCACTTCATGCAATAAATGAAGGTCGATATATAACAGATCCGGCTTCCCCTGTTCTTCATATACAATATGCTGCTCCCAAATCTTTTCGATGATCGTTTTTGCCATTTAAATTACTCCTTTCATTTCAGACATAAGAAAACATGATGCTATTCGAGACGAACTGCAAATCAAGCTCGTTGATCACTTTATCTGTCCAATCGGTAGTAGAAAGAGCTCGGTCTGAGTCCCCAGCAAGGTCCGCCGTGAAATGGCCATCCTCAAATACGGTATCCACCGCTTTTTCGATCGCCGCCGCTTCCGTATCCATTCCGAATGAATAACGCAGCATCATTGCGGCCGACAAGATCGCCGCAGCCGGATTCGCAATGCCCATTCCCGCTACATCTGGCGCTGAGCCATGCACTGGTTCGTAAAGGCCGAATCCATCGGAACGAACACTTGCTGACGGCATGAGGCCGAGCGAACCGGTGATGACAGACGCTTCGTCGCTTAAAATGTCGCCGAACATGTTTTCAGTGACGACAACATCGAAGGATTTTGGGTTCGTAATCAATTTCATCGCCGCCGAGTCGACGAGCTGATGCTCGACTTCGATATCCGGATAGCCTTTCCGCTTCTCTTCGACGACTTCACGCCAAAGCTTGCTCGACTCCAATACGTTCGCCTTGTCGACGGATGTCACCTTCCCCCGTCTCATCCGCGCAAGCTCGAACGCCTTTTCAACGATGCGTTCGATTTCTTCACGTGTATAGACGAGTGTATCGACTGCGGAGGTATCCGTCTTGCGGCTCGGTTGCCCGAAGTAGATGCCGCCCGTCAATTCCCGAACGATCATCATATCGACTTCCCGTACGATTTCCTCCTTCAAAGGAGAAGCTTGAAGCAAGGATGGGACAGCCTTGACCGGTCTGAGATTCGCAAATAGATCGAAATGCTTCCGAATCGCCAGCAACCCTTTTTCAGGTCGCAATTCCGAAGGGTTTTGATCCCATTTCGGACCGCCGACCGCCCCCAAGAGCACTGCATCACTCGATTCACAGAGTTCGATTGTCTCCTTCGGAAGCGGGTCATTGAACGAATCGATCGCCACCCCTCCGATTGAACCGTAATTGAAATGGAATGTGTGGTTGAATCGTCTTGCAACCACTTCAAGAACTCGTACAGCCGCCGACGTCACTTCTGGTCCGATTCCATCACCTTGTAATACAGCCACTCTTTTTTCCATTGAACTTCTCCTCCTTGTTGTCATCTCTTCCCATTCGCAAAATCTTCAGACTCAATGGTGTATAAATACATCCAAATATAAACGGATTTGCACTCCAGGCGGACGCTTTCCGCGGGCAAGCACCGAGCCAATCGAACAGCGAAGGGTTCGATTTGCCGTATTTCTGCGACCTTTGCAGAAATTAAGGCAGCCTGCCATATCCTGCTCGCAACGCTTCGCTTTTGCTCGCAAACGCCGTCCTTCGTAACGGCGTTCGCCGGAGTCGCCGCCTTCCGTTCCAATCCTATCTAGTTACATCTAAATATATATTTCAATTATATAGAAACGCATAAACAGCTAGAATTACGCATAAATCCGTCTAAAAGCTTATAAACTGCAGTATTCACTCATAAACTGCTAAAATCGCGCATAAATCGTGATACTTACGCATAAATCCCCACAATTACGCATAACGCAACTGCTATTACGAATCACTGACCAACCGTTTCCATCACTTTCACTTGATCCTTCACTAACTTTCGATTAATAGCGTTCAAGTATGCTTTTGCAGATGCTTCTAGAACGTCTTGTGATACGTCGCGGCCTGTGTACGTTTCGCCGTTGAAACGCAAGTTGACGACTGCTTCCCCTAAAGCATCGCGGCCTTTGCCGATTGATGTGACGCGGTAGTCCAGAATGTTGACTTGCCCTTTGACGAGCAGCTCAAGCGCATTGAAGATCGCTTCGACCGAACCGGCACCTGTTGTCGCAACGACGACATTTTCCCCGGTAGGGACGTTCGCTGCGATTGTTGCTGTCGGAACATTGGATGTGCCGTATTGCACTTGCACATTCGTCAATTCATAAATGTCCGCATCTGCATACGCAATTTGCTTCCCTGTGAAGAGGACGAATAGATCGTCTTCCGTAATTTCCTTCTTGCGATCGGCGAGCTTCTTAAACTCGGCGAATGCTTCATTTAATTGCGCATCGCTTAGCTCAAAGCCCATCGATACAGCACGGTCCTTGAATGCATGGCGGCCCGAGTGTTTGCCGAGTGCTAGTGGAGCCGTCGTTTCACCAATCAATTCGGGCGTAATGATTTCATATGTTTCGCGGTTTTTCAGCATGCCGTCCTGATGGATGCCTGACTCATGCGCAAATGCATTTTTCCCGACGACCGCCTTGTTTGGCTGAATGACGACGCCTGTCAACTGGCTGACCAATTGGCTTGTGCGTTTGATTTCCTGTAAATTGATGCCCGTTTCAAAACCGTAGACGTCCTTACGTATATGAAGGGCAACCGCGATTTCTTCGAGCGCTGCATTTCCAGCTCGTTCACCGATCCCGTTAATCGTGCCTTCGACTTGATCGGCACCATTTTCAATCGCTGCGATGGAGTTGGCGACAGCCATTCCTAAATCGTTATGGCAATGCGCAGATAGTTTCACACGCTCAATGCCTGTCACATTCTCCTTCAAGAATTTGAATAAAGCCCCGTATTCTTGTGGCGTTGCATAACCGACCGTGTCAGGGATATTAATTGTCGTCGCACCGGCTTTGATCACTTGATTGATGATCCGGACGAGGAATGCAGGGTCGGAACGGAATGCGTCTTCTGCTGACCATTGAACGAGAGGAAAGAATTTTTTAGCGTATTTTACGGCTTCAACTGCGATGTCCACGACTTGGTCAGGCGTCTTCATCAATTTATGTTCCATATGGATCGGTGAAGTGGCCAAAAATACGTGGAGATGTGGTTGCTGTCCGCCTTTTAGCGCTTCCCACGATGTATCGATATCGCTTTTCATTGCACGTGCAAGTCCTGTGACAGTCGAGTTCTTGACTGTATTTGCAATTCGCTGCACTGCTTCGAAATCACCAGGTGAGGAAGCAGGGAACCCTGCTTCGATCACCGTAGCGCCAAAACGTTCTAGTTGGCGGGCAATTTCCATCTTTTCAGCCGTGTTCAGATTGATGCCGGCCGATTGTTCACCATCACGAAGTGTCGTATCAAAGATGTCAATTTTTCGCACTACCCACCACTTCCTTCTGTTTTGTTTTCTTGCCTTCATTTACAAACGGCATCATCGCACGAAGCTTTTCTCCAACGACTTCGATTTGATGCTTCGCTTCCGATTCCTTATACGCATTGTAGTCCGGGCGGTTGTTTTCGTTTTCTGCAATCCAGCCTTCCGCGAATTTACCTTCTTGGATTTCCGTTAGAATGTCTTTCATGCGTGCTTTCGTATCCGCATCAACGACACGCGGTCCTGATACGTAATCGCCCCATTCAGCCGTGTCGGAAATTGAATAGCGCATTCCGGACATGCCGCCTTCGTACATGAGGTCGACGATCAGTTTCAATTCATGCATCGTTTCGAAATAAGCTAGCTCAGGCTGATAACCCGCTTCCACCAATGTTTCGAAGCCGGCTTTGACGAGGGAAGTCAATCCGCCGCAAAGTACTGCCTGCTCACCGAATAGGTCAGTTTCCGTCTCTTCTTTGAATGAAGTTTCAAGTACGCCTGCACGAGCTGAACCGATTCCTTTCGCATATGCGAGAGCAACGTCTTTTGCTTGCCCTGAAACGTCTTGGTATACCGCGAACAATGCCGGTACGCCAGCACCTGCTTCATACGTTCTGCGAACGAGATGTCCAGGTCCTTTCGGTGCCACAAGGAATACGTCGACGTCTGCAGGCGGTACGATTTGTCCGAAGTGGACGTTGAATCCGTGCGCGAAAACGAGGGATTTGCCTGCTTTCAATGCTGGTTGGATCTCTTCGTCATACACTTTCTTTTGTCGCTCGTCCGGAAGAAGGATCATGATCAGATCCGCTTGTTCAGCCGCTTCCGCTACTGTTTTCACTTCAAGGCCGTCTTCCTTCGCCTGATCGAAAGATTTTCCTGGGCGTACGCCGACGACTACGTCGAATCCTGAGTCTTTCAAGTTTTGTGCGTGTGCGTGACCTTGTGAGCCGTATCCGATGACTGCAATTGTCTTTCCTTGTAGTAGTCCTTCATTGATATCCTGGTTGTAATACATTTTAGCCATTGTAAATTCCTCCTTGGATTTTAGGTTTTATATTTATATTGTCGATATTCGCTACAGGCGGACGCTTTCCGCGGGCGAGCGCCGAGCCTCCTCAGTCGCTTTGCTCCCTCCGGGGTCTCGTCTGTCTCGCTTTTCCCGCAGGAGTCGCCGCCTTTCGCTACAATCAACAAGTTTTACAAACTTAATAGAGATTATTTTAAAATGGATAACTGTGGTGAGTTGACCTTTTGGATTTCACGGGTGAATGCCGTTGCTCCGGTCCTTGCTAATTCTTTAATGCCATAAGGCTTGACGAGATCGATGAATGCTTCGATCTTCTCGGGTGCGCCGGTCACTTGGTATGTGACGACGTTCTTCCCTGAGTCGATGACCGTTGCGCGGAACGGTTCGACGATGCTGCTGATTTCGCTGCGCGCATGCGGTGGTGAGACGACTTTTACGAGCGCGAGCTCCCGCATGACGATCGCTTTGTCAGTGATGTCATTCACTTTGATGACGTCGATCTGCTTTTGCAGTTGCTTGACGAGCTGTTCGATTTTCCGTTCATCTTCCACATGGACGATGAATGTCATCTTCGACATGCCCGGCTGTTCGGAATGCCCGACAGAGATGCTCTCGATGTTGAATTGTCGTTTCATGAGCAATCCCGTTACCCGGTTCAATACTCCGCTTTGATTGATGACTGTGACCGATATGACTCTTCTCATTTGTTCTTCACCCCGATCATTTCCTGGAGTCCTTTTCCTGGCGCCACCATCGGATAGACGTTCTCCATCATTTTCACCCGACAATCGATGAGTACTGGTTCATCCGATAGAAGCGCTTCGCGGAAAATCTGTTCAGCGTCCTCTTTTTTCGTAATCCGATACCCTTTCAAGTCATACGCTTCCGCGAGCTTGACGAAATTCGGCTGGACGGGAATCAATGACTGTGAGTAGCGTTCATCGTAGAACGTCTCCTGCCATTGGCGCACCATTCCGAGTGCTCCGTTGTTCAAGATGACGACTTTCACCGGAATTCTCAACTCTTGTAGAAGGGATAACTCCTGTGCAGTCATTTGGAAACCGCCATCGCCGACAATTGCAACGACTCTTTCATTCGGCTTCGCAAGTTGCGCACCAATCGCAGCCGGGAATCCGAAGCCCATCGTTCCGAGGCCGCCCGACGTAACCCAATGATCGGGATTGTTCAATGAATAATATTGGGCCGCCCACATCTGATGCTGTCCAACGTCCGTCGTGACAATTGCATCCCCTTCGGTAATACGATGGATCATTTGAATTGCTTCTTGCGGCAGGATTTCGTGCTCGTCGACGTTGTACCATAACGGCGCTTCTTCCTGTAAACCATTCAAGTAAGCGATCCAGTCGTCGGAGTCAGGTGCATGGAAATCCTGATCGAGCAATGCTTTCAATGCTTCCTTCGAATCAGCCACGATCGGGATGTCGGTCGGGACGTTTTTTCCGATTTCAGCAGGGTCGATGTCAATATGGATGACTTTCGCATGCGGCGCGAAAGTTTCCAGATTGCCTGTCAACCGGTCGTCGAATCGTGCGCCGACATTGATTAATACGTCGCACTCGCTAATTGCCATATTTGCCGTATACGTCCCGTGCATGCCTGCCATGCCTAGGAATAGCTCATGGTTTCCGGCAATGCTGCCAAGTCCGAGCAATGTGTTCGTGACTGGAATCCGTTTCGTTTCAACCAAAGTCTTTAATTCTTCCATCGCCTGGCCGTGCAATACACCCGCACCGGCTAAGATGAGCGGCTTCCGTGCAAAACGGATTGCTTCGGCCGCCTTCTGTATTTGCAAGTAATTTGGAGTGGTCGTCGGCTGATAACCCGGAAGATTCACTTCAGCATTGCGTTCCTCCTCCGTGACAAAGATTTCTGTAGCCACGTTTTTCGGAATGTCGACGACAACCGGGCCGCGTCTGCCCGTTGATGCGATATGGAACGCTTCTTTGATGATCCTTGGGAGGTCCGCGACGTCCTGTACCTGGTAGTTATGCTTTGTAATCGGCTGCGTAATGCCGATGATATCCGCCTCTTGGAATGCATCCGTCCCGATGACGGTGCTTGCCACCTGTCCTGTGAAGACGACTAGCGGCAATGAATCCATCATCGCATCCGTAATTCCTGTCACAAGATTTGTCGCACCCGGACCTGATGTCGCGATGACAACGCCCGGTTTGCCGGATACTCGCGCATAGCCTTCCGCTGCATGGATGGCTCCCTGTTCATGACGGGCAAGCACATGGGGAATCGGATCCTTGTATAATGCGTCGTAAATTGGTAGGACGGCACCTCCAGGGTAACCGAAAATGACTTCGACACCTTGGTCTTTCAACCCTTGAATCAAGATAGCAGAACCATCCATCGGTTGAATTTTCTGTTTTTCTTCCTTAGGCTCTGGCGCCATTTCCATAACTGCCTGCTTCGTTTGAACTTCCGCACTCATATACGAACTCCTCCTTACTTTTCTAATCGCCTATTTTATATAAAAAAGAAAAGCCTTTTCTCCCCACACAAAGAAACCCTGTTCTTCGTATAAGGGATGAAAAAGCTTTTCATGGTACCACCCTTGTTCGCAGCATTCGCCGCCTCGTGAATGGACTCCAAAATTGAAGTCCATTCGCTGATAACGAGCCCATCTTGCACGAGCCCGGGATTGCCTACTCAGTTTCCCTTTCAGCACTCCACTCCGGGGTGATATCGTGGATAGTTGCATTGCCGGCTTCCAGCACGACCGGCTCTCTGTGAATGCAAGGATCTATCCCCTTTTGCCCCATCATCGATTTATTATATCTTCATGACGCCGCCTGTACTTGCGGACGTGACTAGTTTTGAATATCTGGCCAAATAGCCTTTTTTGATTTTCGGTTCAAATGGCTTCAGCTTCGCTCTGCGCTCCGCCAATACTTCGTCTGTCACTTTCAGCTCAATCGTCCGGTTCGTCAGATCGATGTCGATAATATCTCCATCTTCAACTAATGCAATCGGGCCGCCTTCAGCCGCTTCCGGTGAAATATGTCCGATGGAAATGCCTCGGGACGCCCCGGAGAAGCGACCATCTGTAATGAGCGCAACCTTCGTTCCTAAGCCTCTACCTTGGATAGCTGACGTCGGAGCGAGCATTTCCGGCATGCCCGGCCCACCTTTCGGACCTTCGTAGCGGATGACGACGACATGCCCTTCACGGACCGTGCCGTTGTCGATGTTTTCCTGCGCATCTTCCTGAGATTCAAAGACAATCGCTTCACCAGTGAACTGCTTGATGGATGGATCGACCGCCCCGACTTTGATGACGCCGCCGTCCGGTGCGATATTTCCGAATAGGACGGACAAGCCGCCTACCGGGCTGTACGGATTATCCTTCGTCCGGATCACTTGGTCGTTTGTAATATGATAGTCCTGGACATCTTCCCTCATCGTTTTCCCTGTAATGGTGATGCGATCCGGGTGGATGGCTCCTGGAATTTTTGTAAGTTCATTAATGATGGCACTGACGCCGCCTGCTTTGAAAATATCATCCATGGAAATATCGGATGCCGGCATGATTTTCGCTAAATATGGAACCCGTTCGGCAACTGTGTTAATATCCTGGACGCTATATTCGATTTCGGCTTCATGTGCAATCGCCAACGTATGTAGAACCGTATTGGTCGATCCGCCCATCGCCATATCGAGTGCGAATGCGTCATCGATCGCTTCCTTCGTAATGATGTCACGCGGTTTGACGTCCTCTTTCACCATGCGGATCAAGTTCTTCGCAGCTTCCTTGATCAGCTTATGGCGCTCATCGGAAGTCGCGACGATCGTTCCGTTGCCCGGTAACGCCATTCCTAGCATTTCCATTAGACAGTTCATAGAGTTCGCCGTAAACATTCCCGAGCATGATCCGCATGTTGGACATGCATTGTTTTCAATGTCGAGGAGCTCTTCCGCCGTCATTTTACCCGATTTGTATGCTCCGACCCCTTCGAACACCGACGTGAGGGAAAGCGGTGAGCCTGACGAGGATACGCCAGCCTCCATCGGTCCGCCTGAAACAAATACGGAAGGGACATTCGTCCGGACCGCCGCCATGAGCATGCCCGGCGTAATTTTGTCACAGTTCGGAATGTAGAACACTCCATCGAACCAGTGGGCATTGATGACCGTTTCGGCAGAATCCGCAATCAATTCGCGGCTCGGAAGTGAGTAACGCATTCCGATATGCCCCATCGCGATTCCATCATCCACACCAATCGTGTTGAATTCGAATGGAACCCCGCCAGCTTCCCAAATTGCCTCTTTTACAATTTCAGCAAATTTATTCAAATGTTTATGGCCTGGAATAATATCAATATATGAATTACAGACGCCGATAAATGGTTTCTCCAAATCTTTCGTTTTGACTCCCGTCGCGTACAACAGACTCCTATGAGGCGCACGGTCGATCCCTTTTTTAATCATGTCACTTCTCAATGCAATCTCTCCTAATCAAATCATCCAGCAACTATTAGAACTGAGTGAATAATGTGAAGTGAATCACATATCTAAATAGATTGTTGCTATCATATATCGGATTTTCACCTACGTCAACTATCTTTTTATAATTATTGTTCAATTATGAATAATAGTATATTTTGTATCCGCTTACATTAGCGATATATTGCATATTGTTAGGAATATGACTATTTGAAAATATTTTTTCTTCATTGTTGACTGCAGTATACGACAAGTGAAATTTTAGGTAGTCGATGGAAATCACTTGCTAGGATGGAGATTTTTATTAAGATTTTTGAGGAGAATGTTGAGAGTGCTTTGCTAGATGCAATTTGAGTTCTTGCTGAAGATAACGGTCCTTCTCTTCTACTCATTGAATTTATCAATCCGCCAGCCGGATCTTTTCACGTGGACGTAGCTCACTATGATTGTCTCCGCGGTTCTCGTGTCACCAATCGGAATTGTCAATTCGAATGTTTTCTTGCTTTTTTTCGATTTCACTTCCCTTGCCGTCGCGATTTCCCATAGGAGCAGTGATCCAGGTGGAGATCCCGCTTCAGGTGAGGCCAATTTTCCATGATGTTTCAAAATGCCGTTTTCCTTCATGAAACGTTTCGCTTTCTTCTTCGTCACGAACTTCTGCAGTTCCGCTCTCATTTTCTTCTTGGAGTCCAAATGAGACGCCAAATAGTGGTATTCCAAACCTTTATGGGCGAATGTCTTGTACTCGCCCTCTTTGTACAGCCCGCCGGCCTGGATCATCGCTTCCGCCCCGGTCCAAGCGGTCGCCAATTCGACGGCATCCTTCGGTGTAAAGGCGGCTTGGCCGGCTGGTGATTTTCCGCCGCAAGCCGCCGTCATGAGCAAAAGTAAAATGACAGCTGTTATGTTCATTGTCCTCTTTTTCAACGTGCAACCCCCTGACTAGCTAATACTTTAGCGTATGAACTACTAAGGGGGTACATACGCAGGCATGGCGATTTCTACGCTTTTCATTCACTGATGACTACCGAATCACGCCTCGGTATTTTGAATTTATTCTCAAACAGACTTGCAACAAGCGCTCCGACTGTCAAGTTGACGACCATATTCGCGACGGCCGGCACGGCGGCGAGGGAGCTGACGTGCTCCATTGCGAGCGTCGCAGCGAGGGCGGTGTTGCAGATGCCCGTATGGAACAGGATGGCGCGGGCGTTCTGTTCAGCCACTTTCATCAGCTTCGCAATGAAATAGCCCCCTGCCATCGGGATGCACACTTGAAGGATGACTGCTGCGAATACGAGTGGCAGCACCGATAAGTTCTGCTGCAATGATTGCTGGGCGCTTGAGATGACCGATACGATGACGATGAATAACGCAAGCTGCGAGAGGACGGATGTGTATGGCCTGATTGTTTCAACCTTTTTCGTCCACTTCCATTGGATGAACAATCCCGCCAACAACGGAATGAACACGATATAAATAATATTGAGAAACAGAGGCCAAAACGCGATCGGTATCAACTTCCCCGCAAACACTTGTACGAGAGTCGGCGTCAAAACTGGCGAAATGAACGTATCCATCGTCGCCATCGTAATGCTCAATGCCACTTCGCCGCCTGCAATGAATGTGTAAATGTTGGCGGACGTGCCGCTTGGAACCGTCCCCGCTAAAATGACACCTGTCGCAATTTCCGCTTCGTCCTTGAAGAACAAATAAGCGATCGCTATCGACACGCCGACTGTCATTGTCCATTTGAGGAAGACACCAAAAAAGGCAAACTTCGGGTTTTTAATGACCGCCATCAGTTTATCCGTCGATAAAGACAGGCCCATCAGAAAAAAGATCGTTCCGAGCCCAGCGCCTGTCAAACCACGTATCGGAATGAAGACATCCGGTGCCAAGTACGCGATTATAGATAGAAGGACAATCCATAACGGCAAATATTTTGAAACGATTCCTGTCGCCACTTGCAATAATTTCAATGGATTCCCTCCTTACTCAATTGCGCTCACATTAAGATAAAAGACCTGTGCTTAGAGTCGCATCACAACTCCAAGCACAAGCCATCAGATTTTCGTGTATAAAAAAGCGCCCCCATCGATCTTATCCAAATTAACCTCATCGCCGATCTGCACTGGCCCATCCATCCGGGCGGTCACTTTCACATCCGCATCGTCAAGCTGGATAAGTGCGATCGTATAAGGGGCGATGTCCGCGAACTCGGCGGGAGCGATATGGATGTCCGTAAAGCTGAAGACCATTCCTTTCGGAGATACTTCTTCCACTTCAAGCTTGCCGGTTCTGCACGCCGGACATGTATATTTCGATGAAACACTTCCGTAATCACATGAATTGCATTTGAAGATTCTCATGTCATCACACCCTCTCCAAAATGTGCACGGTCGAATACGAACCCGTACCGCCCAAGTTTTGAGCTAATGCAAGTCGCGCTCCGTCCACTTGGTTCGGAGCTGTGCCTCGAAGTTGCCGGACGAGGTGATAAATTTGGGCGATGCCTGTCGCTCCGATCGGATGGCCGCGCGATAGCAATCCTCCGCTCGTATTGACCGGCTTGTCTCCCGTCGATTTCGTCCGTCCCTCTTCGACTGCCTTCCAACCTTCGCGGCTTTTGAAGAAGCCCAACTCCTCGATGGCGAGCACTTCCGTCATCGAGAAACAGTCATGAATTTCGACGACATCAATGTCTTCCGGTCCGACGCCCGCCTTTTCATAGGCGAGGCGGCCCGATTCCCGGATTGCTGGGATGGATAATATATCTTGCGCATCCTGCATTTGCGTCGGTCCCGAGCTTTGGGCGGATGAACGGATATGCACGCCCGACTTGTTCTTCGAGATGACGAGAGCTGCCGCCCCGTCCGTCATCGGCGAACAGTCGAACAGGCCTAACGGATTCGTGATGATGCGGGCATTCAGTATTTCATCGAGCGTCGCACGCTTTTGGAATTGCGCGAGCGGATTATTGAGCGCATGCTCCCGGTTTTTCAAGGCGACCATCGCCAAATGCTTTTTCGTCGCACCCGTTTCGTAGAAATAACGGTTGGCCAAGACACCAAAAAACCCCGGGAACGTCAATCCTGCCTGCTTTTCATTCGAATCATTGTCCATCGCCGCATTAATCGCCTGGGTTACGTCGGATGTGGTGGCGTGCTTCATTTTCTCGACGCCCGCGACGAGAACCGTTTCATATTCCCCGCTCAAGACGCCCATAATGCCTTGCCGCAATGCAATTCCGCCTGAAGCGCAAGCCCCTTCGACCTTCGCTGTTGGAATGAATCCAAGCCCTAACTCATTCGCAACGATTGCTCCAAGAATTTCTTGGTTATATATGGCGCCGCCCATGAAGTTCCCGACATATACAGCATCGACTCTTGGATTGCCGGCATCCTCCAACGCTTGAATGCATGCTTCCATAAGGAATTCTTTCATCGAGCGGTCGACGTACGTGCCGAACTTCGTCATCCCGATGCCGTGGACATATACATTCGTCATGCCTTGACCCCCTCATGCTTACTGCGGAGTTCCCGTTTCAGGATTTTTCCGTACGAGCTCTTCGGCAATTCGTCCACAATATGAATTTCCTTCGGCTTTTTGAAGCTAGCCATGTTTTCGATGCACAGGGCGATGAGTTCATCTTCTGTCACTTCTGCGGTTCCATTCAAAACGACGTAAGCGACGACATTTTCGCCCCACTTTTCATCCGGCACGCCGATAACACAAGTTTCCTTTACGCCGGCATGCAAATTGAGCACTTCCTCCACTTCACGCGGATAAATATTGACGCCTCCCGAAATGATGACGTCCTTTTTGCGGTCGACGATATGAAGATACCCTTCCGCACTCTTCCAACCGAGGTCTCCCGTATGGAGCCAGCCGTCCTTCAACGTCTCTTCGGTCGCCTTCTTGTTATTCCAATAGCCTTGCATGACGAGGGATCCTTTGCAGATGATTTCGCCCACTTCCCCGTCTGCAACTTCATTCCCTTCGTCATCGATGATTTTCACGTCGACGAAAAGTCCTGTTCGGCCGCACGACTCAATCCTGTTCCCCATCTCACGCTTCGGCATCATCGTAATGCACATCGGTGCTTCGACTTGCCCATATGTTTGGGCGAAAATCGGGCCGACGAGCGATAATGCCTGCTCCAGCTTACTTGCTGCAATTGCCGAACCCGCCATATTGATTGTTTTCAATGTTGATAGCTTCGCTGGATTGAAATTCGGATGTTGAATCATCAAATTCACCATCGTCGGCACGAGGAAAATCGTCGATACCTGTTCCCTCGCCAAATCATTGACGAACTCTTCGGGCTCGAATTTATCGAATACGACTTGCGTCAAGCCATATAGCCAGGCGACGTGCGATAGGAAGTTGCTGCCGTGCGTCAATGGTGCGACATGCCCGATAATGTCGTCATAGTCCGTGTCACAAGCGACTGCAAGCGACAATGCGCCGGATATCATATTGCGATGTGACAGCATGACGCCTTTCGGATTGCCAGTCGTTCCCGATGTATACATGATCGCGAACAGTTCATCTTCTCCGACTTCCTCTATATGGCGCTTCCCGAGGTGCGCGTTGACTGCTTGCTCGTATTCCTCCCCAATCGTCAAAACAGCGACGTCCGTCCCGATCGGTTCAATCAATCCTTTATCCCCGATAATAAGACTTACGTCGGCATCCTTTAGCATGTATTCATGCTCCTTTGGATGAAGACGATAATTCAATGGAATTTTAATGACGCCCGTGAGCGCCGTAGCAACGTCAAGTTCGATATGCTCGAGCCGATTCGCCATGAGAATTCCGACCCGGTCACCTTTTTGCAAACCCGACTCCCGGAAATATGATGTCAAGGCAAAAACCCGTTCCATCATTTTCTCGTATGTAAATGACCGATCCTTATCCTTCACAGCCACCTTGTCCGGATAGGCGGCGGCAGACTTCATTGCAAACTTCCCCAATGTCTCCATACCCCTCACTCCTTCTCCCTAAATTGAAATACAGGAATGCCGTAAATTTCATCCAAGTCACGTTGCATCTTGATGCCATTCAGTGGGAATAGGATGAACTCGATCGTAACCGCGACCGGATTCTTGCCATCGATAAAATGCCCGCCGGTTATATTTTTATTACAGTCCACAATCATTCCATGGAAATGAACTTCCAGCTCCCCTTCCATATCAAGCCCGACAAAGCCGGTTCCCGATAATAGTTCAACCGGTGAATCCGTGATATTTTCCGATGAATAGTACAAAGTTCCGTCTTCATTCTGATCCGGCTGGACATACGTTGCGTACTCAAGCGACCCGAGACATTGAAACTGCGCCGCCTCCACCCCGAACTTTTTACAAACGCCTTTGATCCCTTCAAACAGATCGATGCCTTTCATGAAACGACCGGCAATCCGATCTGACTTCCTGTCATGCACAGCTTGAATACGCTTATCCAAAGCTATAGCCCCCATCGACCTTCAGCACTTGGCCGGTCGTATAGCCTGATTCCGGCAATGCAAAATAAAGGACCGCTTCCGCGATATCGGCTGGCGTCCCCATCCGTTTAATCGCTTGCCCGCTTACATCGTAAGGAACTCCGGAAGTGATCCCCGTCTCGGTTGCCCCCGGCGCCACTGAATTGCAAGTAATATTGAGCGGGCCTAATTCTTTTGCCGCCCATTTCGTCAACGCAATGACCGCCCCTTTCGATGCTGCGTAAGCCGGTCCGGATCGTCCATTCGCGCCATCACCCGAAGTGACTCCGCCGTTGATGCCGGAAACGGAGCTGATGTTGATGATCCGCCCGTATTTCTGTTCGACCATATGAGGATAGACGACCGCCTGCATGAACAGGAATGCGGCTTTAACATTCGTGTCCATATCCCGGTCCCATAGTTCGAGTGTCGTCGTGTCAATTCCAAGCCTGCCGCAAGTGCCCGCATTGTTCACTAAAATATGCAGTTCCCCGAACGAATCGGACGCGCGACCGACAGCCGCTTTGACGAATTCAGGATCACGGATATCCCCTAGGCATTCCAACACGTTCGCTTCAGGAATCTCCCCTTGAATGGAATCAATTGTGTTAGCACAAGGATTCAAATCGATCAGGACGGTATTTGCGCCTTCTCTAGCAAGACGGACGGCGGATTCGGCCCCGATACCGCTCGCCGCTCCCGTGATGATTGCTGTCTGCCCCTTAAGTTTCATGCCAAACTCCCCCCTATTTGACGTTTAATAAATCAGGTAAAAACGTAGATATTTGCGGTATGAATGTAATGAGCAGCAGGATGATGATTGAAGAAACGATGAACGGGAGAACCCCTATCGATAATCTGCCGATCGATGTTCCTGAAATGCCTGCCGCTACGAACAAATTCAATCCTACCGGTGGTGTGAATAAACCAATCGCCAAGTTGACTGTCATGAAGACACCGAAAACGGTTGGGTCCACATTCATGACGAGCATGATCGGCAGTAAAATCGGAATGAAAATATAGTAGGCGGAAATGGCATCAATGAACATCCCCGCAATTAACAGCAATACGTTGACAAGCAGTAGGATGATGATCGGATTTTCCGAAATGCCGAGCATCGCACTGGAAATCTGTCTCGCAATCTGTTCCGTCGTTATGATATACGCATAGACGGACGCCGCACTGACGATGAACATGACAGTAGCGGTCTGGACCGAAGCGGCAACCAATATGTCGTAAAGCTTTTTCAAGTTCAGTTCCCGGTAGATGACGAAACCGACGAATAATCCGTAAAACACTGCAACGACCGCTGCTTCAGTCGGCGTGAAGAATCCTCCGTAAATCCCTCCTAAAATGATAATAGGAATCAACAATCCCCAAAACGCACTGAGGAACGCTTTCACGCGCTCCATACCTGTTGCCTTTTCTTGGACGTGCGCTTCAATAGGGCCTTCCGTCCGCTCCTGTTTCCATCTGACATACATTGCAGCAAGTATGAAGCCGCCGCCAAGCAATAATCCCGGGATGATGCCCGCTATGAATAATCGTCCGATCGATACCGGAATCTGATCGCCCGCAACGACGGCAAACACGATGAAAGCGATACTTGGAGGAATGATAATGCCGATTGCGCCTGAACTTGCTACAAGCCCACCTGCCGTCTCCTTTTTATAACCGCTCTTCACCATCGCGGGAATGAGGATTCCACCGATTGCTGCGACTGTCGCCGGACCAGACCCGGAAATCGCTGCAAAGAAAATAGCCGTCATGACGGTGACGAAGACGATTCCACTTTTCCGATGACCGACTAAAGTCTGTGCGAACTCGATCAGTCTTTTTGAAATGCCCGCCTGCTCCATGATGACGCCTGCCAAAATGAAAAACGGAATGGCTAGCAACGTGAACTTTGACACGCTCGAATACATAATATCTGCGACCAATTCAAGGCCGAACATCCCGCTACCTGTGAACAGCACGGCTATGGACGAGATGGCAAGCGCAACCGCTATCGGCAGCCGTAGCATAACGAGCAGGAAAAACAGACCAAATAATAATAATGCCGTCATACCGACTGCTCCCCTTTCCGGTTTTGCTCACGAAATTCTTTTATTGTCGCTTGTACCGTCCTGAACAGGCACAATGCCGCCCCGATCGGCATAGCCATTGAGAACATCCATTGCGGCCATCCGAGTGCTGGCGTTTTTTGTCCCATCTCCACTTGGAACAGGAGCATTTGAATCCCGAAATAGATGAGAATGACAAACAATAATGACATCAAGACACCAACGAGAATCGTAATGATGTTTTTGACGAATAAATTCGCCGTATCATAAACGAGTGTAAAGCCAAGGTGTGCGTATTGCCGCACACCGATGGCTGTCCCGACGAAAGTGAGTGCTACGAACAAATTCACTGTGATCTCCTCGGCAAAGGAGAACGAATGGTTCGCAAATCCCCTCGAAAGGATGTTCACAAATGCGATGGTGGACATGATGGACAAAACGATTACAACAATCCACTCTTCTAATCTGCTAATCACTCTTTCCATTCATGTTCCCTCCACTTATTGATCTTGGAATGCTTTAAGCAAATCTTCGCCCCAAATATTTGTATATTTTTCGTAAAGCGGTTGAACGGCAGCTTTGAATTCTTCCATTTCCGCTTCTGTCGGCTCATAGAATTGCATACCGGCAGCTTTTAGATCTGCAATTTGTTGCGCTTCTTTTTCACGTGCAAGCTCGATTTGATAAGCCGCAGCTTCTTTTCCTAACTTCTTGAACAGCTCCTGGTCTTCCTTGCTCATCGAATCAAAAAGCTTTTTGTTCATTCCGAGCACTAATGGATCGTAAGAATAGTTCCATGTCGTCAAATAATCTTGAACTTCATTCAGCTTGGAAGAATGGATGACATCGATTGGGTTTTCCTGCCCATGGATTGTGCCTTGCTGCAATGACGTGAACACTTCAGAGAATGCCATTGTCGTAGGGTCGGCACCTAATGCACGGTACAGATCGGTGTACATGTTAATGCCTGGAATTCTAATTTTCATGCCTTTCATATCTGAAGGCGATTTTATTTCATGTTTGCTGTTCGTCACTTGACGGAAACCGTTTTCCCCGAACCCGAGCAATTCAACGCCTTTTTCATTCAAGATTTCCCCGATCATTTCACCGCCTTTTCCACTGAACACTTTATCCGCTTCCGCATGTTCACTGAACAGGAACGGCGCACTCGGCACTCCGAATCGATCATCGAGAATGGAATAAATGATTGTGGAGTGCAAGCTCAAATCCGTCTGCCCTTTTGCCAATAGCTCGACGCCTTTCCCTTGGTCCCCACCCGATAATTGCTCATTCGGGAACACTTCAATATTGATCCTGCCGTCCGTTTCTTCCTTCATGTCATTGGCGAGCTTTTCCGCAGCTTTGTACCATGTGGAAGAGTCGTTTACCGTTACGGACATTTTCAAATTGTATTTTTTATCACTTGATGCGCTGCCCGTGTCATCTTTTGAACAAGCACCCAGCATGAGCATCGCCGTTAAACCGATCGCCCCTAGAATTTTGCCTTTTTTCATCTTCATTTCATTTCCCTCCGTAGGTTCCTATAATTTTTTCGTGAATAAAATCGATGATATGCATGGCGCGGGCAGTTCCGGATAAGCCTTCCCTTTCTACGCCGACTTTCATTTGAAGCAAACATCCTGGATTCGTCGTAATGATTGTCGTTGCTTGTACCCGTTTCACCTCTTCCATTTTCGAACCGAGAATTCGTGAAGCCATTTCTGGTTGAAGTAAATTATATATACCGGCGGAGCCGCAACAAAGATGCGCACCGGGCATTTCCACAAATAGACTGCCTTTGACCGCTTTCAAAATTCCCCTTGGCTCGTCCTTCACCCCATTGACATTCCGCAAGTGGCAAGAGTCTTGATAGGTGACACTTTCATCCGTCTCCGTCACCGGTTGCTTCAATAGCTCATCAATAATGCCGAGCTTCACGAGCAATGAGGAAATATCAATTTGCTTTTCGACGAACCGCTGTGCCAGCGCAAGCAAAAACGGATCATTTTCGAACAACCGGTCGTATTCAGAAAGGAACGCTCCACATCCACCTGCATTGTTGACGATATAGTCGATGCCATCCAGATCGAATACTTCGAGATTCGCTTTTGCGTTCCTTCTCGCCCGATCCATTTCACCGCTATGCCCTTGCAAGGCGCCGCAACATTGCTGGCCTATCGGAATGACCACTTCGCAGCCGAGCATGTTCAGCAGATCGATCGTATTCCGGTTCGTCTCCTGGAACATCGTATCCATGAGGCAACCGGCGAAAAAAGCGACTGTCGTCTTCTTTTCGGTCGATTGGCTAAGCATCCGTCGCTTTTTCGGCGGGTCGGGCAGCGACCTCTCCATCTCTTTCATGAATGGCGGGAAGAGTTCTATGAAGCCGACTTTCCGCACAACTTTCTGCAATCCCGATTTTTGATAGAACGTCACCAGTTTCACGGCAGTCTTCATCTTCCGCTGGTCGGCGAAAAGATGGTCGAACGCCCCTTTCCGGATCGCTTTCTCCTTCAATGACTGCGGTTTAACGGAAAGAATCGCTTCGAGCGTCCCCTCGATGAGTGTTCCGTATTGGACACCTGCGGGACACGCAGGTTCGCACGCCCTGCAGCCAAGGCAAAGGTCGAAAGCCTCTTCGATGGAACCGTCCCATTCGACATCACCGTCGCGGACAGCTTTCATAAGTGCGATCCTGCCACGGGGCGACTGGGTTTCGTCATAACCGGAGTGGATATATGTCGGGCAGGCCGGCAGACAGAACCCGCAACGCATGCAATCCATCAGCCTGTTTTCATCGACATGGGTGACGAACGATTGCCGGATCAACTCAGCCTGAGCACTACTCATGCTGCACCACTACCCTTTTCTTCGCCGACTTGGCGAATATTTTCCCCGGGTTCATTATATTGAGCGGATCAATCGCCTGTTTAATGCTTTTCATCGTGTTGATTCCTGCTTCGCCGATCTTCCATTCCAAATAAGGCGCTTTCATCTCGCCGACTCCATGTTCGCCTGTAATCGTGCCGCCGAGTTTGATTGCTTGGTCGAAGATTTCCGCAAACGCCATTTCCACCCTTGCCATTTCCGCTTCATCCCTCACATCCGTCAATATCGTCGGATGCAAGTTGCCGTCTCCCGCATGGCCGAATGTGCAGATGAGCAAATCGTATTTCACGGCGATTTCTTGGACAGCCTTCACCATCTTCGCTATTTCAGAGCGCGGTACAGTGGCGTCTTCAAGGATTGTCGTCGGCCTTTTCCTTGCGAGCGCGGATAAAGCTACCCGGCGCGCGATGCTCAACTGCGCTGCCTCTTCAACTGTTTGCGCCATCTGTGTCGACGTTGCGCCATGCGCCATGCACAGTTTGTGGACGAGCTCCATATCCTTTTCGACGACCGCCGGATCGCCGTCTTGTTCAATGAGCAGCATCGCCTCGCAATTCGTCGGCAAGCCGATTTTCATGAACTCCTCGACCGCTTCGATCGTGCCTTGGTCCATGAACTCTAGCGTCGCCGGCACGATTTTCGCCGCGATGATCGATGAAACCGTCTGCGCAGCTTTTTCGAGTGTGTCGTAAAACACTAAAAGCGTCTTCTTCGTCTCAGGCGCCGGAATCAAACCTAATGTGATTTCCACGATAATTCCGAGCGTCCCTTCCGAACCGACGAACAAGCTTGTCAGGTCATAGCCCGCAACGTCCTTCGCAAGCTTTCCGCCCGTCGTCAGCAGCTCACCGCTTGGTAGGACGATCTTCAACGACTTCACATAATCGCGTGTCACGCCATATTTCAACCCTCGCAAGCCACCGGAATTCTCGCTCACATTCCCTCCGATTGTAGAAATGCTCATCGAACTTGGGTCTGGGGGATAAAACAACCCTTTTTCCGCAACCTTTTCATTAATGGCCTGTGTAATGACGCCGGGCTGAACCGTAATCGTCAAATTCTCCTCATCCAGCTCCAAAATCTGGTTCATACGGTTGAATAAAACGACGACTCCCCCGGAAGTCGGCGTCGTCCCGGCCGCAAGATTCGTTCCGGACCCACGGGAAACGATTGGAACCCCGTCCTCCGCACAAACTTTCACAATCTCCTGGACTTCCTCGATAGAAGCAGGGGAAAGGACTAAATCGGGCAGCGCCTGGAAATTTGCCGTAGCGTCGTAAGAATAAGCTAATCTCTGCGCCGTCGACGACTTCGCATGAGCACTACCCGTAATGGCAATCAATCGCTCCTTCACTTGCACATCCATGAAGCAGCCTCCTTCGAATTTCTGATTCTTTGTTTAATTCTAATAGTCTGATGATTAGGATGATATAGACAAACGCACAAGTTTTCAGTCATTTTTAGACGTTTTTTTGTTTGCGTGTACAAAGAAGACGAATCCAACGGAATATATGGGTATATAAAAAGACCCCTTTGAATTTTTCATTCAATAGGGATCTTTTACTTCATTTCGTCCAAAAGCCGGATTCCGAGATAGAGGAGGAGGACGTCATGGACATTCGAAACGGAAAGTCCAGTGAGCTGTTCGACCTTCTGCAACCGATACGAAAGCGTGTTTTTATGAATATGCAATTTTTGAGCTGTGTTTTGCATCGATTGGTTTTCATTAAACCAAACTTGAAGATTGTGCAGGAGTTCCTCGTCTTCGAGCAGCGGGGCAACAGTTCGCTGAATATATTCATCGCGGGTCGATTCTCCGATGCTTTGCAAGATCAGCTCGAAACGAAGTTCGTGTTCGAACAAGACCCGCCCTAATTTTTTGGAAGCATTCGCCGCCCTTTCCGCTTGGATGAACGACTTCGACAGATCGAAGTAATCGGTCTGTCCGCCGATTCCCGCCGCCACAATGATTTTTTTCCTTCTCTTAATAGATAAGAGGAAATATTCCAGTTCATTTTTCAATATGTCCTGATTCATCTCAGGCAAAAGCATGAGGATTTTATCTTGTCCCCATCTGATCATTTGAAGATCGGGATGGATGTTTTGATTGGACATAAAACGATCCAGTTCGTCGATTGTGAACTGATCTTCCGTGTTCATCACCTCAATGACGACGACTTGTTTATACAAGCTGACTTCGATGCCGAGAACAGCCCCTCTTTCACGGAAACGGACATCTTTCTTTCCCGTGGTGAGCCAGTCAAAAACGAAAAATTCCAATTCACGCACCTTTTCCTCTTTCTGTTTCCGCTTCATGGCGTCTTGGATGAATAGCTCCGTCACCCTTAGGATGAGTTGCGCCTGCGGATAGATATGCTTCGGTTCGCCAGTTATTCCGAGTACGGCAATCGGCTCCCCTTCAATGACGATCGGCAGGACGACGCCTTTGCGGACACCTCGTAACAGACCAATCTCCTTCTCCGTCATATGAAGGATCTTTTTCTCCCGCAAGCTCAGCAACGCACCTTCATGGAATTGGTTGATCCTATCCGGATCGGTGCTCGCTTGGATGAAGCCCCGGCGATCCGTTAGAAGGACTTGTTCCTGTATCAAATTAGAGAGCTCTTCCACAATTTCCTGACCGAGCGTATCAAATTGAAACATGATTCCTCTCCCCCAATTGTTTTTCATCTAATAGTATGCGAATTCTGTAAGAATCACAAGGTGAATTCTTATAAAATAGCAATTTCAGAAAAATCTTTCGACAATTTTCGCAGTTCCCCCATCTGTGGATAACATTGTCCACGTTATCCACCACACTCCCCTAGGCTTAACCGGCTTACAAACAAGTTAACCACAACTTATCCACCGTTAACTGTGGATATCGGAACGGTTGTTCTTACAATTGAAATTTGGTAAGGTAAAAACAGCCAAACTTAAAGTTATGCACCCGGGAATAGTTTTATGACAAGGAGGAGGAGTAAATTGTTGAGTATACCGGATGATTTTCTTATGGACTCGTATAGAAAAGCAGTCGCGCTAAATCTTTGCCCACAGTTCATCAAACTTTTGGAGAAAGAGATTCAGCGACGTTCCATTCATTCCTCAAAGCGTGGAATCGATTCTCCTTATATTGAAAATGAGAGCCCATCCATTCATTGACGGACAAGCTCTCACTTTCATTTATTTTACTGTGACATCAAGATAGATTCCTTTCTTTATTGCCTTTCCCGTCTTATCCTTCCAAGCTGGATGGATGATCAGCACATATTTCTTCCCAGAAAGTAATGGTGACTCGGGAATTACTTCAATCGTCTTGCCATCCTTCACTTCTATGCGGACACTGCTTTCTTTTCCACCGACTTCTATTAATTGGACCGCCTGTCTTCCAAGTTGACGCCACTCCATTTCCTTCGTCATGCTAACTGTGAATCTCTTCGTCGTCTTTACATTTTCCAATGAAGGGAATGCCGTGTAATCTTGTAATTTTGCAATCAGGTGATCATAATGTGCCGTCGTCAATTCTTCGTCTTTCTGCGTCACTACATCTGGTGAAACACCGACTTTATCGACAGGAATGCCTTTCGGCGAATAAAAACGGGCCGTCGTCATTTTCAACACGCTGCCATCGTTGAATTCAAACATCGATTGCATCGTCCCTTTTCCGTACGTTTTTTCTCCGTACAATATAGCGGCTTCCTCCTCTTTCAAGTTAACCGCCAACATTTCGGACGCACTTGCACTGAATTCGTTCACAAGCAATGATACGGGACCTATGATTTTCTGTTTTTGATTCACGGAAGGATAAATTGCCGGCTTCTTATGTTTCTCTCTCAATTGGAAAGCTTGCTCCACTCCTGGGAAAAATCCTGCAATTTCCTGTGCGGCTGTTATATAGCCTCCCCCGTTATACCTAATGTCGACAATGAATCTATCAGCGCCCTCAAGCGACCGGATTGCGTTTGCCATTTCCTTACCTGAATCGGTCGCAAAACTGTTCAACCGGATATAGCCGATATCGCCGCCGAGCATTTCCGATTCGACTGTAGGCAAATGGATTTCCGCCCGGCGAAGCGTCATTTCGATTGGCCTTTCCGTCTTTTCCCGCTCAATCGTTAGGGAGACGGCTGTGTTTTCTTTTCCGCTGATCAATGGAACTGCCGCCTGCACCGTCTTCCCTTTCAAGGATTTACCGTCGACATGCGTGATGACGTCACCTGCAATAATACCAGCCTTGAACGCGGGGCCGTCCGTTATGACGGAAATCACTTTTATGCCGTTACTGCTTTCCTCCAACACGACTCCGATTCCTACGATACGCTGTTCAATCCCATTAATGAATGCTTCATATTCAGTCTTGGACATGTATGCAGAATGGGGGTCAAGCCCGTTTGTAATCTCTTTTCCTGTGCTTCGTGATAATACCGATTCAGGAACGTCGTCGATATAATAGTCTTTAATGAGTTGCCGAATTTCGTTGATCGGTTCCGCAGCAGCGGTAGTTGTGTGCGGCAGCATAACGAGAAGAATGGCAAACAGCATGATAAATCGTTGCATTTGGTTTCTTATCAAATTGAGTTCCCCGTTTCTGAATAGAGTTCCTACTATTATACTAACTGCAAGTAGAATACGTAAGTAGTATTCGTAAAACTTTAAATAGCAAAACACACCGCTTATCAACAAGGCTGATAAGCGGTGCGTTTTATGTGATCATTAATTCTGTCTAATCATTACCTTAACCCCATTCAAAAAATATATCTAACAACCAACGACTTTTGACCGATATATTTTATAGCCTGAAAATCACCGAACTCATGGAGGAGGCATAGATGCTTCGGGAAGCATGAAACAAAATGACTGGGGAAGATTAAGGGTGACGAAAATAGAAGAGCTAATTTATCCGACGAGTCAACGAGCTTGAATATATTCAGAAGTACAAATACTCAACTGCCAGACGGAAAATGAAAGGAAGTAAGACATTTGAAAAGAGTTTTTTGGTTGGCGCTTATCTTCACTCTGGCTTTTCCACTGATGCCGGAAGCGGGAAACGTACCAACCGTTCACATCACAGAGACAACACCAGTTTATAGTCATTCGCAAAAAGTGGGGGTATTCCAAAAAGGTATTTCCGCATCTATTGTGAAAGAGTCGGACCGATACTACCACACCGTCATTGGCGGAGAAGAAGTGAAATTTTCAAAGAAGCGTGCCGTAAAAGTGAATGACAGCTACGGTTCAACAAAAGGAGCCTATCCGGTCAGGGGAAAAACGACGAAGAATGTCCGGGTACTGAATGCGCCTACACCAAGGGCAAATGAGATCGGGTTGCTTCAACCTACAATGAAGATTCAGCTTCAACGGGCAAAAGGTGACTATTATCCGATTAATTTCGGTGGGAAGACAGGTTATATAAATAAAAAGGATATCGTCATCGATTCTGGAATCCCCGTTCTGATGTACCATGATTTGACGAAAGTTAAACAGAGCGATAATCTATCTGTTCTCGAAGTGAAAAATTTCGAGGAACAGATGGCCTACTTGAAGAAGAATAATTGGACAACCATTACACCGAGGCAATTGGAGTTATGGGTGCAAGGCAAACTCAATTTGCCTGCAAAATCCGTCCTCATCACATTCGATGATGGCTATGAGTCCACAATTCAATTGGGCTACCCGATTTTAAAGCGCCACGGCCTCAAGGCGACATCCTTCCTAATCACAAGCAGGATCGGCAAACCCGGAATGGTTTCTGAATATGCTATCCGATCGACGACTGACGTTTATTCCTATCAAAATCATACACATGCTTACCATATGTTCAATTCGCTTAACGGTTTGAGTTATTTGCAGTCGGAATCACGTTTTGCCATCCGTGCCGACTTACGTGAGGCGAATGAAACGATCGAAGATATTTTAAGCGGCCATAAAGTGACTGCCCATGCGTATCCATACGGAAAGAGCAGTCCTCAAGCTGTTCTGGCACTAAAGGATGCTGGCATCAATATCGCTTTCACAATCGAGGAAGGCAATGTCCACCGCGGCGACCCGATTTATGCGTTGAATCGGCAACGCGTCCATTCGCATATGAGCTTGAAGGACTTTGCGGATAAATTGAAAGGCATGTGAGGGATTGAGCGGGAGTGGTTATGCGTGATTGTGTGCAGTTATGCGTATTAGGAGAAGTTTATGCGTGATTCTGAGCGGTTATGCGTAAGTATTTTCATTTATGAGCTTTTGCGGGGATTTATGCGTTATTGGAGACATTTATGCGTAAATTCTATGCGTTTTTGAAGTTGAAGGAGCCCCTTTTTCAGTCAATGATGACTGAAGAAGGGGCTTTCTTGTCATATCGTTGAGTGCACTCCGGAACGTAATGTATGTTTCAACACTTTTCCTGAAGCGTTCCGCGGAAGTTCATCCAGGAATTCGATTTCTACAGGAATTTTATATTTTGCGAGGTTGCTTGAGCAATGGCTGATGACGTCGGCTTCGGTGAGGGTCGCCCCTTCCTTCGCGACGACATACGCTTTCGGCACTTCCCCTAACACTTCATCGGGAACGCCGACGACTGCAGCTTCAAACAGACCTGGAATTTGATAAAGCACTTCTTCCACTTCGACTGGATAAACGTTTTCTCCTCCGCGGATGATCATATCTTTCTTCCGGTCGACGATATAAAGGAGTCCGTCTTCATCCATTCTGCCAAGATCGCCCGTATAGAGCCAGCCGTTTTTGATTGCCCGCCTTGTCTCCTCTTCGTCTTTCAAATAGCCTTTCATCACTTGCGGGCCGCGCATAACGATTTCACCGACTTGTCCGGTCGGGAGTGGTTCCCCGAATTCATCGACGACCCGGACTTCGGTTTGCGGCAAAGCCTCCCCGACTGAGCCGATTTTCTCAAGGGCAAGGTGATCTTTTAGTGTGGACGCCGCCGGTGAGTTTTCCGTCTGCCCATACAGGTTTTGCACTTTCACATTCGGGAATGTCTCTTTCAGCTTTTTCAATATTTCATACGGCATCGGTGCGGCTCCGTAACCGAACAGGCGCAATGAAGATAGATCCAGGTTTTTTATTTCCGGCAAGTTCAGGATGATTGTATACATGGCGGGAACTCCGAAGAAGATTGTCGGCTCCGCTTTCTGGAGCAGCTCAACCGTTCCTATTGGCGAAAAAGCTTCCTCGATGATGATCGTTCCGCCTTTATACGTTACGGGAATCATGAACACATGGCAGGCAGCGCAATGGAATAACGGGGTCGAAATGAGCATCCTATCCGCTTCCGAAATCGACATTGCCTCTGACCAGATTTCCGCAGTCGATATGATATTCTGATGCGTCAACATGACCCCTTTCGGCTTGCCCGTCGTCCCGGATGTGTACATGACGACCGTCGTGTCTTCACCGTCCATTGCCACAGGTTTGAATGCCCCCACATCCTCTGCAAGCAAACGATCGATGTCCCCTTCTTCACCGATCGAAAGTTTCTCTTTGAACGGATGTTTCGACTGATGGACGATGTCTTCCAATTTCTTATCATATACGAGCGCTTTTGCCTCGGAATGGTTGAAGATGTATTCCACTTCCGGTGGCGCCAATTTTGTATTGACCGGCATGACGGTGAAACCGCCTAATTGAATGCCGAAATAGTAGACGAGGAAGAGGTCGGAATTCAGTGAATAAAGGGCGATGATATCTCCTTTTTTATACCCTTCCGCTTGGAAATGGCCCGCCACTTTCTTTACCTTCTCGAAAAACTCGCCATACGTCCACTCCCTCCCGTTATATGAAGTGAAAACTTTGTCCGGCTGATTTTTCGCATATTCCCCCAATACGTCTGTCATGAACATGGATATTCTCCCCTTTGCGCCATAATGTCATCTACAAATATATTACCAACGTATATTTCAGATTACAAGATATATAACCAATATTCAGATAACAATCCATCTGTCTACTTCTGTTAATCTCCGCGTAAACTGCTAATAAGTATCCTATTTTAATTCTTAATGAGTGGTGGGAGATGTAAATGGCGGAAACCCCAAAAAAATCGTATAGGAAGTTGTTATTATTGGTGGGAGGTTTCGTTTGCCTTCTATTGATCAGCGTCATTTGCTATGCGCTATTCTTTGTGAGTGAACTGACGGAAACTGCGAAACAGATCCATGAGCCGATGGAGCGCGTCTACTCGGAAAAAAGGGATGATCCGATCATGTTTAAAGAGAAAGATCCCTTCTCCGTTCTCGTTTTAGGAGTAGATGAGAGGAAAGGTGACAAAGGCCGCTCAGATACGATGATTGTCCTGACAGTCAACCCAACGCTTCAATCAACAAAAATGGTGAGCATCCCGCGGGATACGTACGGAGAAATTGTCGGGATGGGATTTGAAGATAAACTGAATCATGCCTATGCATATGGTGGAATCGAAATGTCTCTCGCCACAGTGGAGCATTTTCTTGACATTCCAATAGACTATGTCATCCAAGTGAATATGGAAAGCTTCAAGGAGATCATTGACGCGGTCGGTGGAGTGTCCGTCACGAATTCGCTCGATTTCACTGTTGACAAACATTCATTTCCGAAAGGCGAACTGACATTAGATGGTGAAGAGGCTCTCGCCTTTGTACGGATGAGAATGGATGACCCACGCGGCGATTTCGGTCGGCAAGACAGACAGAAGCAAGTCATCCAAGGTATATTGCAAAAAGGCGCCAAGCTCTCAAGTTTAATGAAATATAAGAGCATTTTTGAAGCGATTGGCAACAATGTACGGACGAATATGACGTTCGATGAAATGGTGGAAGTGCAAAAAAATTACCGGGACGCTGCGAAATCCGTTGAACAAATCAAATTCGAAAAAGGCGAAGGAAAACGAATGGACGGAATTTGGTATTATATGATGCATCCTGGTGAGCTTGAATATGTGAAGGCAGAACTGAAGGCACATTTAGAAACAAATTAACTTTACTGCAGCCCATAGAACATGGGCTGTTTTTATTTTTGTTTGATAAGCAGAGATAATTATTGGATAATCTTGTTAACGAGGGATAGCTGATTTATATCTATTGAAAGGATGAATTCAAATGAATCGAAAGCTTTGGTATGCCGTACTAGTTTCAATACTACTAGTTGCGGGATGTTCGAAAGAAAAAGCTGAACAAGAGCCGACCAACGAAGATAAGAATCCATCCGGCGCCGAAGTCGAAGAAAGCGATGAGCTTAATGGACAAGATCCAGTCGAGGACGGTGCTGACCAAACGATTGAGATGGACAATAAACCGCCGCTCTTCGACATGGAAAACGGCAATCTAGTAGTTTATGGAATGAAATTGGGGGATTCCCCTTCAACCGCAGAGGCGATATGGGGAAAACCTGAAATAGTGGAGGAAGAGAACACAATACATGGAGAAACGTATTTCAATTATCCCGAAGCAAAGATGACGATCGGGTACTATGAAGATAAACTTACCTTTCTTGCAGTCGAAGCGGATGAAAAGGCTCTTCAGGAAATCACAGATAAGTTCCAAGGCGATCATTACCGGACGCCGGAAGGGGATGCCGAATTCTTCTTCGTGCCGGAAAACGGACAATTGCTCATTTACGGCGTTGCAAATAGCGCAGACGGTGATGCCGAAGTGCGGCTGCTCATGTCGGATGAAAACTTCTTCTATTATGTAGATGAAGGGATTTATGAGAAAGTGGAATAGAATTGAACATGTTAAATACTCCTCAAACAGGGAATATTCACAGTATCACAACGTGAATAGGAGTTGGAGGATTAACATGTCATTACCAGTGGATAAAGGCTTTGATCATACTTTTAATTTATTGACGGAAGGGTATCACTTCATGAGGAATCGGTTCGACGAATTTGGAACCGATATTTTTGAGACGAGATTGATGGGCAAAAAGATGATCTGCATGAAAGGTCATGAGGCAGTGAGACTTTTCTATGATACATCCCGTTTCCAACGATCGGGGGCTGTTCCGAAGCGGATTCAAAAGTCGCTGTTTGGAGAAGGCGGAGTGCAGACGCTCGATGGGACGGCCCACGAAGTGAGGAAGATGATGTTTTTATCGCTTATGACAGAGGCCGGGATTAGGCGGGTCCACCAATTGACGTTAGAGCAATGGAGATTGCAGGCAAGCCGATGGAAGAGCGGACAGAATGTCATTTTATTCGATGAGGCTGAAGAAGTGTTATGCCGAGTCGCTTGTCTGTGGGCGGGTGTGCCGCTGAAAGAATCTGAGGTATCGAAGCGAGCATACGATTTAGGAGCTTTGATTGATGCGTTCGGTGGAGTCGGTGCGAGATATCGGGAAGGCCGGAGAGCTCGGAAACGGACTGAGGACTGGATCCGCTCCTTGATCGAAAAGTACCGTTCCGGGGCGGTCGAAGGAGTCGATCATGCACTCGAGGTCATCGCAACACATCGCGATGAAAATGGACAGTTGTTGGATGCGCAAATCGCCGCTGTCGAATTGATCAGCGTCATTCGTCCGATTGTGGCAGTTGCTCGGTTCATCGTCTTTGGCGCACTTGCTCTTCATGATTTTCCACAGCACCGCCTAGCATTGGCTACAGATGATGAATTTTTGGAGGCGTTTTCCGAGGAAGTCCGCCGTTATTACCCTTTTACACCATTCCTAGGCGCGATGGTCCGGAATGATTTTGAATGGAAAGGTTATCAATTTCATAAGGGAGATACGGTGCTCGTCGACATATATGGTACGAACCACGATCCAAAAAGTTGGAATCAGCCTGATTTATTCAATCCAGAACGCTTTTTGGAAGAGACAGTGACACCCTATAATTTTGTGCCACAAGGCGGCGGAAATCCTGCGCGGGGCCATCGCTGTCCAGGGGAAGATGTAACCGTCGCGATCATGAAGGCAAGTCTTTCTTTCCTTGTAAATGAACTTGACTATACAGTCGTCCGGAACCAGGACTTGTCAGTCAATCTGACTCGCATGCCAACCCTTCCAGCTAGTCGGATGATCATTCAAATTAAATAAAAAAATCGCCAAAGGATTTCTTCCTTTGGCATTCTTTATTAGTCATCGCGAATTCAGACCCGTATTTTTCAAAAAACCAAATAAGCTCTCCAACTACTCCTTCTTCAGTTTCCCTTCAGCTTTTCTATCCGTTCTCTCGTTAGCGAAAATGGGGTTGCCACGAATATTGCAAAACCTCCGAGCATGTATAAAAAGGCAGCAATTCCAACATTCTCATCCACCGATTGAAACCTTAGAACTGTCATGATCGCAATGCCAATGAGAACAATTCCAGCAAGAGCTGTCGGCCACATAACAAGCTGCTTTAACTTGTGCGGATTTACAAAGACCTCTCCAATCTTCTCTTTCAAAAGATGTCCTACTAGGAAGAGTAGCAAAGTACCAATGAGTAGTGGCCAGAAAGCTACTGATCCATAGCTCATCCTTACAAAAGGCAAGGTCGTGAAAACCGAAAACCCGATCAGCATCCAGTACGCTTGGATGGAATAGTAACGCTCTGTATCGTGTTTGTATCGATTCCACATCGTAAGTACACGAAAGATCAATAAAGCCTCAAAGGTTAGATTAATGGCAAGCCAAAAGAAAAAACGGTCTTCTGGAACGGCACTTGCTCCTAGTATTAAAAATAGATGCAAGACAATCGTAAATCCAATACGTTTCTCTGCAATCGGCTTCATTTCGTTGTTTTGTAATACCATTGGTCACTCTCCTCTATTTTCGCGGAAGGATGATTGTCACGCATAGATGGCAAACAACTCTTTACTATTCAGATTCATTCTCTCTTCTTAGTCAGGTGAGCTTTGTTGATATTTTTCTTCGAGAGTTTGGATTGCTTCACTGTATTGCCTTTCATTCATTATATGTCAAAATAGTGACGAACGGATTTGAAACTTAATATGTCAATAGTCATTGGTCTTAAAGGTAAAGATATCTAACTAATCGTTTCCACATTTGCGAGTAATTTTCCTGTACGATAAAACAAGGACCAGAGGAAAAGTAACTCCTCTGGTCTAATTGTAATCATGAAGCTTTTCTAATATCCTCTGTTCCAGCAACTTGCCAAATCGACCTCACCCATTCAGGATGGTCGATGAACGGATTCCGGTTGCCTTGAATTTGTTCGATCACATTGTTGCGGTTCATTTCAAACGCGTCGACCGGATCCAGCTCATGCCATTCCAGGAGAACAGAAAGTTTTCCGTGGTATGGGTTGCTGCCGTTGTTCAGCAGTTCATTCAACTCCAAGTCGACACGGTCGCCCGCTTCGTAACGGGTTGCCATATAGAACAGCATCCGCGCCACGTCGCCCTTTACTCGATCAGGCGGCTCCCAAGAGTTGCTCGATTTAAAGCAACCGTCACAGCCCTTCACCGCACTACCGCCATAGTCAAAATCCAAGTTGCCGCGTGCGCTGTTCACTTGGACGTCGGTCGGACGCAAATGGTGGATGTCCGTTCCGGGGCCGATGCTTGTGCCGAAGTTGCCGTGCGATTTCGCCCATACATGCTCCCGGTTCCAGTCGCCGACATTCCCGCCGTTTCGATCTTTGGAGCGAGATTCACCAGAATAGAACAAGATGACGTTGTTCGTATTGTTCGGATCTTTATCCGTTTCCTTCAACGCATCCCATACTTGTGCATAGGTGAGCTGCAAGTGGTCAGAGATGATGTCGTGAAGGGCCGCTTTCAATTCCTGCCCTTCCTTGCCGATCGCGTCTTTATAATAACCATCTGCTGGTACTTCCACTTTCGTGACGGTTACTGAGAAGCTCGTTGTTACGGATTTATCGCCATCCGTTGCTGTCACTCCAACGATATGGCTGCCTTCCTCCAATTGCAACGTGAGGACGTCCTTCGTTAAATCAATGGTCCCTTTCGTTGTGGAATACGTCAGCTTATCGCCGTCCGGGTCGCTGAAATGCCCAGAGAGGACGATTGAAATCTTCTCCCCGGCCTTCGCTTCCTGATTAGGAATCGGCTTCGTGACGACCGGCGCATTGTTCACCGTCGGCACGCCAATCCGCTTCCCTTTCGAGTTGTAGAAGATGACTTTTGAAGCGTCTGCCCCTTTCACAAAGTCAATCCTCTTAATATTTTCAGCGCCTCTAATCTCGAGCGGATGCGAGCCTTCCACAATTACATGGCCCATCTCCGTCCCTTTCATGTCGACAATCAAGCCCTTTTTCTTCGGCTGCAAGATGACGGTATTCGTCTTGAACCCTTCACCCGTTAACTCGGCATAGTCCCCTTTCAAGTATATGCCGTCCTTCAATGACGATTGCCCATCCATATAAACGGAAACGCTCGGTTCCGCAATCATCACCTGTTTTTTATGTTCATTGATAAGGTTGTATACTTTCTTGATCGGCACCGGCTCCCATACAACTGGTGCTTCGAAGCCGATCTGCACCATGACTGGGTCATGATCGCTTGCACGTCCCGCCATGTCCGTGAAGTCTGCATTGATGTGTAAAATGTCGATTTCCGTTTGTTCCGCCAAGTTGTTCGACACTAAAATGTGGTCGAGTACTTGAGAGTTCCCTTGATGGACGTACGAATAACGGTTAGCCGTTTCGACATGGTTGATCATGTTCGTCATGAGGCTGCCTTCATGGATCTTCAATGCATCCGCAAACTGGAAGTCATTGAAATCCCCGAGAGAGACGATATTCGCTACCGGATTTTCAGCTTTGATTTCAGAAATGAAATTATAGACGAGCTGCGCAATCTGTTTACGCTGCGCTTCACTGCCATAGACCGGCGGCTGTGCAGAACCGAATAAAGGTGTATCTCCAGTTTTTGAATTCCAATGGTTCACGATCGCGATGACCGACTCGCCTTGGAAATCGAACTGCGCTGCCAATGGCTTCCGGCTGCTGTCGAATGCCGGATCATTCGGAGCGATACGTCCCGGATTGAGCGTCAACTTGCCGTTTTCATAATGAGTTGCCGAAGTCGCATCTCCATGCGGAATTCCTTCCGTGAGTGAAACACGTTCAGGATTGTAAAGGAATCCGACGCGGATATTCGCATTCGGCTGTCCGCCGTCCGCATTATTGACCGGGTCGATATTGACGTATTCGTACTGGACACCACCAGCTTCGACAATTGCTTGGATGAGGCGCACATAGCTTTCATTTGCGCGCGAATCGCCTGCATTTGGTCCATTATTGTCCTGCACTTCTGTGACGCCGATGATGTCAGGGTTTTGCATATCCTGTACAAATGCCCTCGCTAGTTTCTTCGCTTTATCATCTGAAGTCGTTGATTTATTGTTCGAGAAGTTCTCCAAGTTGTAGGAAGCGATTGTCAGCTTATCCGCATCCTTCACGATCGTCGTCTTCTCTGGCACTGCATCGCCTTTCGAATGAGCTTGTTGCATGTCACTCAAAGACGTGTAAATCTTGTAGTTTTGGAATGAATAGCCGACAACTCCCGTAATCGGTCCAGCGAAACGGTCTCCAGTCGCGACTTCGAAATCACGCGCTGGCCCGTTCGGCTCCAATCGGAATTGGACTCGCTCTGCGTTCTGGTCGTCCTCCTTCAAAAGAATCCCGCCATTCACTGTTTCCGTTTCAGCATTTTCGAATACCGTGACGAGGTCGCCATGCTGTTGAGGTCCGACCGCTTTCACATTGCCGACTTGCACAAGCATCGCTTCACGGCTTTCCCAGAAATCAGCTGCGTATTTTGCTGGATCGAATTCTGCGAACTGATGGCTTGCAATTTTCCCTTGTGGCAAGTTTTCTTCATCAATAATGAACGGTGTTGGAAGCGGAACGTTGCGCTTAAGGATTTGCACTTTGCCTCCTTGATCGTTTCTAACATTGATCTGTGTCGTCTTCAAGTCCGTATCCTGACGGTCTGCATATCCCTCGATTGCATATTCGCTCACTTTTCCGGTGACGGAAACAAGGTCACCGACAGAGAGATTCCAAGCATCTCTTCCACTATATAAGACAATTGCTTCTGACGTGTTCAAATTGCCGTCGCGTTTGTCATCCGGGGCTTGGATATGATAGTATGTCGAGCCGTTCAGTTCGTATTTGTATGTGACAATCCCTTCTACACCTTCCACAGTTTGTCCGTCAAAAGGAGATCTATGGCCGTCTCCTTGGATGTCATGGATCTGTAGAGCCTCCGTAATTGTATACGTGAACGTCGCAACGTCGCCGTAACGACCGTCATCCGTTTTCACGACCGCCTTCACTGTCGTGTCTTCTCGGATATCAATCGGCGTTGCGTACGTCGCACCATTTTCGATTGGATCCGCTCCATCCAATGTGTAAAGGATTTCCGCGCCAGGCGTGACTGTCGTCAATGAAACCTTCACTCCGTCGACGAATGTGCCAGCACCCGGGCTCGCGACAACCGGCTGGATGACGGAACTGTCAACGACAATATCGACCGTTGAGCGAGGGATAATTTGATAATCATTGTCGAACTGCTGGACAATTCCAGTGATTGAATCATAAGCTGTTCCGACAGTGAGACCTAATGTCGCCGTCTCATCACGGACGATGAATTCACCCGTTCCGTCTGTTGCTGCATAATTAGACCATCCGCTTCCATTTTGAACTCCCGAAAGGATTGCGTTATGGACAGTGACGAGCTGCGATTCAACCGCTTCACCGACTTCCGCCCCTGTAATGATGATAGGTTCAGGAGTTCCGGCATCTTTCGTAACTTCTACGATTGTCGCCCCATCCAACTGCAGCAACCCGCGGTAATCCGCAAGCTTTCCAGTCAACGTAACTTCATCGCCGACTTGCACATTCAAGCTCGTCGGCCTGACAGCGATACCGCCCGTTTCGTCCTGCACGGAAATTGTGTTCTTCAACTTGGCGGCAACCGTTCCTTTGATTGTTACGGTTTCCCCAAGTGCCTTTGTTCGTACATCGCCGATTGGGGAAATGTCTCCTGAATCATCCGGATCGCCTGGGGTTCCATCCATTTGATGCGACCCTAAATGATCGAATGTATCCTTTGGAAAGACAGTCCATTCTCCATCCCGGTTAAATGAATCTCCGGGATTTGAATCCCCGCTCGTAACCGATGCATTCCGCACAAGCGTCACATCCGTCCCCCAATTGGCACGCGCCCCTACTTGACCAAATGAGTCGATGACTGTGCCGGCTTTTTTGAGGACGAGCGCATCGTCACCATTGAAATTGATGACGCTCACATTCTCATAATGGCCTTTGTTCTTTATTTCGGCAACCGCATCTTTATGGTATAAGACATACGTCTCGCCGTGTCCCAACGCACCGGACAATGCCAGTCTTGCAGAAGGTGCCGTTGCACCATTCGCATACAGCTCCAACGTATAATTACTCAAATCAACTGCTTGTCCCGTGCCATTATAAAGCTCGATTGCCTTATTGAAGCTGCTGCCCTCCACATACTCGGAAATGAACAGATCTGTTGCAACCGACTCCGCTTTCACAACTGCAGGAATCGACGGCAGAACCATCGTTGCAGCAAGTCCCGCTGCCAAAAAGCCATTCAAGCGCTTCCTCCATCTCTTACTCCGCATGAAACCATTCTCCCTTCATCTATTGAAAATATGGTGCATTTGCGAGTAGGTCGTCTGTGAACCGCTCCCTTTCCATATCAGGTTATTAGATTACAAGGTTTCATACTTATCGTACCACTGCATAAATGGCATGACCATGCGACTTTTTGCAATATTTAGCTACTTATTAATCAAACTTTTGACATGTATTTTATCGTTATCTTTGTGAGATTAGGCGCAAGGGTAAAAAGGAGATTGGTTGTTTTACGATAAATACGTTTCATTCAAAAAAACTCCTTAGCCCAATTGGACCAAGGAGTTCCTTTTATTACACAATGATGACGAGCTCTTTTACTTCTTCTACGCCTTTGAAATCAACGATTTCCTGTATTTCGGAGCCGTCCAATGTCTCTTTCTGGAATAAGACATTGACCAATTCCTCAAACTGCGCGGCATTTTCTTGGATGAGCGTCTCCGTTTTCTTAAGTGCCTCACCGAAGAGCGCCTGCATTTTCAACTCTTTTTCGCCTTTATTGAATGTCAGTGTGAATCCATCTTGAAGCAAACCTGTGTCTACCATCCGTTCGATAATTTCCTTCGCTTGCTGCACGTCACCGCTGACGCCGATGCTATGCTCGCCAAGGTAAAGCCGCTCCGCGACGCCTCCCGCGAGAATCATGCTCACTTGATCGAGCAGCTCGCTCGCCGTCTGTAAATGGAGCTCTTTCTGGATTGGTGCTACGTAGCCAAGCGCCTGTCCACGCGGAATGATTGTCGCTTTGCGGACGGAGCCTGGTTTCGTAAGTGCTGCGATGAGCGCATGGCCTGCTTCATGGATAGCGACTCTTCTTTTCGTATCAGGATCATTGAGCGTACGCGATGTGCTTCCGAGAATTGTCCGGTCAATCGCGAAATCGAGGTCTCCTTTGCCGATCTCTTCGCGGCCGTCACGGATTGCCCGTTTGCTCGCGGTTTCGAATAAAGAGCTGAGCTCCGCACCGGAAAAACCTGACGTACTTTCGGCCAATACATCTAATGATGCATACACTTCTTCCGCCAACAGACGGCCCTTCGTATGGATGTCGATAATTTCACGACGGCCGTGCGTGTCAGGAAGCGGCACATTGAACGTGTAATCGATACGGCCCGGACGAAGGAATGCTTCATCGAGCATATCTTTCCGGTTCGTCGCCGCGATGAAAAGGATTCCTTCATTATCGTTGCCGCCGTCCAACTGAACGAGAAGCTCCGTCAATGTTTTCTCGGATTCCTCACCGCCATGCTCTTTCCGTTTGCCGGCAAGTGCATCGACCTCATCGATGAAAATGACGGCAGGACGTTGCTTGCGTGCATTTTGGAATAAAGTACGTACACGTGAAGCGCCGACTCCGACAAACAGCTCCGTGAAGGCTGAACCGCTCGACGAATAGAATGTTGCACCAATTTCGCGGGCGATCGCTTGGGCAAGCAATGTCTTACCAGTTCCTGGAGGCCCGTATAGTAGAATCCCTTTTGGCGCTTGGATCCCAACTTGTGTTGCACGTTTCGGATCTTTAATGATCGACAGCGTCTGGTGAATCTCTTCCTTCATCTCTTCCGGAAGACCGCCGATATCATTAAGTGTAATTTCAGGAAGCGGAGTCGCCTTCGAAGCTCCGTTCTTCATCGAAGAAACGCCGACCCCCAACTTCCCTTTCTTATGAAGAATCATCAACGTCAAAAACGATGCGAGTATCAAACCACCGACAATCAAGCCATTGAATTGGCCGCCATCGGCAAATCTATATGAAAGGTTATATTGTTCAACTAATTGTTCTGCCAGTTGGCTTTGCGGACGGACTTGCGTTACGTATAGCCCTTCTTCCGTCTTTAACTGCAACGTACCATCAGCCTTTTCCTTCAAGGATAATGGCTGTCCTTCTTGAGCCTGAATCGTCTTCTCAAATTCCGAAAACGACACATTCATTCCTTTATTTGCACCCGAGACATACCATCCGACACTTGCTGCTATTCCAATGACCAAAACGACAAGGACGACAATCTTAGTTGCAAATTTTGAATTCGGCTTCAAGCCATCCCCAACTCCCTTAAGAAAGATACTATTATTATATAAGAAATAAAGACGATTTAACAAGAAGAAAGATGTAGAAATAATGACAATTATATTGCGATAACTCGCTAACTAGAGGCTTTTATGCGAAACTCTCATTTTATTCCAGAGTAAAAATATTATATTTTGTCAAATGAAGATATTTCCTCCAACGACCCATCCGATTCTATTTCGGTTTGTTCTTTCGTGTAAATGAAGCAGGTTCTGTCGAAGATTGTTTAATTCCCGGGAAATATTTTTGAAGTCATCTACATTATCCGCCACTTGCCATGTGCCTCCAACCATGTTATAATAAATCAGTTAACGCCATAGTAACTTTTAATTTGACATGGCATTCTACGTACTGTTTTTGAGGACACTTATTCACACTGGCGCGGCTAAAGGGTCGCAAGGACGCAAGAGTCGGTAGGGCTTGCGTTGCTTAAGGATAGAAGACACCCAGTGGAAAATGACCGCGGCATTGATCATTTTCATTAGAATCCGGATCACGGATCTTAAGATGGACATAAACTTCAACAATAAAAGTTACTATACAAAAATAAGGGTTGCTTCTCATCATGAGAGCAACCCTTTTCCAATTTAATGAATGCGTTCTTCCGTTTCAACATCGAAGAAATGGGCTTTTTCCATGTCGAATGCGAGCGGGATTGTATCCGACGGGCGGATTGACGTATCGGAATCAATTCTCGCGATGAAGTCGGAGCCGTTCAATGAGGCGTATAAATACGTTTCCGCCCCCATCAGTTCCGCCACTTCAATTGTTGCTTGGAACGTCGCCTGTCCATTCAATTCAATGTCGGACGCTTTCGTATAAATATCTTCCGGTCGGACGCCGAGAATCATATCCTTCCCAGCATACCCTTTCCCTTTAAGCATCTCGCGCTTCCCCTTCGGAATGAAAACGGTCGTGTCCCCTATCGTAAATCCCTGTTCCGTCATCGTCCCTTTGAAAAAGTTCATAGCCGGTGAACCGATGAAACCGCCGACAAATACATTTCTCGGGAAATCATATACTTCTTTCGGTGTTCCGACTTGCTGGATAAATCCGTCTTTCATGACGACGAGTCGCGTCGCCATCGTCATCGCTTCCGTCTGATCGTGTGTCACGTAGATCGTCGTCGTCTGAAGACGTCTATGCAGCTTTTGGATTTCAGCACGCATTTGCACACGGAGCTTCGCATCCAAATTGGAGAGCGGTTCATCCATGAGGAATATTTTCGCATCCCTTACGATCGCCCGGCCTAACGCGACACGTTGACGCTGTCCGCCCGACAATGCTTTTGGCTTGCGGTCCAAATAATCTTCCAACCCTAAAATCTTGGCTGCTTCCTGAACTTTTGTGTCAATGTCCTTCTTCTTCACTTTACGAAGCTTCAAACTGAACGCCATATTTTCGTAGACGGTCATATGTGGATAAAGCGCATAGTTTTGGAACACCATCGCAATATCCCGGTTTTTCGGGGCTACGTCATTCATCCGCTTGCCGTCAATTTCAAAATCGCCGTCCGTTATATCTTCCAATCCCGCAATCATTCGTAGCGTTGTCGATTTCCCGCATCCGGAAGGACCGACGAACACGATGAATTCCTTATCCTCTATATCCAAATTGAAATCTTTGACGGCAACGACCCCTTTGTCATATTCCTTTGTCAAATTGGTCAATTTCAGTTCAGCCATACATGATTCCCCCCTCAATTACTTCGTGGACTGCTCATTTCGTCATAGTGAGCCACTTACCCCAAACCATCCTATAACCTTCATTTACGGGAAAAGCACACTTTCCCTCTGCAAATGGTCGCCTGAACTTGGAATTCGGCATCCAGGAGCACAAGATCTGCATCTTTTCCGATCTCGATACTTCCTTTTCGGTCAAACACGCCTAACCGTTTTGCCGCATTGGTGGATGACATTCTTATCAAATCTGACAAATTGGCCCCTATGTCCCGCATCATCCGAACCGCTTCGTCCATTTTCAAGACGCTGCCAGCCAATGTCCCATCCAACAGTGTCGCTTTCGCACCGACGACCTGTACGTCCTGACCCGCCAACGTATATGATCCGTCCGGCAATCCTTTCGCCCGCATCGAATCCGTTATAAGGATAATCCGTTCGGGTCCTATCGACTTATAGATGAGTCTCATCATATCCGATGATAAGTGGATTCCGTCCGCAATCACTTCGCAATGGAGCTGCTCCAGCAAGAAACCGGCACCGACCGCTCCGATTTCCCGATGATGTAAGCCGCTCATCGCATTGCCGAAATGGGTCAGATGTGACAGACCGCGTTCGGCTGCCTGCCTGATGTCCGCGAAAGTCGCTTTTGTGTGGCCACCTGAAACGATGATGCCACATTCTGCGAGCCGCTCGGTCATCTCCAGTCCCACGTCACATTCTGGAGCAAGCGTCACGATTTTTAAATGGTCGAGCGCTTCGCCAAACCATCTTTCCAATACATCAAACGAAGGCTTCCGGATAAATTCGACCGGCTGCGCACCCGCTTGTTCCGGATGGATGAATGGCCCTTCCAAATGAAACCCGAGCATTTCAGCGCCGGATTCATTTTGCTCCATAAACCTCCTACCTGCATCGATGGCTTTTGCAATGTCGTTTTCCGATTGCGTCAACGTCGTCGCCAGGAATGAAGTCGTCCCTTCACTTGGTACGGCGGTTGCAATATTTTCAAATGATTCCTCGCTCCCATCCATGAAATCGGCGCCATCCGCCCCATGGATATGAACATCGATGAATCCAGGTAATACAAGACAGCCTTGGCCATCCATCCGTTCCAGAGCGGAATCTTCAATGAATTCACTGGAAACAGTTGCGATTTTTCCATCCTCCACGAAGATTTCTCCGTCGATGACACTTCCGTCCGGCATGGCGATTTGGATGTTACGAATGAGGAATGACGTCAAGCTCTCACCTCCCGGCTAACTTTTTCCGTTTCATGAATGTCTCGTTCCGGATTTCATCAATCGCTTCGCGTGTCGCATCCAAATAAGTGATCGTCGTATCGAATTGCTTCGAGGCAACCGACATGAAAAGGATGTCCATGACGTGCAACTGGGCAAGTCTCGAGGACGTCGCCCCGCTTCGCAAATTAGCTTCCTTCGCCGGCGACGTATGCAGCTGTATATCCGAAATCTGTGAAATCGGCGTCTGGCCGAATTTCGTTAGACTGATCGTCGTTGCCCCGTTCGCTTGCGCAAGCTCCAGGATTTTCCCCACTTCGAACGTCGAACCTGAGAAGGAGATGCCGACGACGACATCGTCCACGTCGACATTCGCCATGATCGTCGCCCCCATATGTAAGTCCGTGCTGACGGTGGAGGCTTTATGGATCCTCAAAAACTTCTGTTGCGCATCGATTGCGGCAATCCCGGAAGCCCCGACACCGAAAAAGTGGATATTCTTCGCTTTGACAATCGCGTCGACGGCGCATTCCAATTGTTTCGGATCGATCAGTTCAGCTGTTTCAAGCAACGTATGGACAGCATGCTCCGTCACCTTCTGGATCGTCGTTGCTACCGGCTCATTCGGCTGGATATCCCGCGTCGTAATTTCCAGCTTCCGGCCGAGATCGCCGTTGATACGCAATTTTAATTCCTGAAACCCTTTCAATTGCAGCGATTTGCATAGCCTCGTTACGGCAGCCCCGCTCGTTTGGCTCACGTCGCCGAGTTCCGAAACGGTCATCGTCACAATGTCTTGCGGGTTTGCCAAAATATAATCGGCTATTTTCTGTTCCGAAGGAGGGAGCAAATGCCTCATTTCTTTCAGCAGCACTAAGCCGCCACTCGTGATTGCCAATTTCATCCCTCCAATTTCATCAATCCATCAATTCCTTCACCATCACATGGAATGTACGGTATGTCTTGAATCCGTTTTTCAAATATAAATGACCCGCTGAGCTCGTTTCACTCGTCCAGAGGAACCAGGCCCCTTGGATCGTCCTTTTCTTCATGGAATGAAGGGCTTCATGTAATAATACCTTCCCTAGCCCCTTTCCTTGCTCGCTCGTATCCACCCCGAAAGGTCCAAAACGTTCCCGAATTCCTTCGTAGCCGCCATACATGGCGAAACCGACGACTTTTCCTGCCTTTTTGGCAATCAGAATTTGGGACGGATCGATTCCTTGCAGTAAACCTTCACGGATTGCACGTCCCCAATCGGGATTGAAAATGGTATTCGCGAATCGGATGACTGCGGGTAAATCACCGTCCTTTACGGATTCAAATATATACCCTTCCTGCTCTCGCTCCGCCTTCACAATTTTCACGGCTTTTGGATATACGTAATCCGTCAACGCCCGATGCATGGCGACCGGCGAATAGGCGCGCAGGAACCCTTCCTTCTGAAGGAAGTCGAAACCGGCTGGATATGCTGCATCGTCGATTCCCGGAAGGAAATAATTCGGCGCATAGGAAGAGAAGAACACTTTCTTTGCCCCTTGATTGCAGATGTAATCACAAGCCCTCTCCATCAGCCCATGGCCAATCCCTTGCCTTCTGACATGAGGATGCACCATGAAAAAGGTGATCCACCCCGTATCCGGTTCCAGATCGGTCCCCATCATCGGAAGCTTCCGGGTGATGGCCAAAATCGCCCCTACAATCCGCTCTCCATCAACCGCGACAATCAAGCCTTCCGGATCGAAGTTCACATCTAGCAGAACTTGTGTCCGGAAACGTTTTTCATTGATCGGATCGTGTAGGAGAACTTCATTCCACAACCCTACAATCCCTATTTCATCCCCGCTTTGAAACGTACGGTACATGCAGATCACCCTTCTTCCCCTATTTAATAGAAGCGAGTGTAACGGCTTTGCCTACGAATCCATCCGCTGATTCAATCAACGTTTGTGCCTTTTCTTTATCAACTTCTGCCAGAATCATGACGATCGCAAGCTTCACATTGTATCCGGTCTGTTTCAATACGGATTCGGCTTTGTCTTCATCCATTTCAGTAATCGTGCAAACCATCTTTTTGGCACGCTCACGTAATTTGAAGTTGCTCGCATTCAAATCGACCATCAAGTTTTGATACACCTTGCCCGTCTTCACCATCGCTGTCGTCGAAATCATATTCAAAACCATTTTATGTGACGTCGCGGCACGCAGTCGTGTCGACCCTGTCAATATTTCCGGACCGGTAATGACTTCAATCGGTATGTCTGCACAGTTGCTAATGAGCGAGTTTTCATTGTTGGAAATGCTGACGGTCGTTGCACCGCGTGACTTTGCGTACACGAGAGCCCCTTTCACATAAGGCGTCCGGCCGCTTGCGGCAATGCCGATGATGACGTCTCGACCGTTTATTTGAAGGTTCTCTAGGTCCTTTGCTCCTAGTGTCTCATCATCTTCGGCGCCTTCGATGGCCTCATACATCGCTCCTTTTCCGCCAGCTAAAACTGCTTTCACGAGATCCGGGGAAGTGCCGAACGTTGGAGGACATTCCACTGCATCCATAACGCCGACACGACCGCTCGTCCCTGCCCCTACATAGAGGAGCCTGCCGCCACTATTAAAAGCTTCCACCACTTTTTCAACCGTCTTTTCAATTTGCGGGATTACTTTCCGGACAGCTAAAGCAACGGTCTGATCCTCGTCATTCATCGTTTTCAGTATGTCTTTGATTGACATTTCATCCAACCGCGACGTCTTCGGATTGGATCCTTCAGTCGTCAGAAGTGATAATTTTTCCATCGTCCGCCTTCCTATCTATAGCGTAAGTAACGTTCTCTCGTATCCATGAATTTCTCCGTGTCACGTTTACACTGCTCGTGATACAAATTCAGATCCCCATTCAGCAGCCCGTTGCGTAAAACATCATTCCCCGCGAGCAAATCGAACATCGGATGCCGCAAATTGTCATATTCCAAAAACTCGAGTTTATCGGCATACATTGATGCAATGACTGCAAGGATATGAGCGACCGACTTCACCGGCTTGAATGTCCGTCGATCCGTAATATGCAGCTGAATTCCCTCGCAAAGCTGGCCATGATACTTTTGATACGTCGGTGTGAAAGCAAGCGCACGTGCTCGGATCCCTTCCAAGCCTAGTTCATTTACGTTATCTTGCAGCTTCTCACCGTCAATGAAAGGAGCCCCGATAATTTCAAAAGGTTGCGTCGTCCCGCGCCCTTCGGAAAGATTGGTCCCTTCCACTAAACAAGTGCCCGGATACATCAGCATCATATCGAGCGACGTCGTGTTCGGTGAAGGGGGAATCCAAGGAAGCCCATTCTCCGTATGGAATGAATGCCGCACCCAACCTTCCATCCCGACCACTTCCAATTCGCATCCGATATGGAACTCTTCATTGAAATAAGCGGCCAATTCACCGACCGTCATGCCGTGCCTGCTCGGAATGGGATAAAGCCCAACAAAAGACGTGTAATCCGGATCGACCAAATTCCCTTCGACACTTTCCCCGCCGATTGGATTCGGTCGATCAAGGACAATCATCCTTTTCCCTGTCCGCGCGCAAGCTTCCATCATATACGCCATCGTGTAGATATACGTGTAATATCTCGCGCCGATATCCTGTATATCGAAGATGACGATGTCGACTTGTTCCATCATCGCGTCCGTCGGTTTTTTCGTCTCTCCGTAAAGGCTGTATACCGGGATGCCTGTTGAACGGTGAACAGCATCTGTGAATTTCTCCCCTTCCTTCACATTCGTCAACAGCCCGTGCTCCGGTGCGAAGAGGGCTGTCAGCTGAAGCCCGGGATGTTCATGGAATAACCGTATTGTAGGGATGAGCCCGGTATTTGCACCTGTTTGATTCGTCAATAAACCGAGCCGCTTCCCCCGCAAGTCAGACAAATCCCTCTCGAAAAATACATCTACGCCCAGCTTCACCCGATTGAGCCCCATCATCATTCCTTCACGCCGCCAAGCGTCAAGCCTTGGATGAAATAGCGCTGGAATAAGATGAAAACGATGATCATCGGGATCGCAGCAACCGCAGCACCGCTCATGAGCAACTTAAAGCTAGCCAAGTTCGCGTCCTGCAATGTTTTCAACCCTACAGGCAATGTGTATAATTCAGCGGTATTCAGCACGATGATCGGCCAGAGGAACGAGTTCCAAACGCTCATGAACGTGAAGATGCCGAGCGCGGCAAGTCCCGGTCTCGCAAGCGGAAGGACGACTGTCCAAAACGTCCGCCATTCACTAGCGCCGTCCATACGTGCAGCTTCCAGCAATTCATCCGGAATAGAATACATGAACTGCCTCATGAGGAATAAGCCGACCACCATTGAAAGATCAGGCAGGATCAACGCCCAATGCGTATCCATGAGGCCAAGGTTTCCGACCATGATAAACAGCGGCACGAGCGTCACTTGACCGGGAATCATCATCGTAGAAATGATGATCCAGAAAATCAGATTCCTCCCCGGGAATTTCTTCTTCGCCAGAACATATCCCGCCATCGAGTCGATGAGCAAGATGCCTATCGTAACGACGACTGCAATGTAAATACTGTTGAAAAACCACTTCCCGACATCATGCTTCTTGAACAAGTTCTTGAAGCTTCCGAACGAATTTGAAACGATATGGTCCATCATGTCACGATGGTACGCTTCCTCGAGCGTCTCGCCCGCTTTCGCTGCTTCTCTCGCCTCGCCCCAATGTTTGAAATAAAGCGGAATCCCCATCGGATACATTTTCGGCGGATTGGAATCGACGTACGACACCGGCCGCTCCATGTCTTGGGATTGGTAGCTGCTTAGTTGAAGGGAAGTCGAGAACACCCAATATAAAGGAAGCAAAGAAACGACAGCAAAAACAGTGAGCAATCCGAATATAATCAGCTTGTTTAAACGATCAAGCGGTTTTTTCTTCATTTCCTATCCTCCAATCACTCATCATGGCGAAGCACCCGGAATTGGATGACAGAAAAGATGAGGATAATAACAAATAATACGACTGATTGAGCTCCTGCCAAACCGAATTCAAAATCCCGGAAGCCCGTTTTGTAAATGAGGTGGACGAGCGTCTCGGTCGCGCTCCCCGGTCCTCCCCCTGTCATCATGATGATTTGCGTGAACACTTGGAATGAGCCAATCGTGCTCAACAGCACTAAATACAACGTCGTTGGCTTCAATAATGGGATTGTAATATGGATCCATTGCTTGAACTTGCTCGCGCCATCCATCCGTGCGGCTTCATATAGTGATTGGGAGATCGATCCCATCGAAGCCAAATACATGATGATCCCGACACCGAACGGAATGAGGCATTGCATGATGATCAACGCCCATAACGCGGTGCTTGACTGTCCGAGCCAGTTGACGGGACCGACGCCGAACCAGCCAAGCACATAGTTGAAAAGACCGAAATCATAATTGTACATCCAGCGCCACACCATCGCGATGATGACCATCGATGTGACCGTCGGCAAATAGAACGCTGACCTGAACAGGCTTTGGGACAGTTTCCCCAACTCAAAAATGAGCGTCGACAGCACAAGGGCGCTAATGACGCCAAACGGGACCGTCACGACCGTGAAAAGCATCGTATTCTTCAACGCAATGCGGAATGCATCGCTCTCGAACACTTTTATGTAGTTCGCGAACCCGACAAATTCACTGCCGAAGATCTTGTATTTCTGAAAGGAAAGGACGAATGCCCACACAACGGGGATTGCAACGAAAAGCGTGAAAAGAATGAGCTTCGGAAGCAGAAAGAGGTACGCACTATAGTTCCGTTTCATTTCGTAGAACAGTTTCCGAGGGCTCCCACTCGGCTTCCCGATGACTTTCAGTTTTTCTTTTTTCTTTTTCGGCACTGCACCCATAGGTATCTGAGTCACATTGACACCCCCTAAAAGTGAAGCAGGCGTACGCGATGCATAGCCTGCTTTCTTTTTATTTCTTCAATATGTGGTCTGCTTCTTGATTCAAGTCGGTTACTCCAAAATTTGGTCTACTGCTTTTTTAGCGTCCGCCATGGCTTGTTCAGCAGTCTTTTCACCATTGAACACGAGTTGCAGCTCATTTTGGATCGCTTCATCGATTTTTCTCCATTCCGGATGACGTGGAAGCATGACGACTTGATCGGACATTTCCATCGCGCGCGTCATTTCCGGATTGTCTTTGAACGGATCCATTTCAGATGCACTGATTCGCGCTGGGAAAATACCATAATTTTGTGCCATATGGTATTGCTCTTCAGCTGTGGAGATGAATTTCATGAAATCAGCGACAGCCGCTTTCTTGTTCACATCTTCCTGGTGCATCATGACCCATCCGCCGACGCCGCCGATTGTTGCTGCATCTTTATCACCTGACGGATATTCAGCAACCATGAAGTTTGTCGGATACGCGCCTTGTGCAGCACCGATTGCCCATGTTGCCCACGGTTCCATTGCGACAGTACGTTGCTCTTCATTCGCCCACGCTTGGAATGTTCCGCCGACGTCATTACCGCCATGCGTTTCCGGAGCGACTTTATGCTTCAATTTCAAATCAGCCAAATCTTGGATCGCCTTCACCGCCTCAGGAGAATCGAATGTGAACTTCGTCATATCCTCGTTCAGCGGCGATCCGCCATTTTTATAGAAGAACGGCCATGCTTCGTAATAACCAGGCATGATATACGTCGAGAATCCGTATACATCCGTCTTCCCGTCTCCATCCCGGTCGAACGTCAATTTTTCCGCTGTCTGTAAAAACTCCTCATACGTCCACTTGCCGTCTTTCGGCGGCTCAACGCCAGCCTCTTCGAATAGATCCAAGTTCAACAGCATCGTGTGCAACGTAATACTATTCGGAATCCCGTATAGCTTTCCGTCATACGTATAAGCATCTAATGCATTCTCATAAAAGTCCTTTTTTGCTTCTTTATCGAAATACGGATCCAATGATTCGATAACGCCTTGCTCAATATGATCGATGCTCACCGCGCTTCCGCTAATATCGACAGGAGCGATGTCCGGCCAAGCTTTCCCCGCGATCGCGACACCTAGCTTATCTCCCATTTCCGCCCATGGCACTTGCACCAATTCGATTTCAATACCATCATTTGCTTCTTCGTATTCTTTGATTTTCTCTTCTAGCCAGTGGAATTTATTATCATCCGCATCCGGCCATCTCGGTCCATCCCAAATGGTGATCTTCCCTTTGAACTCTTCAGCCTTTTCCCGCTTCTTCCTTCTCACTGCAAGCTGCAAGCATCGTTGCTGCAAGCCCCAATGACAAGGCCGCATGAGCGGATCTCTTCCAAACTTTCTTCATTTTTTGACCCCCTGTTTATTTTTCTATGAATTTCCCCATTATTTATTCCCGGCAGGTAAAACGGTAGTGCCCAAAAGCATAGGATTGCGGAAATGCGCAAAAAATTTGCTAAACGCGCATAAATCCCGGAAATGAAGCATAAATGTTTGCAACTACGCATAACTCACTGGATTCACGCATAAACGCCGCTAATCACGCATAAAACCTAAAATGTACGCATAATCGCCTGCAAATGCTCATAATCCCCAAGCGATTTTCCCCATGATCGTCGCTCTCTCCGCCCCCGTCGCCGCGGGCAATGAGTTCGGCATTTTGTGGATGCCCAAATAGCCGAGCAATGCAAAGACGAACGCTTCCTTCGCATCTGCGTCAATTCCCAGATCATCGGTCGTCATGAATTTCAAGTCATCAGGCAACTGAGCCTTCAGGAACCCCAGCAACGTCCGATTGTGCACACCACCTCCGCTAACGATCACTTCCTTCACGTCATGTGATTGTATATATCTTTGAATCTCTGTAGCTATCGTTTTTGCCGTCAGCATTGTAGCGGTTGCGATTTTATCAGTGGCCGATTGACCGCGTTCATCTCCTTCCGCCCAGAACGTTTTGAAGAAAGCAGCCCCGAATAATTCCCTTCCGGTGCTTTTCGGCGCCGGTGCGGCGAAATAGTCATGACTCACCAGATGATCCAGCCATTCATTATCGACCGTTCCACCCTTCGCCAATTCGCCGTCCTTATCGAATGATTTCTGCCCGCCCGTTAACTTTGCAACACAAGCATCAATCACCATATTTCCCGGTCCCGTATCGTAAGCAACGATCGACTGCTCCGATCCGACCCGCGGCAACACTGTCAAGTTGGCGATGCCGCCAATGTTCAGCAAAATACGTCCCGACGTCTCCGATTGGAATAAAACCTGGTCTGCAAACGGCACTAATGGAGCACCTTGCCCGCCTGCTGCCATGTCACGTGTCCTGAAATCCCCGATGACGGTTTTACCCGTACGCTCCGCGAGAACGGCGATATCACCAATTTGCATTGTATTCGGGCGAGCATAAGAACGGTTCGGTTCTACTTCGGGCTCATGCCAAATTGTCTGGCCATGTGAGCTGATGAGGTCAATCGTCTCCATACCAATGCCCGCTACCTGTAAAACTTCTATCAGCGAATTTGCATATATTTCCCCTAGAAACATATTCATTGAGGATACGAGATGCAATGGCGCCGCCAGATCCATCAACTTGTGCAGCTCTTTCTTAAGTTCATCCTCATAAGGCACCGTTACAAAATGAACCAATTCATGCCGGACTTTTCCTTCGTCATATGAGAAATCGGCAACCGCGATATCGAGGCCGTCCAAGGAAGTTCCTGACATTAATCCACAGACACGCATTGGTTTCACCGGCATGCTCCTTTCCAAAATATCTCATTGAAAATGCTTACTGTCATTTTAGCCCTTCTGAAATTAAATATCAATACTAATTTATTACTCTAAAAAGAATTTTCATTCAATTGATAGATACTGGCAACCTACCAGTAATCGATGTTTTTCCTATTAAATAAGCAGCGACGACTTCAAATACCGACTCTGTGAATTCATATGTGCAAATCACCCGATTCGCCTTCGGAAAATAAGCTGCATCATAAGGCGACCGGACAGCGATGACATCGACCGGTTTTCCGCTAGCCAATATTTCATTGACGAGCAGTCGCTGGTTTTCATGCTTATCGGCATTCAGCGTCAACACGACGATATGGTCGTACTGACCCGCGAGTTCGGTCATGTCGACTTCATCCGGAGTTTCTTTATCAATTTCCATCGATGTTACGTTCCCGTGAATCTTTTCCAACTGCTCCGCCATCGTCAGCGTCGCATACCGTTTATCCTCGACCATCATCGCGTATTCGTTTTTCGGATGGACGAGCAACACTCGGTCCTCCGCTGCAATCGGAATACCCGGACCTTTCACTTCCGTTACGCCATGCTTATAAATCTCTTTCATCTCATCATGATGCTTCCTTGAGCCGACAAATTCGGCAACCTTGTTATTCGCATCGATCTCTTTCCAGGATGTATACTTCCGGGAAAGCTTTTCGATCCTTTCAATCGACTCCTCGATTTGCTGCTCGGAAATCCGGCCGCTTTCGACAGCTTCCGCCAGCCGGAGGATCGCCTGCTCCTGCAGATCGTGCAAATGGGACACCATGACGAAGTCCACTCCCGCCTCGACCGCCCGCACACACCCTTCCACCGTGCCGATCCTTTTTGCAATCGCGTCCATTTCCATGCAATCCGTTGTTATGACGCCGTCGAATCCGAGCTCTTCCCGGAGAAGTCCCGTAATGACCGAGTGGGATAATGTCGCAGGGACGTTTTCCTTGTCTTCGAGCGCGGGAAAATAGACGTGCGCGCTCATGACAGCATCCGCCCCAGCCGCCATGCATTCCTTGAAAGGTATTAGCTCAACAGCATGCAGCCGGTCAAGATTATGGTCGATTACTGGCAAGTCAAGATGGGAATCGACGCTCGTATCACCGTGACCCGGGAAGTGCTTCAATGTCGTCATGACTCCCGCTTCCTGCATGCCTAGAATCGAATGCTTTGCCATTTCCGCAACATCCGCAGGTTTTTCCCCAAAGGACCGGACACCGATGACCGGGTTTTTCGGGTTATTGTTAATGTCCACGACGGGCGCCAAATTCCAGTTGATGCCGAGCGCTTTCAATTCCTTGCCGGTCATGAATCCAGCCTTCCTTGCGTTCTTCGGATCATAGGTCGCGCCGAGAAGCATCGCGCCAGGAATAATCGTCGTCCCTTCCCCTAATCTCCTGACGACGCCGTTTTCCTGATCGATGCAAATGAGCAAAGGCGTTTCATAGCCCGCTTTCCTCGCTTCCTCCTGCAAGCTATTCGTCAACGCGAGAATTTCTTCAGGCGTGCCAATATTTCTCCCGAATAGGATGATTCCCCCAATATGATATGTGTGAATCAAATGTTTAATTTCTTCCGACATCTTAATGCCTTTGAATCCGGCAATTAGCAATCGGCCGACCTTCTGTTGCAATTTCATGTTGCTTCCCCCTCTTCAAATCTCTTCTTAAATTGGGAATCCCGGAATATGCCCTTCCTTTCTTACATGAAGCCCCCTGGAATTCTTCAACGTCTGTGCATACGTCGTGCGGGCCAAGCAGCCGCGCATCGTACCGAGCGCTTTGTAATAATCATAGTATCGGAAACTTGTGGAATTCATGATGAACCAATAGCACGATAACGCCTCCAAATAAGCATCGAACGAATTCGTCACATCGACGTAAATATCCGGCTCATAGCCGTCCATGTCCTCCCAATTTTCACTATGGAACACGCGGCGCAACCCGTGCGGCGGAAGCCCGTCGAGGTCGAACCCGGGCAAGGAAGCTTTCAACCAAGCGTCCTGTACGATCTTTTGGCAAAGCTCGTGATCGGGATGCATACTGTTCTCCCAATGCGTAATGACGAATTTCGGTTTCTCTCTCCGGAAAATCGTCGCCACCTCTTTGACGATTTCTTCATTGAATGTCAGCTCGGCATCCCGGTGTGAGAGTGTGATGCTCGTTCCACCCAAAATGGCCGCTGCCGCCTCTGCTTCCCGGATCTTCTGCAGACGATATTCTTCTACATCCATATCTGGCGGGGTTCCCTTTTCCCCAGCTGTTAAATGAAGGAACGTTACCCGATACCCCGCCTGTGCGTATTTATGGGCGATTGCGCCGGCCTGGATCTCCCCATCCCCGCAATGCGCACCGACAATCATGACATGTTGCATACCAATTCCCCCTATGAGAACAATGATGTATAGATGATATTATGTAAGCGGGGCCGCAAGCGGAGCGCTGCAAGATGCCGTCCGAAATACACACGGTTTGCAAGCAACATGACCGTCAATTCCTTTTCTGGATCGATATAGAAGCTCGTACCCGTGAATCCCGTATGGCCATACGTGCTTTGTGACATCAAGTCCCCTGCAGCACTCGCTCCACTCCCTTTCAGTTGCCATCCTAGACCTCTGCTTTCACCCGCAAACGGCGTGAAATTGCGTCTCGATAACGCAAGCCAATTCGGATCCAAGATTCTCTTTCCTTCATGCATTCCGTCGTTTTCAATCATCGCCGTGAAAACGGACAAATCCTCCATCGTTGAAAACAATCCTGCGTGACCGCTTATTCCGCCCATGAATTCCGTATTATCATCATGGACAACCCCATACTTATGGCCTTGCAAATGGTCATAATACTCGGTCGGCGCATACCGCTGCCGCTCATACTTTGGTGTATATCCCGTGTCCTTCATTCCCATCGGCTCAAATAGATGAAGACGTGAATACTCGTCAATCTTCTGCCCGGTAACCTTTTCGATAATTTCCATGAGGAGAATGAATCCGAGATCGCTATAGACGACATCAGTATCCGGTGTGTATTCCAACTTTTCCTCCTCGATTTCTTTCAACACTTGAGTAGCCGAAAGCTTTCTTTCAAAATACGGCCGATGCGCGATCAGTCCCGAAGAATGGGTGAGCAGCTGCTTAATCGTCATGCTTTCTTTTCCGTGTTTTTCGAATGAAGGGATGAACGTCGCCACTTTATCATGCAAATGGATTTCGCCCGCTTCACATAATTGCAAAATGGCGGGCAACGTCACCATCACTTTCGTCAACGATGCCATGTCGAACAGATGGCTGCTCGTTATCGGAACCTTATCTTCTTCTAAACTATTCGTCCCGACTGCCTCTTCGAGAATGATTTTCCCTATATGACGGATGCGGATGACCGCACCCGGTGTAATTTGCTGATCGATTTCACGTTGTAAAAACGACCGTACCGCTTCTTTCATTCACTCCACCCCTATCGTTTTCGCCATCGACTGGTATTGTTTCCATGGCGTGAAGCCAAGCTTTTCATAAAAAGCTATGAGCTGCGTCCAATCGATGACAATTTCCTTAATGCCTCTTCCGATCAATTCGTTCGCCGCAGCCTTCACCAAATCGATTCCGAAATGGCGCCCCCGGATTTCACGATCAATTCCTAACGGTCCGATGCCGCCCATCTCCCCTTCGATGAGTGCAGACCAATACACGTTTTGCGCGATGACCGGCGATTGCGGATCATTCATCCGGCAAAAGCCTTGCAGTTCACCATCAATGAAAAACCCCATAAACTCCCTTCCAGAACCGCCAATCAATTCGTAATGGAGCGCTTCATAATGCCAACGGCCAGGAAAGACCCGTTCCAAAAACGTGAGTAGTAAAGGGATGTCATCTTTCGTCAACAGTCGATAATGCTCGTTTGAATTCGTTAGCTTATACAACTCGCCATCCCCGACATCTTTTATCAAATCGGTTTCGATGCCGCCTTTTTTATAGCCGTGCTTTTCAAACCAGCCGATAGTCTTTTTATCCTCCAGAGGAACGCCCGGAAAGTAATGCCATGGATCACGACCCAATCGGATTTCTTCGACTCCGGCATCAATGAGTGCCTGTTCCGCCAGTTTTTGTAGCTCAGTTCCGATTCCTTCATTCCGGAATGACTTTCCGACAACCATGCATTGAATCCATCCAATCGTCGTTGGCATCCGGGTATCGAGCTTCTCCAAATACCGTTTTGCGACAATGATTCCGCGCAGCCGCCCTTCCCGGATGACTGCGAGCGAACCTTCTTCAAGCACATTCGGCTCCATTGTCGTGTTTTGATTCCATAAAGTTGCATTCATCGGAAACCGATCGCCGAGTTCTTCATTCCACAGCTCCACGATATCGGACACAGGGATTTCGGATAAAGGTACGATTGTCATGGCGTCACCCTTTCTCGAAGCTGTTCATTCAAACGTTTGGAGAACTCCGGATCCACGGCAGTTTGCTGATCCGCCAATCCCGCAAGCACCGCCCCACCGACAGGCGGTACGTGCGTCGTTTGGAAAACGGCGTTCGGAATGGAATGACGAGCTAACTCACTGAATTGAGCTGCGAAGAACTCCGCATCGGTAAAGACGCCGCCCGACAGCACGATTGCCGTCGGGTGGTTTTCATCGAATAAGCGGCTATGGCAAGCCTCGATTGAATGCATCATCTCGATACACGCTCTCTTCACAATCTCTTTTGCCACATCATCATCCGCCTGTACTTCCTGCATGACAAGGCGTGCAAGGGGCGCGACGACTGAACGCGGATGTTCTTTACCGTACACTTTGCCGATAATATCCGGGACACTTTGTACAGCAAGATAGTCAGTGACCCGATCCGTCAATGATGTCGCTGGACCGCGATTATCAAAAGAACGGAATACCGCTTTCAACGCTTCATTCCCTAAATAAAATCCGCTTCCTTCATCATCGAATAAATAACCCCATCCGCCTGAACGTGCGACGTCCCCGTTTTCATTAATCCCTAAAGTGACGGCGCCGGTCCCTGCAATCTGAACGATGCCAGGTCCTCCGAGTGTGCCGGAATATAAAGCATTGAACGCGTCGTTTCGGACAATTACTTTCGTTCCGGCTGGCAGCTCCCGAGCTAACAAAGCCGCCACTTCGGCGTCCCGTCCACTTTCCCCGACGCCAGCAATACCTACGAAACAGACGGAGAGTTGATTGAAAATAGCTTCGCCCTGCCTTTTCAACTCCCTTGCCAACCCGCTAATGACTTCTTCGAATTCCGCTTGCTGCAACGTGTTCGGATTGCTCCGTCCGGTTACCGCATGCATGTAAACATTTCCAAGCTCATCGGCGACAATTCCTGTCGTCCTCGTCCCACCGCCGTCAATTCCTAATACATACATCTGCCGACTACCGCCTTTTTCGTTTCTGAATTAATATCTCGTTTCCAACTCAATTCCAGTGTAGAAATGTTTCAAAATGACATCATACGTATATCCTTTTTCAGCCATTCCGACCGCTCCGACTTGGGACATTCCGACGCCATGCCCCCATCCGCCGCCGTCCACTTTGTACCCGATAGTCTCTTCCGTTTCCTCATCTTTGATCGGCTCGATGATGAATAATGTACTTAACAGCACTGCCGGATCTCCATTCGCATTAATATATTGGAGTGCCCAGCGGATGCGATCTTTGTATTCGTAGAACGTTCCATTTTCAGTTACGAATTCAATTACGGCCGCGCGACCCGAGCTGGAGCGTTCCGTTACATTGATTTCCAACACTTGACCGACTTCCGTATTGAAGTAGCTTCCGACGATTTCACTGATTTCGTCTGCCATCCATTCGAAATGCCAACGATAATATCTGGACCAATCCGCCTCGAAATCGCCAGTCTTCACTTCACGTAATGATTCTCCACTGCCGTTTTTCTTGTAAATATCCAACGCCGGGACGTATTTCAGGTCATTCCCTTTCTGTGCAACATGCTTCGCTCTCAAATAAGGAGTCGCTTCCGATGTCCACACATCCTCATTATTCGCCGTGAATCCGCCGCTCGTTGAATGGAAAACCGCTGTAATGAGCTTGCCTTCATACGTAGCAACAATGCCTCTTGTTCCGTCGACAGCTTCATTAGAAATCGGATGTTCCGCGCCATATCCGCCATACACTTGGTCGGAAGTCGTCGGCAATAGATCATAGCCGTCCGCGCTCCGCTTGCCTAAATTGGACAAAGCGTACGTACGTGCAGCGATCGCCTGCGCTTTTTGCGCTTCTACTTCCCCATATGGAACCGGCGGAAGTTCACGAGGAACGACGCCGTATAAATATTGCTCGACGCTTAATTGATTGATGCCTGCCAACGTTCCGCTGCTATTGAAGCCTACTTCAGCGAGACCGCGATACGTTTGCCCATTGATCTTGACGAATCCGGAAGAAGCAACCAATTGGACTGGATGTGCAGTTTCCTTTTCCTCCCCATTTTTCGTCACTTTCAATTGTGTTTCGCCTTCAGCAATCGTCACCACTTTCCAAAACGCGTCACTCGCAGCCAATCCTTTTGCAACGACTTCATCCTTGAATGCGGTTCTTACTGTAAACGAAGCATCCGCCGGAAATTCACCGAGGTACAAACGCCAGCCGCCGTTATAGTCTTCGGTGTACGTCGGATACCCTTCGGCGTGTGCCCGTCGCAGCCAATCATCTACATATGCTTGACTCGTTGTGAAAGCAACTTGAAGCCGGTAATGGCTTTGAACGGTTGCAGCGGAGCCCAATTCCACAAATACTTCTTCATCCGTTCCGGTAAATAAAACCTCACCTGTATACTTGTCAATCAGTTCAAATGCTCCTTGCCCGCCAACGGTTAATGAACCGACGCTCGGGACTACCCCAATCCGGATTGTTGGATCCTCGCCGGTTTGTGCTGATGCTGAGTACCCTCCGGCCCCGTGAAAAAACAATGTGCACGCCATCAAACCCGCGGCAACAAACTTCAAGACTTTCATCCAATCCCCACCCTCTCTACAATTTCCACAATTTTCGTTGCTATCATTAGAGATTCGACGAAGCTATGAAATTCCCTTTTAAATTATTTAACTATTTTTGATATTTAATTTCAGGAGAATGGGTTCCTTTACTTACTTAGAACGGACGGCAATTCTGAAAGACTATAAATCACTTCGTGAGGAATCGCCTCTTTAGGAAGCATTTCAAAATGTTTTTTCGTCTCCTTCTTCAACTTTTGTAGCACAAGCTCTTTTATTTCCATTGTCACTCTCCGTTCAGCCGGCGATAAACTTTTCATGGAATCCGATAATTGACGGCAAATCCATATGGAACGGACTCCAATCGTATTTGCGGAAATGACGTCATGATCGATTCGATCTCCTACATGTGCAATAATTTCACCGAGTCCCAAGACGGAACCGAACACCCTTTCATCCGGCTTCGCATAGCCCGCCTCCTGAGGGGTGACAACTAGATCAAAATGCTCCGTCAACTTCAAGACGTCCATGACGGGCAATTGATATTTCGTGAAACCGTTCGTAACGGCGGCCAATGAAAAACCAGCTTGCTTTAATTCATCCAACACACAAATCAAATCCTCCAACAAATAAATATTCGGTTCCTCGCAAAATCCACTCAAAATCTCTTCCACATTAATAGATGATTGCAGGCGATTCGCCTTCATATAATCCGTGACAATGTCGTCCCAGTCATAGGCGTCCGCAGTCCTTCCGTCCTTCAAACGCGTTTCATGCTCAGTCACAAGTTGTGCTATGATATTTTCAAGTAATTTATTCTCCAGCAATATCCTTCTTTCAATTTCAGGGAATACATGACCGACAAAAGGATTTTGCATGAGCGTTCCATCCAAGTCGAACGTAATCCACTTTTTCTTCATTTGACAGCTCCTGTCGTTAATAATCCATTTTTCAAATTCACTGACTATTATATGTATAAATCAACACAAAAAAACGGCTAAATGGATTTATCGCCCATTCAGCCGTCTTTCTTCATTCCGCAAACCTTGGATTCGCAATGATCCACTATTGTTTTGTTTCGATTGTGTAGTGCGTTTATGATTTTGGACAGTTGCCATCATATGAATAATCTGTATCAAAAATATCCCTCCATTCTGTTACACCGCCTATAGTATGTAACAGAAATAGAATGGATACACATCGCGCAAATATAACATTATTCAGAAATCGACAGTGATGAGCAGGAAATATTAATCTACATTTCCATTATCTACTTTTATTAAAAGGTCGTCATCTCAATGTAACGATTTTGTAACATAGTTGCCCCTGTACTGTAACATTCAGTCTCTACACTTGTAAGAGTGATCAGCGAGACATACAAAAATTTCAAACCATATAGATCAGTGGTAGATAGGGGAAAAGTGTGAAGAAAGTTGCTTTATCGTTATTCGTAGCAGGTTCATTGGCATTTGGAATTACAGCAGCAGATGCGGAGGCAAGTGCTCCTTCAACACAAACCGTGTCAGCGCATACAGGTACATATTCAACAGCATATAATGTTAATCTCCGTTCTGGAGCAGGAACAAACTATAAAATTCTATCATTAGCGAAAAAAGGGACAAAGGTCACTTACGTCAATGAAAAGAAAGTCGGCAAAGAAGTATGGTATCAAGTGAAAGTGAACGGCAAGACAGGCTGGGCACTCAGCACTTTATTGACTAAGAAATCAGTCGCGAAAAGCAATAACAATGTCGCCTTGGCAGACAATATCGTTACACGCGCAACTGCACTGACAGGCATTCCATACCGTTTCGGCGGAACAACGACGAAAGGGTTCGATTGCAGCGGTTTCGTTCAGTATGTTTATAAGAAATCCGGTAAATCCGTTGCCCGTGATACATTAGGGCAATATGCACAATCTAAAAAAGTGAGCACTCCAAAACCGGGTGATTTGGTATTCTTCCAAAACACATACCGTAAAGGGATTTCCCACGTCGGCATTTACATCGGCAACAACAAGTTCGTCCATGCAGGCGGAAAGCAATCGCAAGTCGTCAGCTTAAACAACAGCTATTGGAAATCGAAATTCCACAGCTTCAAAAGATTATAAGCAATAAGAAAAACCGCTTGCACACATATGTGCAGGCGGTTTTCGTTTTAGACAATCATCCTGAAATTGCGGGTTCCTTTCATAGAATGTGGCCAAGTCCGCAGAAATTCATTCGTTCGCGACCGACCGATGTCCAGTAGTGCATCCTTCTGTTCATCTTCCATATTGAATTGCGTCGCACTATATTGCTCGACTGGAATGAAAATGATATCCTTTTCGTGCTTCCGGGAAATATATCGGTCGTCATGTGCGTTTTTCATCGTTGAAAACAGTGCTTCGAACAAGTTGAGCGCATTGCTGATCTCCCTGCCACCCATCTGATCTTTCCGATGGCTCAGTTTCATGCCGATCAAAGGCCGTTCCCTTCTGCCTTCCGCATCATCAAAAATCCACATCGGGAAATTGCTCAAAACTCCTCCATCTACGACGATCGTCTCCCCGCTCGGCGCCTTGAAACGGACGGGCTCAAAAAAGAACGGGATATTGCAGCTCATTCGTAGCGCACGCGCTATCGAAAACGTTCCCGGCTCAATGCCATAATGGACGAGGTCATCGGGTAATACGATCATCTTTCCATGCGTCAGATCAGACGCCACGAGTTTGAGTGATCCGGGCGGCAGGTCTGCAAAGTTATAGATCCCTTTGGCCGACAACTTTTCGAAAAACCAATCTTCCAATGCTTTTCCTTGATAAAGACCCATGCGCCAATAGAGCAGCAGCCACTTCATGAATGGTAATGGTAGGATTGTCTGACGAGGGTCGAGCAATAATTGCAGATCCTCTTCCTGCATCATCTGTTCAATTTCCTTGCCAGAATACCCTGCCGCGATGAAGCATGCGAGAATCGCTCCGGCACTCGTTCCCGCCACCCGTTTGAAACGATACCCTTTATCCTCCAACGCCTGGTACGCACCGACCAAAGCAAACCCCTTCAATCCGCCACCTGCAAATACCCCATCAATTAACACAGCATCCCTCCCATGGCGTTGTTACACTATAATATCCGGGGGAGAGATATAGAACTTGGAGAGTGAATCGGATGTGCTTAGATGCGGGGCGACTCGCTTTGGACGCGGAACCTATTGCTTTGAGCGCAGAACCACTCACTTTGAGCGCGGAACATCTCGATTTGAGCGCGGAACCTTTCGCTTTGAGCGCAGAACCTATCGCTTTGAGCGCGGAACCTCTCGCTTTGAGCGTGGAACCTCTCGCTTTGAGCGCAGAACCTATCACTTTGAGCGCGGAACCTATCGCTTTGAGCGCAGAACCTATCATTTTGAGCGCGGAACCTATCGCTTTGAGCGCAGAACCTATCGCTTTGAGCGCAGAACCTATCGCTTTGAGCGCAGAACCTATCGCTTTGAGCGCAGAACCTCTCGCTTTGAGCGCAGAACCTCTCGCTTTGAGCGCGGAACCTATTGCTGTGGACGCGTAACCTATTGCTTTGGACGCGTAACCTATTGCTTTGGACGCGTAACCTATTGCTTTGGACGCGTAACCTATTGCTTTGGACGCGTAACCTATTGCTTTGGACGCGTAACCTATTGCTTTGGACGCGTAACCTATTGCTTTGGACGCGTAACCTATTGCTTTGGACGCGTAACCTATTGCTTTGGACGCGTAACCTATTGCTTTGGACGCGTAACCTATTGCTTTGGACGCGTAACCTATTGCTTTGGACGCGTAACCTATTGCTTTGGACGC
>NZ_JBFEGM010000030.1:0-797 GCF_047228845.1 Sporosarcina pasadenensis
AGCCATTAGCTCAGTCGGTAGAGCATCTGACTTTTAATCAGAGGGTCGCAGGTTCGAATCCTGCATGGCTCACCATTTTTACTGCTTGATTTTGATATGATATGCGGGTGTGGTGGAACTGGCAGACACGCTAGACTTAGGATCTAGTGCCGTAAGGCGTGGGGGTTCGACTCCCTTCACCCGCACTTTTCTTGCGGAAGTAGTTCAGTGGTAGAATACGACCTTGCCAAGGTCGGGGTCGCGGGTTCGAATCCCGTCTTCCGCTCCATTTATATGCGCCGGGGTGGCGGAACTGGCAGACGCACAGGACTTAAAATCCTGCGGTAGGTGACTACCGTACCGGTTCGATTCCGGTTCTCGGCACCAAAATTGTGTCATATTAAATGAATATGCGCCCGTAGCTCAATTGGATAGAGCGTCTGACTACGGATCAGAAGGTTGTGGATTCGAATTCTTCCGGGCGCGCCATTATTTATAAGTATCGGGAAGTAGCTCAGCTTGGTAGAGCACTTGGTTTGGGACCAAGGGGTCGCAGGTTCGAATCCTGTCTTCCCGACCACTTTTTATGGGGCCTTAGCTCAGCTGGGAGAGCGCCTGCCTTGCACGCAGGAGGTCAGCGGTTCGATCCCGCTAGGCTCCACCATATGAACCTTGAAAACTGAACAGCAAAACGTCAACAAATAAAGTCTTGCAACCGACCCTGTCGGTGAAAAGACAAATCGAATCTTCGGATTCAAAATTGACATCTTAAATGATGCCAGCAAGAAACTCGAGCTACTCGAATTTCTCTATTATGG